>JAICWC010000044.1 GCA_025934995.1 Thermoleophilia bacterium | reverse complement strand
GGCACCTCGTCGAGCACGACGAGCGCCGCCGCGCACGCGAGCGGATTGCCGACGTGCGTGTGCGTGTACACGTCCTCCGGCCCGAGCTGCCACAGCGCCTCGAGATCTCGCCGTATGAACAATGCCGCGCTGAGCGGGATGCCGCCGCCGAGCGCCTTGCCGACGCACAGCACGTCGGCGACGTCGGCGCCGGGCCACAACTCGCCCACCCGTCCGAGCCCGGCGTAGATCGAATCGACGATCAACACTGCGCCCGCCTCGTCGCAGCGCGCGCGCAGCTCGTCGAGGAAGCCGTCGGGCGGGACGCGGGAGCCGGCGCGCCCCTGCACCGGCTCGACGATCACGCAGGCGGTCCCGACGGGCAACACGCCCGGATCGGCGCCGTACGCGTACCGGTGCACGGGGCCGGGAAGCCAGTCGCGCCAGGGCTCCTTGAAGTGCGGGAAGTCGCTCGCCGCGAGCGCCAGCAGCCCAGTCCCGTGGTAGGCGCCGTCGAACGCGACGATGCCGTTGCGACCCGTCGCGAGCTTCGCGGTGCGGAGTGCGATCTCGACGGCGTCCTCGCCCGTGACCCCGAGCTTCGCCGGCCACGGCAGCGCGGCGCGAAGGTCCTGCGTCACCTGCGCGTCGGCGAGATCGCCGAGCGCGTGCACGACGTGCTGGCTCTGCCACGCAGCGAGGATGCGGGGATTGCGATGTCCGAGCGCTGCGACGCCGAAGCCGCCGGTCAGGTCGAGCAGCTCGCGCCCGTCGGCGAGCGTTACGACGCAGCCTTCGGCGTTCGCCCAGATCACTGCGATCGTCCAAGCAGGCGGCCGACGGACGCGCGTGCGATCGTCCCAGCCATCGCCGGGTTCTCCTGGAGACGGCGGAGCGAGTAGCGGTACCAGTGCTCGCCGAACGGCACGTACACGCGCACGGTGTGACCGTCGCGTACGAGCTGCGTCGCACGCTCCTCGCGCACTCCGAGCAGCATCTGGAACTCGTAGCTCCGCGGCAGCGACCGCAGCGACTGCTCGATCAGCCATTCGTCGTGCGTCGCGATCGCAACGTGCGATGCCGTCGCCGTGAGTGCGCGCAATGCCTTGACGTAGTTCGCGCGCACGGCTTCGTAGTCGGTGAACGCAAGTGATGCCGGCTCGACGTAGATCCCTTTGCACAACCGCACGTTCGGCCGCAGGTCGGCGAGGGCCCGAATGTCATCGACGGTTCGGCGGAGGTACGCCTGCAGGACGATGCCGACGTTGTCGAAGCCGTCCTCGCGCAGCTCGCGGTACAGGCGCAGCGTGTCGTCGGTCGTCGACGAGTCCTCCATGTCGATGCGCACGAACTTGCCCTGCGAGACGACAGAGCGCAGGTTCTCCTTGCAGAGCTCGTAGTCGAGGTTGAGGCCGAGCGCGGTCAGCTTGATGCTGACGTTCGCGGCGAGGCCGTTGTGCTCGATGGCGCGGAAGACGTCGAGGTATGCGCGCGCGATCGCGCGCGCCTCTTCCTCGCGTGTGATCTCCTCGCCGAGGACGTCGACGGTCGCAAGCTTCCCTGCGCCGTTCAGGCGCTGTACGACGCGCACCGCGTCGGCGAGCGTCGATCCTGCGATGTACCGAGCCGAGAACAGCTGGACGACCGGCTTCGGGACCGCCGGCAGGACGCGCGCGATCGCCTGGTCGAACAGGCTCACGGGCGTACGGTCACTAAGCGTCGCGCATGAGCCCCTGGCGCGCCGCGCTGACGAGCGCGACCGCTTCGGGGAAGAGCACGCGCATCGCGTCGCGGAGCGCCATCGCCTGCTCGTCGACCGAGCCCTCCGCAGCGATCTGTCCGAGCGCCGCCGCGGTCAGCTCGACCGCGGTGTCGAGCGTCTCCTGCGCGAAGTGCTTCGTCTGCACCTCGGCCTGCTGCTCGCCGGCGCGCTCCATCGCCTCCTGCATCGCGCGCAGGAATTCCTCCGGATCGCCGCCGCCGAACAGGTTGAAGCCGCCTTCCATCGGGGGCAGGTTAGCTGCGGCCGTGCCGCACGAAGACGGGTGCGAAGATCGAGAGGCCGTTGACGCGGACGCGGGGCGCCGCGGGCGAGAGCGTCCCTGCGTCGCCGCGCTCCCGGATCGGGGCGAAGATCGCGAGGACGCTCGTCTCGAGCTCGACACCGGATGGGACGGTGAGATTGACCGGGGCGAAGATGCTGAGCACGGTGATCGTCGCCTGCTCGTCCTCCACGACCGCGGCGCCGAGATCGAAGAAGGTCGGCGCGAACAGGGAGAAGACGAAGGTGCGGCGGCCGAGCCGCCAGCGGTGACGGCGGAAGACCGGCGCGAAGACCGCGACGACGAAACGGGGACGCTGTCGCTCGACCGCGCGGTCTGCGCCGGAGTCGCGGGCAGGTCGCTCGTCACTTGCACGAGCTCCCCGCGCGTTTGTGCGCCGTACGCCCAGCCGGTGCGGGCCGCGAGCTCCTCGAGCGTGAGCCGGCCTTCTGCCGACGCGTCACGCAATTGCGCCACCGCCTGTTCGCGCTCGGCGTCGGAGACGCGGATCTCGAGCTCGTCGCTCATGCGAGTGGTCCTTTGTAGTTGCGCTCGACGTCCGCCGCAAGCTCTTCGACGGCGGGCAGCGCCTGCTGGAGCGCGGTCGCGAACGGCGAGACCGAGGCGGTGCCGAGCGCGACTTCGAGCTGCCGCTGCAGCGCGCCGATCCGGTCGAGGAACTCAGTCGTTGCGACGCGCGGGTCGTCGCCGAGCGCCGCCGCCACGGCAGCGGCGGCCCGTTCGGCCTCCTCTATCCCCGCCGGGGCGTCCGTCTCGCGCAGCTCGCGCAGCCGGACGCGCAATTCGGCGAGGTCGTCGCCGCCGCCGAGGTCGGCCGCCACCTCGCACAGCGCCGCGAGCTGAGCCGCGTCCTTGACCACGCGGCGGTCGTCCAGGGCCGTGCCGGCGTCGTCGAGCACGAGCCAGGCACCGCTGTCGTAGGCGCAGAGATAGACGCGGCCGACGTCGAGCGGCTCCGCGGCGAGCACGCCCGTCACCTGCTCGCCCGGCCCCGCGAGCGCCTGCGCTGCGGCTGCAATGCGCGCCAGATCGTCCGTCAGCGCCATGGGCGCAGCGTAGACTCGCGCCGTGTCCGCAAGGACGGCCCACGCCCGGCAGCTCTTTGCGCCGCTCGGGCCGGTGTACGACCGCAACGCCGCGCTCCTGTCGTTCGGGCAGGACCCGCGCTGGCGCACCTTCCTCGTCTCCCGCATCCCGGACGACGCGTTGCGCGTCGTCGACGTCGCGACGGGGACGGCGTCCGTTGCGCTCGAGCTCGCACGGCGCGTGCCGTCGCGTCACGTCGTCGGCGTCGACCAGTCGCCGGAGATGCTGCGTGCTGGGCGCGAGCGCGTCGACCGCGCCGGGTTGTCGTCGCGGATCGAGCTGCGCGAGGGACGCGCCGAGGAGCTTCCGTTCGGCGACGACGAATTCGACGCATTGACGTTCACCTATCTCTTGCGCTACGTCGACGATCCGCTCGCGACGATGCGCGGCCTCGCGCGCGTCGTGCGGCCGGGCGGCGTGCTCGCGATGCAGGAGTTCGGGCTGCCGCGCGGCCTCTGGCGGCCGCTGTGGGAGCTGTACGTGCGCGGCGTGCTGCCCGTCGGCGGCGTGCTGACCGGCGGGCGCGCGTGGTGGGAGGTCGGGCGGTTCCTCGGCCCGAGCATCCGCGAGTTCCACACGAGTGTCGATGTCGCACAGCTGTGGCGCGAGGCGGGGATCGCCGACGTGCACGTGCGAAGCCTCAGCCTCGGCGGCGGAGTCGTCGTCTGGGGCACGCGGACGTGAGCAGCGACGCCCGCCCGGCGTTCTACGCGCTGCGCGCGGGCGGCTGGCGCGACTACGTCACGCTGCTCCACCCGCCGTACACGCTGTGGCATCTCTCGTATGCCGCGATCGGCGGCGCGCTCGTCCCGCACATGCGCTGGAACGTGCTCGGCTGGACGGTGCTCGCCTTTCTGCTCGCGATGGGCGTCGGCGCGCACGCGCTCGACGAGCTGCACGGTCGGCCGTTGCGGACCGGGATCCCCCGGCGCGTGCTCGTCGCACTCGCCGTCGTGTCGATCGCGGCAGCCTGCGCCGTCGGCCTCTGGGTCGCTTCGTGGCGGACGTGGTGGCTGCTTGCGTTCGTCGGCGCCGGCGCGTTCATCGTCGTCGCGTACAACCTCGAGCTCTTCGGTGGTGCGTTCCACTCTGACGTCTGGTTCGGTCTCGCCTGGGGCGCGTTCCCCGTGCTGACCGCGTACGTCGCCTGCGCAGGACGCGTCCGCGGCGAGACGGTTCTGGCGGCGGCCTTCGCCTTCTCGTCGAGCCTCGCGCAGCGAACGCTGTCGACGCCGGTGCGCCATGCTCGTCGCGTCGCGGGGGATCCGGCGGCAACGCGGCCGCTCGAGCTCGCCCTCCAGCTCTTGGCGGCGTCCCTGCCGCTCCTCGCCGGCGCCCTGCTGCTGGTGCGCGCCGCCTGACGTCGTACCATGCCGGGCGTGGGCCTGACCACGTTCTTCGACGTCGCTTTTGCCGCCGCGACCGGCGTCGCAGCCCTCGCGCTCGGCCTCGCCGCGCTCCGCAAGGCGCAGCCTCGGCTGCTGCTCGCCCTCACGATCCTGATCGCGTGCGGCGCTGTCGCAGGCTGGACGTTCTGGGCGATCCGGCATCACCGCGAGCTCGCGGTCGCCGCCGGCGGGCTCTCCGCCGCAGCGCTCGTAGCCGCCGGCGCCGCTGCGCTTCGGCGCGCCCACGAACAAGGCGAGGCGTTCGAGGCGCATCTCGCAACGGCGCAGGCGCGACTCGACGAGCAGATCGAGAGCGAAGCCGCTGCACGCGGCGCGGAGCTCGAGCGCACGCTCGCGCGCGCGCGTGCAGATTCCGTCTCTCTGCTGCAAGAGGAGGAGCGCAAGCTCGCCGAAGAGCATCGGCGCGAGTTTCTACAGCGCCGGCACGAGATCGCGGACGCGCTCACCGCACAACTGACAGAGACGCAGGCGCAGGTCGAGCAGCGGCTGATGGGCTGGTCGCAGGATCTCGATCGCGCGGCGGAGACGACGAAGTCGCACCTCGGCGAGATCGTGCAGCGGCAGCGCCAGCTCGTCTCCGACGTCGAAATGCGTCTCGCTGCCGACGCGGAGCGCTTCTCGGCCGAGAGCGAGGAGCAGCGCGCCGCGCTCTCTCGATTGCGCAGCGAGATCGACAAGGCGCTCGAGGAAGCGCTGGCCGCCGCGCACAGCGAGGTGGAGACTCATTCCGCCGAGCGCCGCCGCGCGCTGCACGAGCTGGACGACCGGCTACGCCGGCGCGAGCGCGAGCTGCTGGAGCGGGTCGAGCGCGAGGAGGTCGACGCCGCTGCGCGCGTTCGCTCCGACTTCGACGACATCGTCCGCCGGCAGGTCGAGCAGATGGAGCGGATCGTCGAGCGCGCCACGTCGACGTACACCGACGAGGCCGCGCAGCAGGTCGCGAATCTCGTCAAGACGTCGCGGGAGGATGCGGCGCGCCGCCTGTCGCGAGAGCTCGACCGCTCGGTCGAGGTGTTCGCGCGTGAGGCGGAGGCGGTGCTCGCCGAGCGGCTCGCGCACGTCGGTGACGCCGGCGCGCAGCGGCTCGAGCGCAAGCTCGAGGATGCAACGAAAGTGCTCGAGCGGCAGCGCGACGAATGGCTCACTGCGCTCGACGCGCGCATCGTCGAAGTGGAGTCCGAGGTCCGTCGTCGTCTCGAGGAACTGTCCGCCGACGCCGAAGCGGAGCGCGCCGTCGTCGAAGCCCGCCTGCAGGACCTCCTGCGCCGCGTCGACACAGCGGCGCTCCAGCAGTCGTAAGGCTTCCGTTAGCGCCGGTTTTCCCGCCAACAAACGCCGGAAGGGTTCGTCGTAGACAGCACGAACCCTGGGAGCCATGAGCGAGATGACTGAGATCGCCGAAATTCAGACGGAACGCGGGAAGGTCGAGAGCTGGCGGCTACACGTGCTCATCGAGGCCGGCTATCCGCTGAATCTGGCCGAGCGGCTCGCCTCGAGCGAGGCCGATCTGCACCTCGCCGTCGAGCTCGTCGGCAGCGGCTGCGAGCACGAGACCGCAGCCGAGATCCTGCTCTAGCGGCGGTTTCGCATCGCGTTAGGCTGCTTGGCGTGAGCAAGGTCGCGCCGCTGCCCTACGACGACCGCACGGTCTATTCGGTCGCCTCGTTCAACCGCGGCGTCTCGACGTGGCTCGCGAAGCTGCCGACGGTCTGGGTGGAAGGCGAAGTCACCGAGCTGAAGCGGCACGACCGCTGGGCCTCCGTCTTCTTTACGCTCAAGGATCCCGACGACGGCTCGTGCGTGCCGGCCTCGATGCAGCGCGGCAAGTTCGACGGGCTGCGCCTCGACCTCGCAGACGGCGAGCGCGTGCACGTGTTCGGCCGGCCGGAGCTGTTCGAACAGCGTGGCGATTTCCGACTGCGCGTCCTGACGATCGAGCGCTTCGGCGTCGGCGCCCATCTCGCCGCGCTCGAGCGCCTGAAGACGAAGCTCGCCGCCGAGGGATTGTTCGCGCAGGAGCGCAAGCGTCCGCTGCCGCTGCTGCCGCGGCGAATCGGCGTCATCACCGGCAACGACGCTGCCGCGAAACGCGACGTGATCACGACCATCCAGTCGCGTTTTCCGGGCGCGAACATCCTCGTTGCGGAAACGCTGGTGCAGGGCCCGCGCGCCGCGGCGGGCGTCGTCGACGCGTTGCGGGCGCTCTGCGCGTCGCAAGGCGTCGACGTGATCGTGCTCACGCGTGGCGGCGGCAGCTTCGAGGACCTGCTCCCGTTCAGCGACGAGCGGCTCGTCCGCGCCGTGGCGTCATGCCCCGTGCCGGTCGTGTCGGCCGTCGGCCACGAGCAGGACACCCCGCTTTGCGACCTCGCCGCGGACGTCCGCGCCTCGACGCCGACGATGGCGGGGAAGCTCGTCGTCCCCGAGCTGGCTGAATTGTCCGGACGGCTCGACCGCGCGCGCACCTCGCTCGCGCGCTCCGTGGCACGCACGCTCGAACGCGACGCGCTGCGGCTCGAGCGGAACGCCGAACGGCTGCGGGCTGCACCGCGGCGCGCGCTGGAGCGGGAGCGCGAGCGGGTCGAGCGGGCGCACGACCGCCTCAGGGCAGCGCCGGCGCTCGCGGTCGAGCGCAAGCGGGCGGCGCTCGAGACGACGGCAGCCAAGCTTCGAGTGTTGTCACCGTTGAGAACACTCGAGCGAGGGTACGCGATCGTCCGGACGGAGTCGCGCGTCGTCACGGACGCGTCCACTGTGGACGTAGGTGCACTGCTCGACGTGCGCGTCGCGCACGGCGGCTTCGACGCGCGGGTCGAGGAGACGCACGAATGAGCGAGCAGGAGGCGACGTTCGAGCAGGCACAGGCCGAGCTCGAGCAGATCGTCGCGCGCCTCGAGCAGGGACAGGTATCCCTCGACGACGCGATCGCGCTCTGGGAGCGCGGCGAGCAGCTGTACGCGTTCTGCCGGCGGCGGCTCGACGCCGCGCAGGGCAAGGTCGAGGAGCTAGCCCGTCGCGTCGAGCAGGCGAAGCCCGAGCCGGCGCCCTAGCTCGACGAGGTCCGCGCGCGCCCGGGTCGGGTCGCCGGAGAGCCCGACCGTCTCCGCTTCCGCGACGGGCGCATCGACGACGCCGCCGAAGACGACACACGGCACGCCGGCTTCGGCGCAGCGGCGCGCCACCTCCCCGGGCACCTTGCCGACGGTGCTCGTGGCATCGACGCGCCCCTCCCCGGTGACGACGAGCGAATACGAGGACGGGTCGAAACCGACCAGGTCAAGGATCGCGGGCGCGCCGGGGACGAGCTCGGCCCCGAGGTAGGCGAGCGCGGCGCCGAGACCGCCGGCCGCGCCGGAGCCGGGAAGCGATGCAAACGGCGCCAGCCGCTCGTCGGCGCGAAACGAGGCCTCGAGCTCCTCCACCTGCTCGGGAGTCGCACCCTTCTGCGGCCCGAACACGCGCGGCGCGTCGTAGAGCGTCGTCCGCACGTCGCACAGCGCTGTCGTCGGCGCAGGGAGCGCGTCGAGGACGTCGAGCAACCCCGCGCCGGCGTCCATGTTCGCCGTGCCCCCGAGCGCGACGTACAGGCGCGAAGCGGAGACGCCCGCAAGCGCCTCACCGAGCGGACGCGACGAATGTGCCGTCACGTCGAGGCGTGAGGGGTCGAACGGGATGACCGACGCCGCTTCCACGACGGCGACGTCGTCGTCCAGCCGGCCGCGCAGCGCGTCCTCCGTTCCCTCCCCGCCGTCGGCGAGCGGCAGCGCGTCGCAGGCGACGCCTACGGCCGCGAAGCCTTCGACGAGCGCAGCAGACGCGTCGCGCGCAGCCAGGACCCGCTTGAGGCTATCCGGGCACGCGAGCGCGCTCGGGCGCGGCATCCCCCTCCATCTCTTCGCCGGTGCCGCCGCCCTCGTCGAGCTCCGCCTGCGCGGCGGACGGCATCACCTTGAGCATCGCGAACGACAACCCCTCTCGCGCGAGGAAGATGACGCCGACGCCGATCCCGACCGACGCCTCGATCGCCTGCAGGCCGAACCCGTACGCCACGCCGGTCGCCGTCGCGACGCCGTAGCTCGCACGCAGCGGCGCGGCGATCGCGAGCTGCAGCGCGCCGATGTTGCCGGGCCAGAACGGGAAGAGCGTGACGACGTTCATCACGAGCAGCACGACGCCGGCGGCCGGCAAGGGCGCGTGGATGCCGAACGCGCGCATCGCCGTGTAGACGGCGAGAAGCTGGCACATCCAGCCGGCGATCTGAAGGCTCACCGCAACCGCGAAGCCGAAGGGGGTGCGCATGACGCCGAGCCCCTGCCGCGCCATCACCGCGACGCGCTTGACGACGCCGAGGCCTTCGAGACGCGTCGGGCGGTGGTAGACGCGCGCGCTGAAGAACGTGAAGGCGAACAGCGTCGCGCCGAGCGCCACGACCCCGAGCAGAGCCGCACTCGCCGCGGCGGGCACCTTCGCGAACAACACGACGTAGGAGATGAGCAAGAGCACAGGCACGAGATCGAAGACGCGGTGGGCGAGCACCGTGCCGACGAGCGTCGCCCACAATCCCTTCCGCTTCGGCAGCTTGCGCACGAGGACGGCGACGCGCGCGAGCTCGCCGATCCGTCCCGGCAGCACCGCGTTCGCGAAGAGACCGACGGAGAACGCGGAGAAGACCGTCATCGCGGACGGATGCGGCGGCGGCATCGCTTGCTTGATCACCGTCCGCCACGCGAGCGCGCGAGCGACGACCGACGCGAGGTTGAGCCCGATCGCGACCACGACCCAGCGCCATTCGACCGCCGAGAACGCTGTGCCGATCCCGTGCAGGCTCGGCCCGCGCCAGAACAGGAGCAGGCCGACGACGACCATGAAGAGCAGCCCGAGCGCGACGCGGAACCACGTCGCGCGCAAGAGGCTCTTCACGCCGCCGCCTGCTCGTAGATGTCGACGAGCCGGCGCGCGATCGCATCCCAGGCGAACTGCGTCTCCGCGTACGCGCGCCCCGCAGCGCCCATCGCCTGGCGGCGCGGCTCATCGGCGAGCAGGCCGACTACCGCGTCGGCGAGCGCGTCGACGTCGCCGGGTGGGAACGGAACGCACGACTCGGGGCGCATCGTCTCGCGGTAACCGGGAATGTCCGAGGCGACGACCGGGGTCGCGCACGCGAGCGGACGGACGAGCACGATCCCGAAGCTCTCGCCGCCGAGCGACGGCGCGACGAGCGCCTTCGCTCGCAAGAGCTCGTCGGTGAAGTCCTCCTGCGGCAGGAAGCCGCGCACGTCGATCCCGTCGGCGTCGATGCGAAGTCGGTTGATCAGCAGCTTGACACGCAGCGGGTCGGCGCCGCAGACGCTGAGGCGCGCACCGGTCTCGCGGCGGATGCGCGGCCACGCCTCCAGCACGACCTGCAGCCCCTTGCGCTTCTCGTGGCGGCCGGCGAAGACGATCCTGTCCTCTCGGTTCGCCGGATCGGCGCGCGGAGGGATGAGGACCCCGTTCGGGACGACCTCGTAGTCACCGGGCAGCCAGCGGTTCGCGGACTCTGCGGCGAGCGGCGAGACGGCGATCCGGCGGTCGAGCCGGTCCGCGAGGAACCCCCACACCGGCGTGCCGATCTTCATCCAGCCGAGGTCGCCGTTCGCGTGGAAGGTCCCGACCATGGGTGCGGTGCAGAAGGCGAGCGTCGCGATGCACGGCGTCGGCGTCATCGGCTCGTGCAGATGGACGACGTCGAACTGCTCCCGACGCAGTGCGTCGCGGATGCGGAAGACCGAGCGCGGGCTGAGGATGATGTTCGGGAGCGAGCCGTTCGCGGGAACGATCACGGAGCGTCCGATCGGGATGACGTCCGGCGGCGGGTCGCCGTGGCGTCCGTGGCGCGGGTGCAGCACGCGCGTGAACTGGCCGGGCGGGTCGTTGCCCATGATCGTCTTCACCTCGTGACCGAGCGCGCGCAGCGCGTCCGCCTGCAGCTCGGCGTGCTCGACGACGCCGCCCCAGAAGGACCACGAGTACGGGACGACGATGCCGACCTTCATCGCCGCCATTATCGTCGGCGGCCGGTGCGGCTCCGCTCTCCACACGATCGCGAGATCTTCCGGCTCGCGCTGCCCGCGCTCGGCGCGCTGGCGGCGGAGCCGCTCTACGTGCTGGCGGACACGGCGATCGTCGGCCATCTCGGGCGGCCGCAGATCGCGGCGCTCGGCCTCGCCGGAACGGTGCTCTCCGGCGTTTTCACGATCTTCAACTTCCTGACCTACGGGACGACGGCGGTCGTGGCGCGTGCTTCGGGTGCGGGGCAGCAGGAACGGGCGGCGCGGCTGGCGGCGCAGGCGCTGTGGGTGGCGCTCGCCATCGGGATCGCGCTGCTCGGCATCTGCGAGGCCGCCGCCTGGCCGCTCCTGCGAGTGCTCGGCGCGCATGGGCAGTCGGGACATTTCGCGCTGACGTATTTTCGGATCGGCGCGCTCGGGCTGCCCTCGGCGCTGATCGCGCTCGCGGGGCAGGGCTACCTGCGCGGCGTCTCGAACTTGCGTCGGCCACTCGAGATCGTCGCCGTCGCCAACGTCGTCAACCTCGTGCTCGAGCTGCTGTTCGTGTACGGCTTCCACTGGGGGATCGCCGGCTCGGCGGCCGGAACGGCGATCGCGCAGGCCGGCATGGGCGTCGCGTTCGTCTTCGAGCTGCTGCGCCCGCACGCCGACTCCAAGCGGCCGTCGCTGCGCGAGATGGCGCCGATGGTGCGCGTCGGGCGGCAGATCTTCGTGCGCACCGCAGCTCTGTATGCGTCGTTCCTCGCGGCGGCTTCGGTGTGCGCGCGGATGGGCGACGCGCAGATCGGCGCCCACCAGATCGGCAGCCAGCTCTTCTTCTTCCTCGCGCTCGTGCTCGACGCTGTCGCGATCGCGGGGCAGGTGATCGTCGGACGCTCGCTCGGCGGGGGCGATGCGGAAGGCGCATTCGATGCGGCGCTGCGCATGATCGTCTGGTCGGTGCTCGTCGGCCTCGCGTTCGTCGTCGTGCTCGCGCCGTTGTACAGCCTGCTCCCGCGCGCGTTCACCGGCGACGCGCGCGTGCTGCACGAGGCGCGCGAGCTGTGGCCGTTCCTCTGCCTGATGCAGCCGATCGGCGGCGCGGTATTCGCGCTCGACGGGATCCTGATCGGCGCGAGCGACACGCAGTACCTGATGTGGTCGATGATCGCCGCGAGCGCCGTATTCATCGCGCTCGCGGTGCTCGCGCTCGAGCGGCACTGGGGGATCGTGGGCGTCTGGATCGCGCTCGACGTCCTCCTCGCCGCGCGGCTTGCGCTGCTCGCCGGCCGCTTTTGGGGAAGGCGCTGGGCAGTCGTCGGCTGGGGTTAGAGTTCAGGGATGGAAGGCCTCGCCGAGCTGCACACTCATCTGGGCGGCTCGGTCTCTTCCGACATTCTCTGGTCGCTCGCCCACCGCCAGGGGATCGCCCTGCCGGTCAAGGACTACTGGGACTTCGACCGGCTCGTCACGGTCAGCGACCCGCGCGGCGTGCCCGACCTGAACGCGCTCGACGCGATCTACCACTGGACGGAGCTGATCCAGTCGAGCCCGGCGGCGGTCGAGGTGTCGGTGCACGCGGCGATCGGCGGCGCCTACCGCTCGCAGGGGATCACGACGCTCGAGCTGCGGTTCAACCCGATGAAGCGCAACCGAGGCGGCGAGCGCGACCTCGACCACATCATCCTCGCCGCGATCCGCGGCTTGGATCTCGCGAGCCTCGAGTACCCGCAGGTGACCGCGGGCCTGATCCTGATGATGGACCGGACGTTCACGCCGCGGCAGAACGAGATCATCATCGAGAAGGCGATCCGTTGGTCGTCGCGCGGGATCGTCGGCGTAGACATCGCCGGGCCGCGTCCGAACGGCGAGCGGTACGACTACCGACGGGTGCAGCCGATGGTCGAGGAGGCACGGGCGCACGGTCTCGGCGTGACGATCCACGTCGGCGAGGAGGGCGGAGACATGGGCCGCGAGGAAATCGCGGAGGTGCTCGAAGTGCTGCGTCCCGACCGGATCGGCCACGGCATCCTCGCGGCCGGCGACGCCGAATTGATGCGCGAGCTCCGCGACGCGGAGGTCGTCCTCGAGATCTGCCCGACGTCGAACCTGTTGACGAAGGCGCTTCCCGACGAGCAGGCGGTGCGTGAGGTCTTCCGCACGTTCGTGGAGCACGGCGTTCGCTTTTCGATCGCCACGGACGGGCCGGAGATGATGCACACGCACCTGCGGGACGAGCTCGATCTCCTGCTTCGGATCGGCGCGCTGACGCAGGACGAGCTCGACGAGGCGAACGCGCGCGGGCACGAGGCGTCGTTCGTGCGCGGCGGTTTTCGCGCGGCGCGCGTCTAATACTCCTGTCGGCCAATGGTTGACTCACGCCGCGCCGCGTAGTTTCGCGGCCATGGCACGGACTCCAAGCAACCCGGTAACGGGGCTCACCGAGCGGCAGCTGCAGGTGGTCGGGCTGATCGCACTCGGCTGCTCGAACGACGAAGTGGGTGAGCGCCTCGGGATCTCGGCCCGCACGGCAAAGGCGCACTGCGACGTCCTTCGACAGAAGCTCGGAGTCCCGAGGCGGCGGCAAATCCCAGCCGCCTTCAGGACGCTCACGGGACAGGACCCCCTCGCCTGTGAGCTCGCGCCGGCCACGGTCGGCGCCGGGGGCTGACGGCAAGCCGGGCCCGGCGCGCGTGCCTCGGGCCCGGCCCCCCTCTAGTCAGTCGAGCGTGGACGGTGCAGACTTCGTTCGTAACAGGGGAGGCAAACGGAGGAGGGAAGGGGTCGGCGTCGGCCCCGACAGTGATGGTTGAGGGCACGTCGACGACGCAGATCGCGGGACCGAGTCACATCATCAAGCGCCCGCGGCTCACCAAGATCCTCGACGAGACCGAGGCGCGGATCATCCTGCTCTGCGCGCCCGCCGGCTACGGCAAGACGACGCTTGCGCGCGAGTGGGTGGCGACGCGGCAGGAGCCGGTGTTCTGGTACTCCGGCGGGCCGGCTATGGCTGACGTGGCGGCATTCGCGGTCGACCTAGTCGAAATCCTCGTCGCAGATCGCAGCGAGGTCGAGCGGATCAAGTTCCTCGCTGCACGTGGCGGCGATCCCCGTGAGATAGCAACTGAGATCGCTCGGATCGCACCGCATTCGGCCCTACTCGTTCTCGACGACTACCACTTCGCGTTGCGCTCAGCCGAAGTCGAGCAAATGGTTGTTGAGCTCTTGCGCCGAACCGAGTTGCGTGTGCTTGTCACAGCGCGGCTCGAGCCGAAATGGCTTGATGCTCGACAGTTGGTTTACGGAAAGGCGCTCGTAGTACGAGCGGACGCGTTGGCACTAAACGCCGAAGAGGCTGCCGCTGTTCTCCCCAACGGCGAATCGGTTATCGCGCAGGCCGGCGGTTGGCCAGCGGTCATCGGACTCGCGGTATATACGGGCCACCCTAATGCCCATCTGCCCGCCCAGACCGATGCTCTTTACGAATATTTCGCGGGCGAGCTTTTTGACGGCGTGGACACGCATCTCCAGCGCGCGCTTTTTTTGTTAGCGCTGGGTGCTGACACGGACAACGCCATCTGCGAAGCGTCGCTCGGCTCGAATTTTCGGGATCTTCTGAAGGCTGCGAGCGTCGCCGGATTCGTGCCCGTCGGCGAACAACCGTACGGCCGCCTCCACCCACTCCTCCGCGGATTTCTATTCAGCCGCCTGCGCGATCGCCCCGAGCAAAACGACCTTGTTAACGAAGTTCTACAACACCTCGCAACCAACCGCCGCTGGGACGAGTGTCTGGTGACCCTGACCGAGTTCCCAGTGCGCGACCTAATCATTTCGACGATTGAGGCGGCACTACCAGACCTGCTTACCCACGGACGGGTCGCGACTGTCCGCGATTGGATCGAGCTGGCCGAACGGGTGGGTGCTTCCGACACATCGCCGATCTGGTTCGCGCGGGCCGAACTCGCACTACGCGATGGACTGGGACACGACGCTAGGCGGCTCGCGGAACATGCAGCAGCCACGGCTGGAAGCGCAGGAATCGCGGCGCGCGCACATCTTGTCGCGGCCCGCGGTGCACATCTAATCGGCGATCCGGTAGGCGCGATCGAAAACGCCCGACGTGCCGAGTCGTTGAGCGGGGACCACCGCGTGAGCGCTCTCGCCATCTGGTTTGCGTACCTCCAGGCACACGAGCAGCAAGATGATGCAGTTCACGAACTCCTCGGGAGGTTCCGCGCGCTATCAACGTCCACGGAGGATGCCCTTCGCGTCGCGTGTGCTGAGGCGTACACCGAACTCGACTGGGGTCAAAGCGCGCACCGCGCTCTCGCGCTCGTCGAGCCGTGTCGAGCCTTGGCCGATCAAATTCAAGAACCGCTCTTGGTGACGAACTACCTGTACGTCATTGCGTTCCTTTATAACTCCGTCGCTCGATACGAGGACGCTCTCGCAGAGTCCGCGGGCTTGATCGAATACGCGGAAGCGCACGGAGTAACGTTCGCAGCCGAGTACGCACGGCTGAACGCAGCGAACGCGAACATAGGCATGCGCCGCCTTCGCGAAGCTAACCGGCTGCTAGCTAGCCTGCGTCGCGGCGAAAAGCCTGCTCATCTGCTCTGCAATGCCGTCATCGCGCAGGCCAAACTAGATATCGCTGCTGGCGATCTGACTCGCGCAAGGGTCACTCTTGAGACAGAGCCGCGCCCCGAAACAACGCGGGCGCTACATGGCGAGCATTACGCATATCGCGGCCTCGTAGCTGCCGCTACGGGACGCTTCGACGCGGCTGAAGAGGCGTTCGCGTCTGCGCTTGGCATCTCAAGATTCCACGAAGCGCTGTCGCTCGCCCGCTTAGGACGACTCATGGTCGACATCCAAACGACGTCGATGCCTGACGTGCCAGCCGCAGTCAGCCATGAGCTCGAGCTCGGGTTCGACGACCTCGTCGTTGTCGCGTGCCGCGCGCTCCCTCGATTGGGCAGAGAGGCCGCTCAGGACGGCGCGGTTGCGAGAAGTCTCACGCGACTGTTCGCAGCCTCTCGCGATATCGATCTAGGCAGGAAGATCGGCCTTGAGATGCCACGGGCACTCCGACGAGCTGAAGGACTTACGGCCAGGGAACGTGAGGTCCTTGAGCTCATAGTTGCCGGACGAAGCAACCCAGAAATTGCGAGGACGCTCTACATCAGCGAGTCGACGACGAAGGTTCACGTCCGCCACATCTTCGACAAGCTCGGCGTGCACTCACGCGCCGAGGCAGCCGCCGCTCACGACGTTCTTGACTAGGTCGCGATTGCCGCGACGCGTGCAACGCCGAGGCGAAGCTCTTCGTTTAGCTCCCACGTCAACTCTGGCGTGAATTCGCTAGTGGCGTCGTGGGTCAAAACAAATTCGGGATCCGCCCCAAGGCGGTAACCCTCTGTTGCAGCGGTGAGGATCGCCTCGAACGCCGCGACAACAGCTGTATCGAACTGGCTCTCCACAGCTTGCGCGAGGCGCAGTCTGGCAACCCGGCTCGGCATAGCGTCGCGGTACGGTCGATCCGAAGTCATTGCGTTGTACGCGTCAGCGACAGCGATGATCCGCGCGAGCAGCGGGATAGTGTCACCGACGAGGTTATCTGGGTAGCCATTTCCGTCGATGCGTTCATGATGATGGCGGACGATTTCTGCGATTACCGCGTAGTCGTCCACGTTTCGGAGAATCCGTTCTCCGATTTCGGAGTGCCGCTCCATCTGCCGACGCTCCTCGAGCGTCAGGGCACCAGGCTTCTCGAGTAGGCCCGCAGGTAGGCCGATTTTTCCTATGTCGTGCACCAGTCCGCAAAGATGCGCCAACTCCTGTTCGCGCTCGGAGAGGCCCATTCTGCCGGCGATGTCCCGAGCATAGATTGCCACGGCGGCTGAATGGCCCGCCGTGTACTGGTCGCGTGCATCAAGCGTGGCGACTAGCGCGGTCGCGAACGACAGGTTGGCGCTCGATAGCCGCTCGTTCGCATCGGCAAGAGCTTGGACGGTCTCGCGCTGCTTTCTGTAGAGCAAGTGCAGTCGCTGCGCTGCGATAGCCGGAACGAGGAACAGGGCGACACTCCAAGACGAAACTGTCTCGTAGCTGTACACAAGGACGGCGACCATCGGCGCATAGAGCGGCAAACTGCCGACAAGCGGCGGCGCAAAGGTTGCGGCCATCGCCCAGTAGGTGTTTGCGCCCCGTATCGCAGGGGCGACCGGCCCAAGAACCAGGCCCGTCGCCGTTTCGGCCGTGAACGCGGCGAGAACCATCGCGAACGTACCGAGGAGGCCACCGCCCGTGAAGTGCGCGACGGCTAGGGCGGCGAACGAGGCGGAAACGCCTTCCAACACCCGAAGCGACGTCCAAGTCGCCCAGCGCAAGATGGGCTGCGATGTGTCCCTCCGTGGAAGATCGACCAAGAGTCCTGCAGCCGCAACGATTGCGGCTGGCAACGGGCCGAGGGCTACCGCAGCGAAGACGAAGATCAGTGAGCCTGCGGAAAGCTCCCCGCCCGGAAACGGAACCGTCGCACGTTCGACGACGATCGCCACGACCACCAACACGGCGACGGTGATCGGGTTTCGAATCCCATAGCCCGCGAGAACCAGGCCAACCACCGTGAAAACGGCGGCCGAGGCCAGGGCTCCGACCCAGACGTACAGGGTCCGGTCGCGAGCCGGAACATTCAGATTCGGCGAAAGTTTCGTCATCGTCTTGAAATCTCCCCCGAAAGGGGTATAACCTGAAGCTGCCGTCAGTCCCCTAGCCGAGGAGCATCCCGGTGAGGAAGCAATTCATTTCTCTCGTCGCGCGCGCTGCAATCGCGGGCGACGGCAAGATGTGGTAGAGCCGACTTAATCTGTCTTTTTCTGTCGCCCGCGGGCATCCCTCCATCGGGGGGTTGTCCACAGGCGGTGGAAAGCGGGCAGACCCTGAGAAACCAGGCTGCACCAAGGGTCCAGCACCCGGGGCGGGCCGGCTATCGGATCGGCTTGTCCAGAACTCGAACCGACCGCCGAAGGGCGGTCTTCACAACGTTCCGGTAGGTTCGACGCCGGTTAGCCGATGATGCCGCGGCGGAAGCCGACGGCGACGGCATGCGCCCGGGAGCGCGCCTGCAGCTTCGCGAGGATGTGGCGGACGTGCGACTTCACCGTTTCCTCGGACAAGAACAACCGCTGGCCGATCTCGCGATTCACGAGGCCGTCCGAGATCAGTTGAAGCACCTCGACCTCGCGCATCGTCGGCTCCTGCTCCAGCTCCCGCAGCGGGCCCTGGAACGGAATGACCTCGGCCGTCGCGCCGTTGCCGCGCCTCGCGGCAACCGCCTCGAACCGGCGGGAATGGTTGGCGTAGCGGTCGAGAATCTCTTTGCGCTCAGCAGCGTCCACGACCGCTGTATCGGCGCAGCCGGAACCCCCCTTTAGCGACGGTCATTAACCCTTTTCAGGGATCAGCCGGGATTCCCGCTCCGGGACGGGTCTCCCGCGTCCCCGCGCACCGGATCGGAGGAGCCCGACGTGTCCTGCGGCAGGGCCCCGTCGTCGGCCGCCCGCGGCGTCTCCCGCGCCACGGTCGCCGAGGCGAGGGTGGCCGCGTCGACGTTCAGCGGATGGTGGCAGGCGGCCAGGTGGCCGTTGCCGTAGTCGGTCAGCGGCGGCTCGATCTCCTTGCAGACCTGGGTCGCGTACCGGCAGCGTGGATGGAACCGGCAGCCGCTCGGCGGGTTGATCGGGCTCGGCACGTCGCCCTCGAGCACAATCCGCTCCCGCTTTCGGGCCAGGTCTGGGTCGGGGATCGGCACCGCCGAGAGGAGCGCCTCGGTATAGGGCATGATCGGCCGCGAATAGAGCTCCTCCGCCGGCGAGAGCTCGACGAGCTTGCCGAGGTACATGACCGCGATCCGGTCGCTCACGTGCCGCACGACACCGAGGTCGTGGGCGATGAAGATGAAGGTGAGCTGGAACTCGGTCTGCAGGTCCTCGAGCAGGTTCAGCATCTGCGCCTGGATCGAGACGTCGAGGGCCGACACCGGCTCGTCCGCGATGATCAGCTTCGGCCGCAGCGCCAGCGCGCGCGCGATCCCGATCCGCTGCCGCTGGCCGCCCGAGAACTCGTGCGGGAACCGGTTGTAGTGCTCCGGCGAAAGGCCGACCGTCTCGAGCAGCTGCTCGACCGTCGCCTTCCGCTCCGACTTGTCGCCGATCGAGTGGATCTTCAGCGGGTCAGAGATGATCGTGCCCACCCGCTTGCGCGGGTTGAGCGACGCGTACGGATCCTGGAAGACCATCTGCATCTCGCGTCGCAGCGGCCGCAACCGGCGCGGCCCGAGCTCCTCGATCTGCCGCCCGCGGAAGAGGATCTGCCCGTCCGTCGGCTCGAGCAGCCGGACGATCGTCCGGCCGAGCGTCGACTTGCCGCAGCCGGACTCACCGACCAGGCCCACGGTCTCGCCCTCGCGAACGGCCAGCGACACGTCGTCGACGGCATGCACGCGCGCGACCTCGCGCTGCAGCACGCCCTTGTTGATCGGGAAGTACTTCT
>JAICWC010000051.1 GCA_025934995.1 Thermoleophilia bacterium | reverse complement strand
TCCCACCAGCGCTGCACGCCCTGCTCGATCTCCTCGCGCCAGCCGCGGTCCTCCTTCCGGATCAGGTGCGGGATCAGCGCCTGCAACGTGTCCTTCGCGTCGCCGATCAGCTGTGCGTCGACCGGGTACCGGATGCCGATCATCGACGCTTTCAGGTCGATCTCGACGCACTTCGCCTGCCCCTCCTTGGGCAGGAACTCCGCGTACGGGAAGCTCGTCCCGATCATCAGGAGCGTGTCGCAGTCGCCCATCATGTCGTGGGACGGGATCGTGCCGAGCAGACCGATCGAGCCGGTGACCCACGGCAGGTCGTCCGGCACCACGTCCTTGCCGAGCAGCGCCTTCGCGACGCCCGCGCCGAGGAGATCCGCGACCTGTTCGATCTCCGCGGACGCGCCGCGCGCGCCCTGGCCGATCAGGATCGCGACCTTCTCGCCCTCGTTGAGGATCTCGGCCGCGTGCTGGATGTCCTTCTCCTGCGGCAGCACGCGCGGCCGCGTGTAGCCGATGGACGAGAAGACGCTGCCGTGCTCCCGCGGCGGCGACTCGACGGCCTTCATCTCGGCGACGTCGTTCGGGACGATGATCGCGCAGGGCGTCTTGTGGTCGAGGGCGATGCGGATCGAACGGTCGATCAGGTGCCGCATCTGCGCGGGCTCGGTGCACATCTCGACGAACTCCGCGACGTCCTTGTAGAGCGTCTGCAGATCGATCTCCTGCTGGTAATGGGCGCCGAGCGACGTGCGCTTTTGCTGACCGACGATCGCGAGGACCGGCACGTGGTCGAGCTTCGCGTCGTACAGGCCGTTCAGCAGATGCACCGCGCCGGGCCCGGACGTCGCCATGCAGACGCCGAGCACATCCGGGCCGGCGAACTTCGCGTGCCCGCACGCCATGAAGGCGGCCATCTCCTCGTGCCGCGCCTGGATGAACTCGGGGCCCCCCTCCGACTGCGCCCGGTCGAGCGCGCCGAGGAAGGCATTGATCCCGTCGCCCGGATAGCCGTAGATCCGTTCGATGCCCCACTCACGCAGGCGCTTCAGGACAAAGTCGGCGACGAGCTCGGCCATTGGTGTTCCTCCTCGGGTTCCAGCGGAGTGCGATGCAGTAGTGGTGCCAGCCCTTGCTGTGCCCGAAACCGCGGCTCGGGAATCGTTCGGGCTCTCCCTATCCGGACTTCAGCTTCGGCAGCACCTGATCGCCGTAGACGCGGAGCGCGGCGTCGGGGTCTGCGCCCGAGACGTTCATCAGCACCATCGCGTCGGCGCCGAGCTTCTCGAGTGCCTTGATCCGCTTGACGTGCGTGGCCGGGTCGGAGGAGACGATCACCTGCTTCGTGAACATCTCGTCCGGCACCTCGTTCTCGCCGTTGCGGTAGATCTCGGCCGGGTCCGCGATCGCATCGGTGTAGTGGCGGTCGACCATCGTTCCCTTCCATTCGCGCGACGATTCGAGCGCCTCGTCGTCGTCCGCCGCGTACGAGAACACCGCCTGGAGCAGAACGAAGGGCTCCTTGCGCGCAGCCTTCTTGTACGTCTTGACGATGCTCGGCGCCTGCTGCGGATCGCCGAGCGTCCAAACGCCGTCGGCGAGCTTGCCGGCGAGCTCGGCCGCTCCTTCGTGGAAGGCCGAGAGGTAGACGGGCGGGCGCCGCTTCGGCTTCGAGTAGAGGACGGCACGGTTCGCCCTGAAGAAGCGGCCGTCGAAGTCGACGGTCTCACCGTCGAGCAGCCGGGTGATGATCGTGAGCGCCTCCTCGGTGCGCGCGAGCTGCTCCTCGGGTGACGGCCAACTCATGCCGGCGGGCAGCTCGTTCATCGCCTCGCTCGAGCCGACGCCGAGGAACGTGCGTCCCGGCGCGAGCAGCTCGAGCGTCGCGATCTGCTGTGCGACGACGACGGGGTTGTAGCGATGGACGATCCCGGTGACCGCGCTGCCGAGGTCGACCTTCTTCGTCTCGCGTGCGACTGCGCCGAGCCAGACCCACGCGTTGCCCGAGGCGGTCGGCGCAGTCTCCTCGCTCCACCACGGCGCGAGATGGTCGGAGCAGCACACGCCGTCGAAGCCGGCGAGCTCCGCCGCGGTCGCTTGCTTCAGAAGCGCATCAGGCTGAAAGCGCTCGTGCCCGAGGGCGCAGTAGTACTTCACGCGCTACTCGTACCGGCTGATGAACTCCAATACACGTCGCCAGGAGTCATCCGAAGCTTCCTTGAACTCCTCCTGCTTGCGGTCGAAGAAGCTGTGCGGGGCGCCCTCGTATTCGATCAGCTCGTATTCCTTGCCGTGCGCCTGCAACGCCTGCTCGAGCTCGAGGTTGTCCTCGTGGCTGATCGCCTGGTCGGCGCCTCCCTGGAGGATGAGCAGCGGCGCGTCGATGCGCGCGGCGTTGTCGAGGAAGCGCGCCGGCCGACCGTAGTAGCCGATCGCGCCCTTGAGCCCGTGCCCGCTCGCGGCGGCGTTCCACGAGTTGCTCCCGCCGAAGCAGAAGCCGATCGTGAAGATCGACGTGCAACCGAGCGCACGCAAGTCCGCGACGCACGCACGGACGTCCGCCTGGATACCCTCCTGCGTCGTCGCGTCGACGTGAGGCCGGAAGTCCCAGTCGTTCTCGCGCTTGCCGACGCCGAGCGTGCGGCCGAAGTAATCCATTGCGAGCGCGGCGTACCCGCGCTCGGCGAAGCGGAGGGCAAGCTCCTCGTAGAAGTGGTACAGCCCGCGGACGTCGGGGAGCACGACCACTCCCGTCGTCGCAGGGCCGTCGGGCATTGCACGGAACGCCGCGAACTCGTTGCCGTCGGCGGCTGTGAGCGTCAGATCGTCGTGCGAGACGGCTGCGCCCGAGATGACGGGGATCGGCGGTGCGGAATCGTCGTCGAAGCACATGGCGCGGAGGATACGGGAGCGCCGCGGCGTAGATCCGCGGGGTGGGCGAGCAGTCCCAGAAGGACGAGATGAACGCCGCGATCCGCGCCCAGCGCGAGCGCCACAACGTGCCCCGGTCGATCGCGCCGGAGCCGCCGCCGGCGGTTCTGGCGCACCCCGAGGCGCCGCAGCAACCGGAGAAGCCGAAGAGCTTCTTCGGCCGGCTGCGCGGCAAGTAACGTTGCGGCGATGAGGCGCTGCCTCGCCTGGCTCGTCGCGCTGCCCTCGATGCTCGCCGGGACGGAAGCAGCGCACGCCGTCGCCTATCGGATCGTCTTCCCGCAGAGTCACGTCCGCGTTGTCGCACTGGCGGTCAGCGGGCACGGCTATCTCGCCTGGCTGCCGCTCGTGCTCGCGCTCACCGGAGCGGCTGCGCTCGTCGCTCTGGGTGCGGCCGCGCTGGATGCGGCACGCGGCCGCGCGGTCGGTGCCGTGCCCGCCGTCGCATTCGCGATCCTGCCGCCGCTCGCGTTTGCGCTGCAGGAGCTGCTCGAGCTGTCGCTGCACACGGGCACGTTCGCGTGGCACGTGTTCGCCGCGCCCACGTTCCTGCCGGGCCTCGCGTTGCAGCTGCCGTTTGCGTTGCTCGCATATGTCGCCGCGCGGCTGCTGGTGCGCGCGGCCGTCCACCTCGGGAAGCTCCTGTCGCGCTCGAATCGCGTGCGCGGCGTCCTCGTCTTCGCGCACCACTTCCGCCTGCTCGAAAGCAGGTCGCGGAGGCGCAACGCAGCGCCTCGTGCTCCGCCGCTCGCCGCCGGCATCTGATTCGTCGGCCCTAGCGAAGGAGGAGACATGAAGCGATCACTCGCGCTCGCCGCGTTCGCGGCGCTCGCATTCACAGCGGCTGCCTGGGGGCACGCCCGCGTCAGCCCGCCGGTCGCGCTCGCCAATCAGCTGCAGCAGTTCACGCTCGCCGTCCCGACCGAGAAGGAGAACGCACGGACGACGTCGGTCGCGCTGACGCTGCCGACGGGCTTCGACGTCGATTCGTTCTTCCCGGCGCCGGGCTGGACGCGCACCGAGTCGCACGGCGTGATCACGTGGACCGGCGGCTCCATCCCGACCGACGAAGACGCAGCCTTCACATTCCTTGCCAGCACGAGCGGCACGGGACGGTACGTGTTCGGTGTCAAGCAGACGTACTCGGACGGCTCGGTCGTCGAGTGGTCGGGCCCGGAATCGTCCGACTCCCCGGCCCCCACGTTGCAGGCGGTCTCCTCGTTCGGCGGCGGCACGCCGAGCCTCGTCTACGTCGCGCTCGCGCTCGGCGGAGTCGCGGTCGTGCTCGGCGGCATCGGGCTCCTGCTCCACAGCGGCCGGGAGCTCGGATGACCGCTCGTCTGCTCGCGTCGCTCCTCGCCCTCGCGGCCGGTGTCGCCGCCGTCGTGCTCGTCGTCCTGCTCCTGCACGGGACGCCGGGACCTCAGTGAGACGGGGGAAAGAGATAGGAGCGGTGCGGCCGGACATAGGGGCCGACCTCGAGCACGAGCTCGTCGCCGCTGCTCAGCGCCAGCCCTCGCGGATCGACGTGGACACGCCGTCCGTTCCTATAGATACGGACAGGACCGGCGAAGGTGAGGAGCCGCGCCGGGCTGAGCCGCTGCCGCCACGCGCGGAAGAAGTCGCCGAGCGTCGAGCCTGGGCGGTAGCGGACGACGCCGGTGGGGTCGCGCGTCCAGCAGCCGATCGCGGTCGGGATGAGGATGACCCGGCCGTGCGCGAAGAGCTCGAGATGGACGCGCGCGGCGGGGACCGCGCCGACGCAGCGCAGGCGCGGCGCCGGCGGGTGGTAGCGCGGCCCAACTCCGATCGGCGTCGGTATCGGCATCTCACTCCCATTGTGGCCGTGCTCGCACTCGCCGGCTGTGGCGGCAGCAGCGCACCACCGAGCGTCAGCGTCCCCGCAGCGCACACCTATTCCCTCGTCTCGCACCACAGCGGCAGCCTGCTGACGCTGAAGATCGTCCAGCCGGACGGGACGCCGCTGACGAAGTTCAAGACCGGTTCGGGCCCGCACACCGGCGTGCACGTGATCGTCGTGCGTCGCGACCTCTCGGCGATCCTGCACGTGCATCCGCACGTCGGCGCCGACGGCGTGTTCAGGGCGAGCCTCTCGACGCTCCCGCCCGGCCCCTACCGGGTCGTCGTCGACGTCTATCCCGCGAATCAGACCGTGCAGCCGAACTTCCAGCTGTTCGCGAATCTGAGGATTGCGGGCCGATATGCGCCGAAGCCGCTGCCCCCGCTGCAACGCCGGGAGACGGTCGACGGCTTCACGTTCATCCTGCACGGCGTCCCCCACCTGCGGGCGATCCAGCCGGCATTCCTCCATTTCACGGTCACAGCGCCTGACGGGAAATCGGCGGCGTTCACGCCCTGGTTCGGCGCCCTCGCGCACGCCATCTTCTTCCGTACCGGGTCCCTCGACTATTTCCACACCCACGTCTGCGCGCCGGGCGCAGCCGGCTGCACGAGCATCCTCGGCGCGGCGAAGGTGACCGGGACCTCGTCGACCGCGGGCCGCCTCGACGTCGGCGTGCTCGTGCCGGTCTCGGGCACCTGGCGGCTCTTCCTGCAATGTCGCGTCGGCGGCCACGTGCTGACTGCGCCGTTCACGCTGCGCGTCGAATGAGGCGCGCCCTCGCCTTCGCGGGGCTGGCGGCGCTCGCGCTGCCCGGCTCGGCGTTTGCGCACGCGGCGCTGCTGAAGACCGACCCGTCCGCGAGCGCGATCCTCGACCGGTCGCCCGCGCAGGTCGCGCTCACGTACTCCGAAGCCGTCGAGCCGCGCTTCGCGATCGTCTCCGTGACGAACGCCGCAGGGACGCAGGAGACCAACGGGGCGCCCGCGCGGTCGGCTGCGAGCCCGGACGAGCTCGACGTGCCGTTGCGGCACGTCGCGCAAGGCTGGTACCTCGTGTTCTGGCGCGTCATCTCCGCGGACGGTCATCCCGTCCGCGGCGCGTTCACGTTCGCCGTCGGACCGAACCCCGGGCCCGCGCCGCAGTTCACGATCCCGTCGCTGTCGGAGACGGCGGTGACGCCCCGTCTGATCGCGTCTCGGTGGGTTGTGTTCATCTCGCTCCTCGCAGCGGTCGGTTTGTTCACGCTCCGCGTATTCGTCGCGCGGCCGCTGCTGCACGAACGCCCGCGATCGCTCGCGATCGCGTTCTGGATCGCGATCGCAGTCGCGCTGATCGCAACGCCCATCTACGTCCTGTTCGCGACGGCGCAGTTCGCGCTGCGCTCCGCGACGGCGGTCGGGGCGCTCGTCCCGCTGATGGAGAAGTCGGCGTTCGGTCGTGGGTATCTGCGGCTCGAGCTTCTGGTCGCGCTCTTCGCCGTCGCGGGCGGGATCGCGCTTTGGGTCGACACAGCGCGCACTCGGCGGCGAACGATCGCCGAGCTCATCGCGACCACGGGCGCGCTGCTCGCGGCCGGTGCGGCGCTGCTCGTTCCCGCGGCGGCCGGTCATGCCGCGCAGACCTCGCCGCGGGCCGCGTCGATCGCGCTGGACTGGCTGCACGTCGTGTCGGCCTCGCTCTGGGTCGGCGGGCTGATCGGGATCCTCGTGCTCTGGCGCAGCCTCCCGGTCGCGCGCCGCATGGCCGGCCTCGCCGTCTGTGTGCCGCGGTTCTCGAACGTCGCGTTCGGGTCGGTCCTGCTCTTGCTCGGCTCCGGCGTCGCGGCATCGGTCATCCGCCTGCCGACGCTCGGCGCCCTCTGGGGAACGTCGTACGGTCAGGCGATCCTCGTCAAAGCGGGGCTCCTCGCGGCGGCGCTCGTGCTCGCCGCGGTGAATCTCCTCCGCACGAAGCCGGCTCTGCGTGCGCCTGCAGCACCGACGGGCGCGGCCGTGCTCCTACGGCGCCTCGTCGCCGGCGAGACGCTCCTCGTCGCGACGGCGGTCGGAGCGGCGGTGGTGCTCTCGAGCCTGCCGCCGCCGCCGAAAGCCCTCGCCGGCATCAGCGGCTCTGTCGCGCACGCGGGCCCGGGGCCGATCTCGACGACGCTCGAGCGCAGCGGCTACCGCTTCGTGCTGCACGTCGACCCGAATCGCGCCGCGGTGCCGAATACCTTCACCGTCGACATCTCGCGAGGAGGCGTGCCCGTCCACGGCGCGGACGTGACGATGCGCTTCGACATGCTCGACATGACGATGCAGTCCCTGATCTACCGTCTGAGCGAGGTTCAGACCGGCCGCTACGAGCACTCCGCGCCCGCCCTCGTCATGGTCGGCCATTGGGGTCTCACGGTGACGCTGACGCCACAGAGCGGAACACCCGTCAGCGTCGTCGTCGTCGATCGGGCAGCCGGATGATGCGCGTCGCGCTCGTCGTGCTCGTGTTCGCACTGGCGGCGCCCCTCGCCTACGCCGACGGCGACCCCGCGAGCGACTACCTCTACACGCAGAAGGTCTTCGTGCCGTTCGACGTCGCGAAGCAGCCCGGACCGCTCGCCGCCGAGATCGAGGGCGCGACGAAGGCCGGCTTCACGATCCGCGTCGCCGTGATCGGGAGCGCCTACGACCTCGGCTCGGTTCCGTCGCTGTGGCGGAAGCCGCAGCTCTACGCGCGCTTCCTCGGCGCCGAGCTTGCATTCGTCTACAAGCAGCGGCTGCTGATCGTGATGCCGAACGGCTTCGGCTTCTACTGGAAGGGCCATCCCGCCACGCGCGAGTACGCCACGCTGGCAAAGATCCACATCGCGCCCGGTAACCCCGGGCTTCTGACCGCGGCGCGTGATGCGGTGCACGCGCTCGCCGCCGACGCGAATGTCGACGTGCAACCGCAGGCCGCGCCGAGGTCGACGACGGGACGTGACCGCGCGATCATCGCGATCGCCGCGTTGGCTCTGATTGCGGCGGCGCTCGCCGGGCGCGTCGCGCTACGGCGACGACGCGGCTAACTCGTGCGTCACGGCCGACGAGGTGTACGGCCAGACGAAGAGCGCGCGCTGGTAGCCGTGTGCATCGACGAGGTATGCCGCCTCGGTGTGAGCGACCTGCTGCACCCGCACGCCGGCAATCTTCTTCTTCGTGACGATCACCTGGACGTGGAACTGCCGCCAGACGCGCGCGAGCGCCGACGGGTCACCGATCGCCCAGTGCCATTGCGGGGGCACGTTCCACTTGCGGCGGTCGAGCGCGAGCGTCGCGGGGCGGTTCCCGGCAGTGTTGACGCTGACCGCGACGATCACGGGGCGGCGCGAGGCCGGCTCGGCCCGGACCGCGTCGCCCAGCCGCTGCGCCTCGATCGGGCAGAAGTCGCGGCAGAGCGGGTCGATGAAGGTGAGGAGCACCGGCCGTCCCCGGAACGACGCGAGCGAGAGCTGGGCGCCGTCCTCGCCGCGCAACGTGAAGCCGGGCGCGAGCAGTCGGCGTGCGGGCCAGGTCGCCGCTGCCGTGTCGGCTGCAGGCATGGCCGACGACGCGGTCATCGGCTTCGCCGAGCCCGACGTGAGCACGAAGCCGAGCGAGACCGCGGCCGCGACGACCAGCGGCACCGCGGCGAGCAACGCCCAGCGAACCACATTGGAATGGTACGCGCGGCGCGGTAGGTCTATGAGCGATGGCTCGAATCGCCGCAGCGCGGTTGGCACCGGCCTATGACGCGTTGGCAACCATCTCGAGTAGGTCGGCGCGGGTGTAGCCGCGCCGGCGGGCGAGCTGCACGAGGTCGGCGACCTTGGCGCGCAGGTCGCTTTCCGGCGGTGTGCCGACGACCCGGATGCCGCGGCGCGGTCGCATCTCGAGTAGACCCTCGTCGCGCAGAGCCCGCAGCGCGCGAAGGACGGTGTTCGTGTTGACGCCCAGCACTGCGGCGAGGTGACGGGCAGGTGGGAGCCGGTCGCCGGGCTTTGCCTCGCCCTCGGCAATCGCGCGACGGATCTCGGCAGCTACCTGCTCGTGGAGATGAGCCGGATCTTCGCGATCGATGTTGACGTCGAGCAATGTGCCATCTAAATTAGCACATTAGAGTGCCCGTTCAGACTCCTCCCGCCCCGCCATCGAGCTCAGATCCAACCCTCGGGCCAGACCTCGCGCCCGAGGATGGGGTGATCGAGGATGCTCGCGCCCGGCAGCGACGCCACCGCCGAATCGGCTGGACGCTCGCAGCTCTTGTCGCCGTCGGCGCCCTGGTCGCCGCGGCGGGCGGTGGAGGCGGCGCCGGCCGTCATGCCGGCAGTCGCTCCTTCGACTCCGGACCCGGCGCCGGACCGAGCCACGCCGGCGCGAGCAACGCCTTTCCGGGGGCTCCCTCCACCCAACCCGACGGCTACGGCGTCGAGACGCACGTCTGTCCGCTTGCCGCACCGAACCGGTATCTCCCGCCGCGTTCCGGGTGCGTCACCGTGCGGCGCGCCGACGTCGACGGCGACAAGAGATCCGACCTCATCCTCGTCTACTCGCGCCTCGGCAACCGGCACCCGTCTGGCTACGTCGGAGGCGTACCCCGAAGTCTGCGGCCTGACTTCGTCGCCGAGGCGGCGTTCCTGAAGGTCGTCTTCGCTGACGGCCCGACCGTGTCCACCCGAATCGAGGCGACGCCGGCAGCGGCAATCGACGCCATCGCCCATGTCGCCGACACGCCCGGTCGCGAGGTCTTCCTCCAGATCGCAGGGATCTCGAGCGGCGCAACCGCAATCGCATACGGCCTCGACAACGGAAGACTCGTTTCGGCCGGAGTCACGCTCGGCTACGGCGGCGACTCCGCAACTCGCGCTGGGTTCGACTGCCTCCCGGGGAACCCGCCACGAGTGATCGAGCGCACCTTCGAGCTCGAGGGCCCGACCCTCTCCGGCTGGTGGCGCGAAACGAAAACCACCTATGCCTGGCACGGACCGAAGCTCGAGCAAACCAGCCGGCGAACGTTCAAGCGCCGCGGCCCGGTTACCGGCAACGACGCAGGCATCGGTCGTGGCTGCATCTCGGGCGTCAACTGAGCAAGAGACGACAGGACACCGCCGACGTGGTCGTAGCCCGCTATCCCGGCCCCGGCCACGATCCGGAACCGCCGCCCCACAGTGCGTCCTGTAATTGTGACAACGCCTGGCCGATCCATCCCTTGAATCCGGCCGGCTCGGCACGGCGACCTTTGGTTCGGCGCCGACGGTCCGCCGTCTGCCAGGTAGGCCGTTGATCTGGTGTGGCAGAGGTGACGCGAGCCTTTCGCTTCCAGACCGCCATGGTCCAAAGAGATTACGACGCGACGCCAGCCTTCAGACGACCGGAACGAGCACGTCGATGACGTCGCGGCGGCGGTAGTACTCGATCGTCGGTCGCGTGGGATCTACGTCCGGCCGCCGGGCGAGTCGTTCCGCCGTCGGCCCGATTTGCTCGTACACGGCGGGGGGCTCACCGAGCAGGCGAACGCAGGCGTATCGCCCACCGGGGAGCGTGCCGCGCTCGGCTCCGAACGCCGAAGGGTCGTCGTCGGGGCGGCAGGCGGCGCAGACGCCGTAGGTATTCGTCATGGGATCGAACGCCCCATAGAACTTCCGTCCGCGCAAGCCCACGGCCGTTTCGAACGCGGCCCAGGCTCGTTGGATCTCGGACAACTCGTCCGCGACGCGAACGAGCATGACATCGATCGGCTCACGCATCACGATGTGCTCCTCACTCACGCTCACAACGTACAAGCGCGGCACGAGGAGCGGTTCGCAGCCCGCCATCGCATCATCCCGCTCCCTGGCCCGGCCGCCGCATTCGGTCGCGCCGCGGCGGGCAACAACAACTACTTGACGAGCGTGAGCATCTTGAACATCGGCATGTACATGGCGATGATGATCACGCCCACCATGCAGCCGACGCCGATCATCATGATCGGCTCGACGATCGACGTCAGCGACTGCACCGACGCGTCGACCTCGTCCTCGTAGAAGTCGGCGATCTTGGAGAGCATCTTCTCGAGCTCTCCGGTCTCCTCGCCGATCTTCACCATCTGCGCGACCATCGGCGGGAAGATCTCGTTCTCGACGAGCGGCTGCGCGATCGGGATTCCCTCGTGCACCTTGGCGCGCACGCCGGCGAGCGCTTCCTCGATCACCCAGTTGCCCGACGTCTGGCCGGTGATCTCGAGCGCCTTGATGATGTCGACGCCGGCCGCGACGAGTGTCGACAGCGTGCGCGAGAAGCGTGCCATCGTCACCTTGAGGACGGTGTCGCCGATCTTCATCGGCAGCTTCAACTTGAACGTGTCCCACTTCTGGCGTCCGCTCTCGGTCGCCTTCCATTTGCGGAACACCCAGATGCCGCCCGGGATCGACGGCAGGATGATGAACCAGTAGCTCTTGAGGATGTTCGATGCCCCGACGACGTACTGCGTCAGTGTCGGTAGCTGGCCGCCGAGCTCCTTGAAGATGTTGACGAAGATCGGAACGAGGAACATCAGCATTCCCGCGAGCACGAGCGTCGCGAAGATGAGGACCATCGTCGGGTAGATCATCGCGCCCTTGACCCGGCGCCGGATCGCTTCCTGCTTCTCGATCTGGAACGCGACGCGGTCGAGCACGATGTCGAGGATTCCGGCGGCCTCGCCGGCCTCGACCATCGAGACGTAGAGACGCGAGAACACCTTCGGGTGCTTGCCCATCGCCTCCGAGAGGAGAAGACCGCCTTCGACGTCCGCGCGGAGCAGTGCGACGATGCCCGCGAGCGCCTGGTCGCTCGTCTGCTCCTCGAGGATGACGAGCGATGCGACGACGTTCAGGCCCGCCTCGATCATCGTCGCGAACTGGCGGGAGAAGATCTGCAGGGATTTCGCCTCGACCTTCTTGGTGCGGCCGATGCTCGGCGTGCTGTCGCCGTCGACCTCTTCGATCGACTGGGCGAGCAGGCCTTTCAGGCGCAGCTGTTCGCGCGCGCCGGCCAGGTCGTTGGCCGATACCTCGCCCGAGAGCACGACGCCCTGGGCGTTGATCGCCGAATACGCGTACGCAGCCATCCCTCACTCGGTATCGGCAGCCTCGGGAGGGGTCTTGAGGGCGGTCGGGCCCCTGCCGATACCTCATTCGTGCCTGCGCGCGCCGCCGAAGAAGAAGGCTTCGGGCTCATCGAGCTGCTCTTCGCCATGGTGATGCTGAACATCGGGATCCTGACGCTCGTCGCGGCGTTCCAGACCGGTGCCCTCGCCCTCGCCCGCTCGAGCTCGGTTTCGAACGGCAGCGCCGTCGCGGACAAGGTGATGGAGGTCTACCGCAGCCTGAAGAGCTGTCAGATCTACTTGAGCGCGCCGAGCGGCGGCGGAGCCGACAGCGGCACGCCGGCCGTGCCGAACGGCATCCCGAACAGCACCTCGAGCTGGTACACGCGGTATGCGACGGACACGGGCGCGTACGACGGGACGACGATCTCGATGTTCAAGTACGACGGGACGACCCCGCTTTGGGTGACGAACCCCGCAGGATCCGGCAGCTACAGCGGGATCTCGGCGCCGTGCGCCGCCCCGACCGGCCTGCCGAGCGGCTCGCCCGATCCGACAAAGGCCGTGCAGTACGTCGTCGGCCCCGACGGAGAGAGCTATCCGGTGCTGACCTACATCGTCGTCGTTCAGCCGAGCGGCGCGACGTGGACCGCCGGCTACGTCAAGCAGGTCACGGTCGACGTCTACAACCCGCGGGCGACGAGCAGGATCCTCGCGCGCGAGACGAGCTACTTCGACCCGAACGTCAGCGGTTAGCTCCCGCTCCGCGCACGCGGAGGGATCGAGCCGCGCTTGTTAGCTTCGCTCTCGCGTGGACGTCGTTCTTCACATCGCGCCTGCGACCGCCTGGGCGATCGCGCGGCAGACCGGGAGCTACGAGCCGCCAACGTTGGAAACCGAGGGCTTCATCCATCTGTCGCGGCCCGAGCAGGTGCATCTTCCTGCAAACGCCCTCTACAGCGAAACGCCGGATCTCGTCTTGCTCTGGATCGATGCGGCTCGCGTAACGGCCGAGATCCGCGACGAGCCTCCGGCGCCCGGTGCGACGATGACCTTCCCTCACCTGTATGGGCCACTGAACGTCGAAGCAGTCGTCGCCGAGTCGCCGCTGCCGCCCTGGAAGCGCGGCGAGTTCACGCTGCCGCTCCTCCGCCCCGAGTGAGCGCAGCCGCGCGGAGCCGGTTCTAGCCGCCGGAGCCGGACGGGACTGCCGAGACCGTGGAAGTCGGCGTCGTCGTGGCCGGTGTGGTGGCGGCGGCGCTCGGGATCTGCGTCGTCGCCGGCTCGAGGATCAGCGTGTACTTCGTGCCGTCGGCGGTGTTCTGCAGCGTCACCGGCCTCCCCATCTTCAGCGTGATCGCGGGAGCGCCGTCGGCATACGAGCCGCCGACGATCGCGATCTTCGCCGTCTTCGCGGTCAACGAGACGAGGTGGAAGAGCGTGCCGACGCGGGAGAAGGTTGCGCCCGTTGTCGGGAAGTCGCTCTTGACGGTGACGCTCTGCAGCTCGCCGTTGAGCGAGATGATCGCACTCGTCGGCGTCGCAGCAGGAGGCGAGGACGGCGCGGCCGGGCTTGACGGCGCGGGAGTGAACGTTGTCGGCCTGGTCGTCGTGCTCGACCGACCGGAGCTCTGCGACGAGCCGCCCGACGTCGCGACCGGCGAGCCGCCCGCAGACACCTGCACCGCGAACGGATCCTTCGACGCGAACTTCTGGAACGTCTCGATCTGCCCCGGATCCACGGAGAGCGGCACAGCGGCGACGAGGTCGGACGTCGTGCCGGTCGGAGCAGGCGTCGTGGCCGCCGGCGTACCGCCGAGCGTCGGCGCTGCGAGCGAGTTCGGGTCGGCCGGCGTCACCGTCGGCGTCGTCGTCGCCGCTTGGACCACCGGTGCCGCCGCATGCTGGTTCAGCATCTTCATCGTCTTGGGCACCTCGATCGCGAGCAATGCGACGAGGACGACGGCACCGCCGATCGCGATCTTCTTCTGCTTGGCGGCTTTCGCCTTTGCGACGTCCTGCTTCGAAGCTCTCTTCGCCATGGTTACGGGGCTCCTGCCGCGGACGGGCCGCTCGGCGTTGTGTCGGTGGACGGAGTGGTCGTCGTCGTGTCGGTGGAGGTCGACGAGGTGTCGGTCGACGCAGGCGTGACCGGCGCGACGGGCGCGACGGGCGCCGCGGGAACGTACTGGTATGTGTGCAGCGAGATCGAGGCGGAGACCTTGCTCCCACCCGACGGCGAGATGCTGAGATTGTCGACGTCGAACAGGCGGCCCGACGCCTGGAGCGCGCCGTCGCGCACAGAGACGAAGTTGCGCAGCCGGTAGAGCAGATCGGTGACCGTGAAGAAGTCGCCCTGGACGGTGAGCGCGAGATCGATCTTCCCGGTCGCATCGGGCGCGCCGGGCGCGATCGTCTGCAGCTGCACTCCCGCATCCTTCGCTACCTGGTCGAGCTCGAGCAGGATGTCCGGCATGTCGACGTTCGACGGCATCGCCTTCGCGAGCTTGTAGACGTCGGCGACACGAATCTGCGGCGCCGCCGGCACCGCTGAAGCGGTCTTCTGCGCCGCGATCTGCGCGAGATTCGCCGCGATCTCCTGCTGCACGGACGTGGTCTGCTTCGCGAGCGACGCAGCTTTGTGGCTCTGTGGGCGCACCAAGCCGAACCAGCCGATCAGAAGGACGACGAGGCCGGCACCGACGATTCCGCCGATCACAGCACCCTTCGGCAGCGGACGCTTCACATTCATGCGCCGCTCCCGGACGAGTCGGTAGAGGTCGTGTCGGTCGTGACCGGCGCGGGTGCCGGTACGGGTGCCGGTGCAGGCGGTGCGGGAGCGCCCTTGATCGACGCGGCGAGCGCGAACTGCACGAGCTTGCCGCTACCCGACGTCGACTGGAGGGTGACGCCGGTGAGGTCGGGGATCAGCTCCATGCGCGTGAGCATCCGCGCAACGCTGTCGTAGCTGTAGGTCGAGCCCGAGATCGTGAAGCCGTTGGTCGCGCCGACCGTCGGCGTCGCCATCGAGAGCGACGAGATCCACACGTCGTTCGGCAGCACGAGCGAGAACTCGCGCAGGATCCGGTCCCAGGCGATGCGCTGCGCCAGTGCAGCGGAGACGGCCTGCAGGCGCGGCGCCTGCTCGGCGGCGACTGCCGGCGGGGTCGCATTGACGGGCGTCGGCGGCGCAGTCTGCGAGGGCACAGGCGTCTGCGCCAGCTGTGCCTTTGCCGCGTCGAGGTCTTTCTGCGCGCTCGCGACCTTTGCGCTCCCGCTCAGGTAGCCGGCTGCGAGAACGGCGACGACGACGAAGCCCATGCCGCCGCCGACAACGGCAGGCAGATTCTGTGCAGTAACGGACCGCTGGCTGCGCGACTCGCGTGGGAGGAGGTTGACTGCGCGCATCAGTCCTCGATCCCGAGTCCGATCGCGACGGCGAGCGAGCCGACCGGCTGCCGCACGTCGATCTTCTTCGTCAACTTCAACCGTGCGAGCGGGTCGCCGACGCGCACGCGAACACCGATCAGCCGCTGCAGCTCGTCGCCGAGCCCTGCGAGGTCGCCGGTGCCGCCCGTGATCACGATCTCTCCGATGCCGAGAGATCCGGGCTGGTTCTGGTAGAACTGAAGCGAGGAGACCAGCTCGCGCGCGAAGCTCTGCACCTGCTTGCGGACGGCTTCGACGGCGAGCGCGTAGTGCTCCGGCGAGATGCCTTGCGGGACGTCGGGCGACGCAAGCGATACCGCGCGCTTGATGCGTTCCGCCTCGGACGGAGCCAGGTCGAGCGCGCGTGCGATCGCGATGTTGAGCGCAGAACCGCCCCACTCGAGCACACGGGTGAACTCGCAGATACGACCGTCGGAGACGGCGAAGGTCGAGCGGTCGTGGCCGATCGCGACGGCGACGAGCGCGGAGTCGCTCGGCGCATCGTCCGGCCGCGGCGCCGACAGCGCGCGCAGCAGCGCGAACGCCTCGAGGTCGATGCCGCTGAGCGTGATCCCCGCCTTCTTGCACGCGGACACGTAGCGATCGACGAGCTCCTTGTACGCGACGACGAGCAGGACGCGCTTGGTGGGCGTGCCCTCGTCGTCGACCTTCTCCTCGAGGATGCGGTAATCGAGGACGGCCTCGTCGAGCGGGATCGGCAGCGTCTCCTGCGCGCGGAAGTGGATCGCGTTCTCGAGCTGCTTCGCGTCGTCGATGCCCGAGATCTCGAACGTGCGCACACCGATGCGGTTGCTCGCGATACCGAGGCGCACGTTCTTGCGCGGCAGCTTGTTCGCGGCAAAGAAGTCCTTGAGCGCAGTCGCGAGCCCGTCCGGGTCGCGGAGCTCGCCGGCGACGACGATGCCGGGCTCGAGATCGTGCCGCGCGACCTGCAACAGCTCGGCGGCGCCGTTGTTGGCGACACGCGCAGCGGCGAGCTGCGAGCCGCCGACCTTCAGGCCGACGAGCCGCTTGACCTGATGGCCGCCGCCACCGCGGGAAAGCGACGGCAGCGAAAGGCTCGGCAGCGAGAACTCGCGCTTGACCTTCGGAGCGCTCTGCTTCTTCCCGAGCGACAGGTCCTTCTTCCAGAAGGGCACCTTCGCCGTCGCGAGGGGCGGCAAGTCTGCCGCCGGCACGGGCGGATGGACGCCGACGTGCGCGACCGGCGCCTCGGCGGGAGCGGAGACAGCCTTCGCCTTCTTGCCGAGCGACAGCTCCTTCTTCCAGAACGGAACCTTTGCAGGCAGCGGCGGCAGATCGGCCGCGGCGACCGGCGGATGCAGAACCACGGCCTCGGCCTGCGGCAGGGGCGGCAGCTCGGCCTCGGCGAGCCACGGCTCGAGCGCGGGCTCGGCGGCGTGCGGCTCCATCCATTCTTCGACCGGTGCGGCGGCGACGTGATACGCGGGGGGCGCCGGCACGACCGTGAGAGGCTCCGGCACCGGGGCAACCGCAGGCGGCTGGACGGCGGCGGGCTCGACGGCAACGGGCTCGACGGAAACGGGTGCGGGTACGACGGGCTCGTCGACCGGCAGCAGCTCGACGGGGTGCGTGTCGAGGACGGGCTCGGCCGCCACGACGGCCTCCGCGAGGTCGGTCGGATGCTCGACCGGCTCGACGGCGGCGGGCGCGAAAGCCGGGTCGACGGTCTGCGACGCGAGCTCGACGAGTCGTGCGACCTGATCGTCGGCCGACTTCTTGCGCCCAAGCGAGATCTCCTTTTTCCAGATCGGCTGCTTCGGCGGCTTGTCCTCCCCGGTCTCGCGCTGCCAGACCGCGTCGCGCTGCGCCTGCAGCTCGCACGGCTCGTCAACGACGATCTCTGCGAGCGTCGGCGCCTTCGGCGACTTCTTGCCGAGCGAGATCTCCTTCTTCCAGAACGACGTCGATGCCGAGCTCGCCGCCTGCTCGGTCTTCTGCTTCTTGGCGCGCTTCGGCTCCTTCGGCTCCTTAGGCGCCTTCGGCTTGCGCGAGAACGAGATCTCCTTCTTCCAGATCGATTCGCTCATGTCACGACCCCGCCACGCGGAGACCCGCGCCGATCGGTTGCAGTGCTTCCTGCGCCTGGATCGCTGCCATGGCGCCGTTCACGTCGTAGCCGCCGCGCTCGAGGATGCCGAGCAGCTGGTCGGGCCGGCTCGAGCGTGTCAGCGCGTCGTCGAGGTTGACGACACGACGCAGCGTCAGGTCGGCAAGCGCCTGCTCCATCGTCTGCATGCCGCGCGCAGTGTTGGTCTGCATCACGGAGTAGACCTGCTCGATCTTCGCCTGGCGGATCAGGTTCCGCACGGCGTCGTCCGGGAAGAGGATCTCGAGTGCGGCGACGCGGCCCTGCCCGTCGGCGGTCGGCAGCAGCGTCTGGGTCACGACCGCCTGCAGCGAGTTCGCGATCATGATCCGCACCTGCTCCTGCTGCGCCGGCGGAAAGACGTCGATGATGCGGTCGATCGTCGACGGCGCGCTCTGCGTGTGCAGCGTGCCGAACACCAGGTGCCCGGTCTCCGCGGCGGTGAGTGCGGTCGAGATCGTCTCGAGGTCGCGCATCTCGCCGACGAGGATCACGTCCGGGTCCTGGCGGAGCGCGGCTTTCAACGCTTCTGCAAACGAGACGGCGTCGGGGCCGATCTCGCGCTGGTTGACGATGCACTTCTTGTGGCGGTGCACGAACTCGATCGGGTCCTCGACCGT
>JAICWC010000140.1 GCA_025934995.1 Thermoleophilia bacterium | reverse complement strand
GCGACACCGCCGATCAGCGCGTGGCTCGAGCTCGTCGGCAGCCCCAGGTACCAGGTCGTCAGGTTCCACGCGATCGCGCCGATCAGGCCGGCGAGGACGACACGCAGCGTGATCCCCGTTGGGTCGACGATCCCTTTCGCGACGGTCGCTGCCACCTTGAGCGAGATGAACGCGCCTGCGAAGTTGAGCACGGCGGCGAGGAGCACCGCGATGCGCGGCGACAGAGCGCGTGTCGAGACGCTCGTCGCGATCGCGTTCGCCGCATCGTGGAACCCGTTCGTGAAGTCGAAGAAGAGCGCGACCGCGACGACTGCGATCAGTGTCCAGTTCATGCGTTTTTCACCACGATGTTCCCGATCGCGTGGGCGGCCGTCTCGCACCCGTCGATCGCGCGCTCCAGCGCCTCGAACACGTCCTTCCAGCGGATCATCGTCCGCGGGCTGACGTCCTCGTCCTCGAAGAGCGAGGCGATCGCGTCGCGCGAGATTCGATCGCCTTCATCCTCCAGCCGCTTGATCTCGAGGATCGCGTCTTCGGCACCACGGAAGTTCCGGAGCGAGCCGAGCGCGCGCTCGAGGGCCCCGGTCGCCTCGACCAGCACGCGCGCCTGCGCGACGGCTTGGTCCATCGGTGCGTCGATCTTGTAGATGTCGAGGAGGTCGGAGGCTTCGTCGATGAAGTCGACGACGTCGTCGACCGCGCTCGCGAGGTTGTAGATGTCTTCACGGTCGAACGGCGTCACGTACTGCGTGTTCAGCAGTCCGAAGATGTCGCGGGTGATCGCGTCGCCCTCGGTCTCGAGCTCTTTCACACGGGCATGGGGCACCGTCTCGTCCGGCACCTCGCGGAAGCGGATCTCGGTGAGACGAGCGGCCTCGTGCGCCACCCGGCCGGCTGCGGCGAAGAGGTCGTAGAACTCGGTCGTTCTCGGAACCAGGTGAAGTTTCATGATCCCGACGGTACGGCGGCGCTGACGCCGCGTTCGTTACAGCTCGGTGACAGCGTTGTTACGAAGCTGTGACAGCGCGAGGCGGTAGCCGACGCCCGGCTCCGTCTCGATCGAGATGGGCGCCCCGATCTCCCCGGCGAGCTTGGCGCGCAGGCGTTTGACGTTGACGTCGACGGAGCGGTCGCCGCGCGCCATCGCGTAGCCCCACACCGCTCGGTAGATCGCCTCGCGTCGGACCGTCGCGCCGCCTGCTCGGGCGAGCTCGTACAACACGTCGCGCTCGCGCGCCGTCAGGGCGAGCCGCCGCCTGTGCCAGGTCGCTTCGCCGCGCTCGCGGTCGACGACGAGCGGGCCGAGCTCGATCGGCGGCGCGCCGGCCGGGGCGCGGCGCGCGAGCGCCGCGATCCGGGCTGCGAGCTCTCGATCGCCCATCCCGTTGTGAACGACTTCGTCCGCCCCTGCCTCCAGCGCCTCGGCAACCGCGTGGGTGGACGCTGTCGGGAGCCAGACGGCGATCGGGACGGCTTCGAAGCGGCGGCGCAGCTGGGCGAAGTCCGTCTCGCAGACTGCGACGTCCACCCGGCCGCTGCGCTGTGCGAGCTCTGCTTCGCCCGCACCGACGGCGAGCCGGACGGTGTGGCCGGTCGAGCGCAGGACCGCACGCAGCCGCTCGGAGGCGACGCCAACGAGCAACAGCTCCACGCTGCGAGGATACGCTCCCGCCATGGACTGGCGGCTCGAGCGCGCGATCTACGACGTCTCGCTCCACCACCACTGGGTCGGCTCGCTCTTCCACGGCGTCGAGCAGGCCAGCATCCCCGTGATGGTGGTGATCACGGGGCTCTTGTGGTTCTTCTCGCGGCCGGGCGGCGGTCGGAAGTGGAAGCTCGCGTGCGGGAGCGGGTACGCGGCGGCCGCGCTCGGCTACGTCATCGCGTTCGTGATCCACCACATTTACGACCGGCCCCGCCCGTACGAGGCGCACGCCATCCGTCACCCGTGGTCGTCGTCGACCGATGCGTCGTTCCCGAGCGACCACACCTCGTTGTCGTTCGCGATCGCATTCGCCGTGCTCGCATTCGACACGGTCGCCGGCGTGGTCTTCCTCGTCGTCGCCGCGATCATCGGCGTGGGACGGCTGTTCATCGGCGCGCACTATCCGGGCGACGTGCTCGCCGGCGTGGGAGTGGGTCTGGTCGCGGCGTTGATCGTCGTGCGCCTGCTGCCGCGTTTCGTCGCGTTCGTCGTCGATCAGGTCGAGCGGGTCATCGACCCGCTCGTCCGGCCGCTGTGGCGGCGTCGCGCAGGCGACGTGCCAGCTCGTCCGTGAGCTGACCGCGCTTCAGCTTCCACTGCCAATTGCCGCCCGCAGTCCCCGGCCGGTTCATCTGCGCCTCGCTGCCGAGACCGAGCACGTCCTGCGCGGGAATCACGGCGAGGGAGGCACGCGATTGCAACGCCAGCTCGATCATCGCCCAGTGCGGCTCCGCCGGATCGAGGCCCGTCTCGCGCCGTTTGCGCGCCGACAGCTTCGTGTACCACCCGACGGCGGTGTCGGTGTCGTGGGTCGAGGTGTACACCACCTGGCGCGTGCGGAAGTTCCGCGGGGTGTGCGGGTTGTTCCGGCCGCTGCCGAACGCCCAGAGCAATACCGCCATCCCCGGCAGCCGCAGCTCGTCGCGGAGCCGGTACACGGCCGGCGTGATCACGCCCAGGTCCTCCGCGATCAACGGGAGGTCGCCCACGGCGTCGAACAGCTCGCGGCCGGGCCCGCGCTGCCACCGGCCCCGCCTCGCCGTCTTGTGACGCTCGGGGACCGCCCAGTAGGAGACGAAGCCGCGGAAGTGGTCGATGCGCGCCAGGTCGACGAGCTCGAACGTGCGCCTGAACCGCTCGACCCACCAGCGGTAGCCGGCCGCGCGATGCGCCGGCCAGTCGTAGAGCGGGTTGCCCCAGAGCTGCCCGCTCGCGCTCAACGCGTCGGGCGGAGCGCCGGCGACCGCCCCGTCCGCGAATAGCTCCGGCCACGTCTCGACGTCGGCTCCCACATCCGCGACGTAGATCGGCACGTCGCCGATCAGCCGGACGCCGCGCTCGCGCGCATATGCCCGCAGTGCCTGCCACTCGCGCTCGAAGCGCACCTGATCCGCGAGTGCGCCGCGGCCCGCGAAGCGCGCCCAGCCGCCGATCCAGTACGCCTGCCGCGCGACGAGCTCCTCGACCTCGGACTCGCTCACCGGCGCCTTCGGATCCGCCAACAACCCCGGCGATCCCGCGAATGCCGACCGCGCGCGGTACGGCGATGCGAACTCGTCGGGCGGGCCGAGCGGCAGCATCTGCCACCACGACTGGCCCGCCGCAGCAAGCCAATCGACGAACGCATAGGCGTCCGCGTCGAGTCTCCCCGACGGCAACGAGGTCGGATGGAGGAGGATTCCGCTGGAGCGCGCCGGCTGCACCTGCGCCTCGTTTACCTCCGACGCCTTACTGAAACGGTTGACACGGTGCCCCTTCCGAAGACCAACGAGCCGCCCGCGCGCATCCAGATCCAACGGGTGACGCCGCAGCTCGACGGTGGCAAGTATGCGGTCAAGCGGACGGTCGGCGACAGCGTCGAGGTCGGCGCGCGCATCTTTCGCGACGGGCACGAGATCCTCGGCGCGGCCGTGCGCTTCAAGCCGGCCGGCGCCACTCGCTGGCGGGAAGCCCCGCTCGAGGCAATCGGCAACGACGAGTGGCGCGGCTCCTTCGCGGTCGACACCTGTGGGAAATGGTGTTTTCGCATCGAGGCCTGGGTCGATCGCGTCGCGTCGTGGCGGGAGGAGCTCCGCCGCAAGCGCGATGCGGGCCAGGACGACCTGACGTCCGAGCTCGCCGAAGGCGCGCTGCTCCTTGGACGGGACTCGGTCACGATCGAGGAGGGGCTCGCCGCCCCGGCCGGCGACCGCTCCGGCAAGGCGTGGTCGCCGACGTACGAGGTCGACGTCGACCGCGTGCTCGCGCGATTCGGTTCGTGGTACGAGCTCTTCCCGCGCTCGTGGGGCGGCTTCGAGGGCGTCCGCGCGCAGCTCCCCGCGCTCTCGGAGCTCGGCTTCGACGTCGTCTACCTGCCACCCATCCACCCGATCGGCTCGACGAACCGCAAGGGGAAGAACAACACGTTGCGAGCCGGCAAGAACGATCCCGGTTCGCCGTGGGCGATCGGCTCGGAGCTCGGCGGGCACGACGCGATCAATCCCGAGCTCGGAACGCTCGCGGAGTTCGAGCGGCTCGTCGCCGACGCGAAGGAGCTCGGCATCGAGATCGCACTCGATTTCGCGATCCAATGCTCACCCGATCACCCCTGGTTGAAGGAGCACCCCGATTGGTTCCACCGTCGCCCCGACGGGACGTTGAAGTACGCGGAGAACCCGCCGAAGAAGTACCAGGACATCTACAACGTCAACTTCGACTCGCCGGACTGGAAGAACCTCTGGCAGGCGCTGCTCGACGTCGTGCTGTTGTGGGTGTCGCGCGGAATCACCGTGTTCCGCGTCGACAACCCGCACACGAAACCGGTGCCGTTCTGGGAGTGGTTGATCGGCGAGGTGCGCCGTGAGCACCCGGAGGTGATCTTCCTCGCGGAGGCGTTCACGCGGCCCGCGATGATGACGACGCTCGCGAAAGTCGGGTTCGGACAGAGCTACACGTACTTCACGTGGAAGAACACGCGGTGGGAGCTGCTTGAGTTCGTCGGCCAGCTGCTCGACTGGGCGCCGTGCTACCGGCCGAACTGCTTCGTGAACACCCCGGACATCCTGCACGAGTACCTGCAGCGCGGCGGCCGGCCCGCCTTCGAGGCTCGGCTGGTGCTCGCGTCGACGCTGTCCCCGACGTACGGCATCTACTCCGGCTTCGAGAGCTTCGAGAACGTGCCGGTGCAGGAGGGCTCCGAGGAATACATGAACTCCGAGAAGTACGAGGCGAAGCAGCGTGCATTGAACGGCGCGCTACTGCCCCTGGTGCGACGGCTCAACGACGCGCGCCGTGAGAATGAGGCGCTCCAACAGCTCGAGAACGTCCACTTCCTGGAGACCGAGAATGACAACCTGTTCGGATACTTCAAGCGCACCGGCGACAATGCGGTGATCTGCGTCGTCAACCTCGACCCGATGCGGACGCACGAGGGCGTGTGCGTGCTGCCGGCATCGACGGGCCTCGCGCCGACGTATCACGTGCAGGACGTCGTCGGCGAGAGCGAGTGGACGTGGCACCTCGGCCGAAACTACCTGCGGCTTCAGCCGGGTCAGTCCCATGTGTTGGTGGTGCGGCGATGACTCAAACGCGAGCTAAGACCGAAGGGCTTAGCGAGCGCCATGAGGGCGCGCCTCCCACGCGCGCCCGCACAACGAGCCCTTGCCGCACGCAGCGCACCGGAGACCGCGCTCTCCGGTGCGCGGAGTTCACCAATCCCCGTCACGAAAGCCGGAGGCTTTCGTGACGGAACAATGGTTCGAGCGGGATCCTCTGTGGTTCAAGCACGCGGTCTTCTACGAGATCCACATCCGCGGCTTCTTCGACGGCAACGACGACGGCAGCGGCGACTTCCGCGGCCTGATCGAGAAGCTCGACTACCTGCAGTGGCTCGGCGTCGACTGCATCTGGCTCCTGCCGATGTACCAGTCGCCGCTCCGCGACGGCGGCTACGACATCGCCGACTTCTTCGCGATCCATCCCGACTACGGGACGGTCGACGACTTCAAGGAGTTCGTCGAGCAGGCCCACCAACGCGGCATGCGCGTCATCGCCGACCTCGTCATGAACCACACGTCGTCCGACCATCCGTGGTTCCAGGAATCGCGCACGAACCCGGGCGGCCCGAAGGGCGACTGGTACGTCTGGTCGGACACGGACGACCGCTGGAGCGAGGCGCGCATCATCTTCCTCGACTCCGAGCCCTCGAACTGGACATTCGACCCCGTGCGCGGCCAGTACTACTGGCACCGCTTCTTCCACCACCAGCCCGACCTCAACTTCGACAACCCGGAAGTGCAGGAGGCGATGCTCAACGTCCTGCGCTTCTGGCTCGACCTCGGCATCGACGGCTTCCGGCTCGACGCGGTCCCGTATCTCTACGAACGTGACGGGACGAACGGCGAGAACCTGCCCGAGACGCACGAGTATCTGCGGAAGGTGCGCGCCGAGATCGACGCGCGCTATCCCGACCGCGTCCTGCTCGCGGAAGCGAACCAGTGGCCCGAGGACGTCGTCGAGTACTTCGGCGAGGGCGACGAATGCCACATGGCGTTCCACTTCCCGGTCATGCCGCGCATGTTCATGTCGCTGCGGAGAGAGGACGCGACACCGATGTACGAGATCCTCGAACGCACACCCGCGATCCCCGACAACGCGCAGTGGGGC
>JAICWC010000043.1 GCA_025934995.1 Thermoleophilia bacterium | reverse complement strand
TGTTCGAGTCCCTGACGCTGATCCAGACCGGCAAGATCCGCCACTTCCCGGTCGTCCTCTTCGAGCGCGGCTTCTGGGAGCCGATGCTCGCGTGGGTGCGCGAGCAGGCGCTGCCGCTCGGGATGGTGTCACCGGACGATCTCGAGCTGCTGACCGTCACGGACGACATCGACGAGGCCGTGCAGCACGTGCTGGACTGCTACGAGCGCCGCTGCGCGGACGACCCGCACACGGCGCGCAAGGCCGACGCGCAATAGAACGCCTCGCCCGGCTTTTCGAACACGACGTTCGTCGTCGCGATCAGGCCGTGCTTGCCGTACACCTTGACGGTCGCCTGCCACGTGTCCCCGGTCCCGTACGTGCTGTCCTCCCAGGAGCCCCACCAGCCGGGGTTCTTCTTGTCGTAGACGACCTGCGGCGGCAGCGGCTCCTCGCGCCCCGTCGCGCCGTGCATCACGGTCTGCGTCGCACCGGGTGAGTGGACAGTGACGCGGGTGACGTCGCTGCGCACGACGCCGATCAGGAACATGTCGTGCACGAGGCCGCTCCGTGAGTGGAAGACGGGCGCAGTCCGTGCGATGAGCACGGCGGCGGCATGCGGATTGCAGAGGCGTGTGCGCGACGCGCCGAGCTGGACGACGAGGCAACCCCGCCGCCAGTAGAGAACGTTCGGCCGCGTGTCGAGCCCGAAGCGGTCGGCGGCGAAGATGCCGGCGTCGGCCGGGACGTCGCCGGCCCGGACGGCGCTCATGTTCCAGACATTGTGCTGCTCGCCCAGGTGGAAGCCCGGTGTCGGATCGGCGAAGAGCCAGCCGTTCACCGGTGGCTTCGCGCCCTTGACATGGATGGTCGTGCCGTTGTGGATCGGGTAGCGCGGCTTCGCGAACGTGAAGACCCCGATCGTGGCGACAGCGGCGACGAGGACCAGCGAGAGGGAAACGACCCGCACCGTCCGTCTATCGGCTCTCGGCGCCGGACGCTCAAGCCCGCATACTTCCGGCGTGGAGCTGCGCGACCTCCCATCCGTTGACGAGCTGACACGCGGTGTCGACGACCCGCTCGCGGTCGAGGCCGCCCGCACCGTGCTCGAGCGTGCGCGCGAGGAGATCCGCGCCGGCGCCGAGCCCGGCGACCTGGCGGCACGGCTGCACGGGGAGCTCCGCTCCCTCCGCGCCCCGTCGCTTCGGCGCGTCGTCAACGCGACGGGCGTCCTCGTCCATACGAACCTCGGTCGGGCGCCGCTCGCCGCGGAGGCACTCGCGCAGGTGGTCGAGACGGCTCGCGGCTACTCGAATCTCGAGCTCGACCTCTCGAGCGGCTCCCGCGGCTCCCGCCAGGACCATCTGGCATCGCTCCTGCGGCGGTTGACCGGCGCCGAGGCGGCGCTCGTCGTCAACAACAACGCGGCGGCGATGCTGCTCGCGCTCGCGGCGCTCGCCGAAGGCCGCGAGGTGATCGTCTCGCGGGGCGAGCTGATCGAGATCGGCGACGGCTTCCGCATCCCCGATGTGCTCGCACGCTCCGGAGCGCGCCTCGTCGAGGTCGGCACGACGAACCGCACGCGTGCGCGCGACTACGAGCGCGCGATCGGCGCTGATACCGCGCTCCTCCTGCGCGTGCACCAGTCGAACTTCCGCGTCGTCGGCTTCGCCGAGCAGCCGCGGGTCGAGGAGCTCGCGGCGATCGCGGCGCGCCACGGCCTGCCGCTCGTCGACGACCTCGGCTCGGGCGTGCTCGATCCGATTCCCGGCGAGCCGACCGTGCGCGACTCGCCGGCCGATCTCGTCTGCTTCTCCGGCGACAAGCTCCTCGGCGGGCCGCAGGCCGGGATCGTCGTCGGCCGTGCCGAGCTCGTCGAGCGGCTGCGCCGCCACCCCCTGCAGCGCGCGCTGCGCGCAGACAAGCTTTCGCTCGCAGCGCTCGAGGGGACGCTGCGGCTGTATCTCGAAGCTCCTGAGCGGATCCCGGTGCTGCGCATGCTGCGCCAGGACGCTCCGACCGTCCGCGCCCGCGCCGAGCGGCTCGCTGCTCTCACCGCCGGCACCGTCGAGGGGACGGTCGGACGCGTGGGCGGCGGCGCGCTGCCGCTCGCCGAGCTGCCGAGCTTCGCGTGTGCGCTCGACGAGTCGCTCGCGGCGCCCCTGCGCGGCGGCGATCCGCCCGTGCTCGGCATCGTCCGCGATGGGAAGCTCCTCCTCGACTGTCTCGCCCTCGCCGACGAGGACGTCGACGAGGTTGCACATGCAGTAGCCGCATGCCGCTGACGATCGGCACTGCCGGCCACATCGATCACGGCAAGACCACGCTCGTCGAAGCGCTGACCGGCAAGAACACCGACCGCTTGCCGCAGGAGCAGGAGCGCGGGATCTCGATCGATCTCGGCTACGCGCCGCTCGAGCTGCCGGACGGGCGCCGGGTCTCGGTCGTCGACGTGCCGGGCCACGAGCGCTTCGTCCGCACGATGGTCGCCGGGGCAACCGGGATCGACGCGTTCCTGCTCGTGATCGACGCGAACGAGGGCGCGCGGCCGCAGACACACGAACACGTGCAGATCCTGCGCCTGCTCGGCGTCGAGCGCGGCGTCGTCGCGCTGACGAAGGCCGATCTCGTCGACGAGGAGACGCTCGAGCTCGCGCAGGCGGAGGCGGAGGAGCTCGTGCCCGGCGCAACCGTGGTCGCCGTCAGCGCACGCACGGGCGCCGGTCTCGACGAGCTGCGCGCCGCGATCGCCGAGGTGGCGGAAGAGCGCGTGCGCGACCACGCGCCCGCACGCCTGTACGTCGACCGCGTCTTCACGTTGCGCGGGATCGGCACGGTCGCCACCGGGACGCTGTGGTCGGGCTCGGTCGGGGAAGGTGACACGCTGCGCGCAGAGCCGCGAGGACGCGAAGTGCGCGTGCGCAGCGTGCAGGTGCACGACACGCCCGTCGAGCGCGCCGCTGCGGGGCAACGCGTCGCCGTGTCGCTGCCGGGCGTCGAGCGGAGCGAGCTTCGCCGTGGCGACGTGCTCGTCGCGCCCGGCGCCTACCGGCCGAGCTATCGCCTCGACATCGCGCTCGACGAGTTGCTCGAGATCCCGGCGCGGGTGCAGGTGCACCACGGCACGGCGACCGTCGTCGCGCGGGTCGCGCGGGTCGGCGCGCGCTGGGCGCAGCTGCGTCTTGCGGAGCCGGTCGTCGCGGCACGGGGCGACCGCGTCGTCCTGCGCGCGGCAACGACGGTCGGCGGCGGGCGCGTGCTCGACCCGGCGCCGCCCCGCCATGCGAGCGCCGAGCGGATGGCGGCGGTCGAGCGCGGCGAGGCGCTCGTGCATGCCCCGGTCCGCGCCTCGGAGCTTCGCCGGATCGGCGTCGACGTCGAGGGCGAATGGGCATACGCACAGGAATGGCTCGACGAGCTGCGCGCGGAGCTCGAGCGCGCGCTCGACGCGGCCGACCCGCTCGATCCCGGAGTCCCGGTTCCGTCGGAGCCGTGGGCGGACGAGATCGTGCCGCGGCTCGGTCTCGAGCGGCGGGGCGCGAAGCTCTATCGCCCCGGCGCGACCGCACAGCTCGGCGAGCGCGAGCAGGCGGCGAGGGAGCTCGAGGCGCAGCTCGGTCGTGAGCCGATCAAGGTCGACGATGCCGCGCTTGCTCGTTTCCTCGAAGAGCAGAACCGGCTCGTGCGGCTTCCCGACGGCCACGCGGTCTCGCGGGCCGCATACGACGAGGCGGTCGGGATGCTGACCGACCGGATCTCCCTCGCCGAGTTCCGCGACCTGCTCGGCGTCGGTCGCAAGGCCGCGCAGCTCTATCTCGAACGGTTCGACAGCGACGGGATCACGCGCCGCGTCGGCGATGTGAGAGTGTTGCGGCGCAAGCGATGACCGTCCGAGAGCTCATCGAGCGGTACAACGACGCCTGGAACGCGCAGGACATCGAGGCAATCCACGCGGACCACCATCCCGAGATCGTCTTCCACAACCACACGGCCGACGAGCGCGCCGAAGGCGCGGACGCCGTGCGCGCGCACATTGCGCGCATCTTCGCGAACAACCCGACGCTCCGCTTCAGCACGCGCTCGCTGCAGGTCGGCGACGACTTCGCCGTCTGCGAATGGACGGCGTCGACCGGCACGCGCGAGTGGGACGGCGTCGACGTCTTCCCGATCAGGGACGGGAAGATCGCGCGGAAGGACGTGTACTCGTCGTCGCATCGCGCTCGCGAACTGTGAGCTGCAGGACATCCGGGCGGCTGTAGTGGCCGACCGGATCGAAGCGCTGGCGTTCCGCGAGTAGGCGCGTCGGGTCGAGCTCGGCGTAGAGGACGCCCTCCTCGCCGTACAGCGGTCCCGCGAGATACGCGCCGTCGGGCGCGAGGATCGCGCTGCCGCCGCGTCCGATCACGTCCACTCCTGCAAGCTCCCCCGCGAGCGGGAAATCGGCCGGATACGACGAGGCGCGCTGGAAGTGGGCCGGCGCGATGACGTAGGCGCGGCTCTCCCGCGCGACGTGCACGAGCGTCGCCTGCCATGCGTCGCCGTCGTCAGCGGTCGATGCGACGTACAGCTCGACCCCGGACTCGTACAACGCCGTGCGCGCGAGCGGCATGTAGTTCTCCCAGCAGATCAGGCCGCCGAGGCGGCCGAAGCCCGTCTCGACCGCATGCAGGCCGCGCCCGTCGCCCTGTCCGTGGACGAGCCGCTCGTGATTCGTCGGCACGAGCTTTCGGTGGTGCAGGGCGAGCGCGCCCTCCGGTGAGTGGTAGAGCAGCGCGTTGTAGATCGTCCCCGGGCGCTCCGGGTCGATCTCGTTGACGCCGGTTACGAGCCAGATGCCGAGCTCCTGCGCGCACGCGGCGAGTCGCCGCTCCGCGGGCGAGCCGATCGCGACCGAGTTCTGCGCGATCCGCGCGAACGTCTCCTTCGCGCCGTCGACCTGCCAACCGCCGAGCGCCTTCGCCCAGAGAGACGACGGATAGACGGGAACGAACGTCTCCGGGAAGACGACGAGCTCCGCGCCGTTGCGGGCAGCATCCGCGGTGACGTGCTCGAGCTTCTCGAGCGTCCCCTCGAGATCGAGGACGACCGGCTCCACCTGCGCACAGGCGACCTGAACGGGGCGCTTCATCCCGTGTATTGGATCAGTTCCGCCGCCGGACGGGCAAAGCCGAGAGCCGACCGGAAGGGCTGCGGCTCCCACTCCGGTCGGCTCTCCGCCTTGCGTCGAAGGCGCGGTCTGCGGCCCACCGCCCTACGCCCTCTCGATATCGGTCGGCCGCCCCTTCGGCCGGACGCTCATCCGAGTGAACCGATCGAGTGAACCACCGATTCAGCGATGGGTGGAGCGCGAACCAGCACCGATCCTTGGAAGGCCACGTGCCCCGATGCGGCGGGGGCATGCGGACATCCTGGTCTCGCTCATTGCGGCCGAGCGAGATGGGAGTTTCATCGAGAGGGCGGGCCCTGCGGCGGGCTCGCCCTCTTTTCTCTTGCCCCGTATCCCCCGCCGCCCGGGGTCTCGATGCGGACGACGTCGCCCGTGCGCAGCTGGCGGGTCACCTTCGCGGGCTGCTCTTCGCCGTTGACGAGCGTGCGCCCTCGTGCGCCGTCGGCGCCGCCCTCGGCGCCGCGCGGCCCGTGGGCGCGCCGCTCTGCGAGGACGGACAGGCGACAGTCTTCCAGCACGCGCAGCTCCCGCACGATTCCGTCGCCCCCGCGGTGCGCGCCGGCGCCCCCGCTCGCGCCGCGGAGGTGCCAGCGCTCGACCCGCAATGGATACGACAGCTCGAGCGCCTCGACCGGCGTGATCAGCGTGTTCGACATCGCCACGTGCACGCCGGACGGGCCGTCCGCGTCGCCGCATGCGCCCTGTCCGCCGCCGATCGTCTCGTAGTACGTGAAACGGTCGTTGCCGAGCGCGACGTTGTTCATCGTCCCCTGCCCCTGAGCGCGGCCGCCGAAGGCGGCGAAGACGACGTCGGTGATGCGCGACGACGTTTCCGTGTTTCCGGCGACGACGGCGGCCGGCGGCCTCGCATTGACGAGGCACCCGGCCGGGGCGCTCACGGTCACCGGGCTGAACGCCCCGCCGGATGCGGCCAGATCGGGCTCGGTCAAGCAGCGCACGACGAAGTAGCAGGCGCTCTTCGTCACCGAGAGCGGGCAGTTGAGGTTGCCGGGGTGCTGGGCGTCGGTGCCGGAGAAGTCGATCCTGACCGCGTCGCCCGCGACCGTGACGGCGGCGCGGATCGTCAGCTCGCCCTCGACCGCCTCCACCACGTCCTCGGCCGACCAGGTGCCGTCCGGCAGCCGCTCGATCGCCGCCCGCACCATTCGCTCCGAGTACGCGTACAGCTCGTCCATCGCCGCGGCGACGCGCTCGCGCCCGCGCCGCGCGCACAGCTCCTCGATCCGCCGTTCCGCCAGCCGATGCGCTGCGATCTGGGCGCGGAGGTCGCCGCGACGCTCGTCCGGGTTGCGCGCGTTCGCATAGAAGAGCTGTTCGACCTCGTGCGTCAGTGGTGTCGGCGGGATGATCAGCCCCTCCTGGTACAGCTCGTGCGAGAACGCAGGGAGGCTCGCGGGCTCCATGCCGCCGACGTCCGCGTGGTGCGCGCGCGAGACGGCGAAGCCGAGCGCGGTCCGCGAGATCAGCGTGACGTCCGGCAGATGGGTGCCGCCGGTGTAGGGGTCGTTGAGGATCCAGAAGTCGCCCGGGAGATCGAGCACCGCCGCGACGGCGTCGGGCATCGCGCCGAGATGAACCGGGATGTGCTCGGCCTGGGCGATCATCCGCCCGCGCTCGTCGAAGATCGCCGTCGAGCAGTCGCGCCGCTCCTTGATGTTCGCGCTGAATGCGGAGCGGATGAGGACCGCGCCCATCTCCTCCGCGACCGCGCGCAGCGAGCTGCCGATCACCTGCAGCTCGACGTTCATCGTGTCAGCACCAACGTTCCGTCGTCGTTCGTCGCGCCGCGCCAGCCCTCCGGCACCCAGCAGGTCGCGCCGTCGAGCTCGACGAGACCCGGCCCGGCAACCCGGTTGTGGGGCACGGCCGGCAGGATCAGCTCCGGCGCGGGGACGACGTCGGCGGTGCGCACGGCGACGAGCTCGAGCTCGCGCTCCGGCTCGGCGTAGCCGTAGCGCTCCTCGTGCGCACGGTGGAACGCGGCGGCGACGTCGCCGTCGAGCGGCACGGTCAGCTCGAACGATTGGCCTCGGTAGCGGACGTCGGCCTCGCCCTCGCGCGGCAACTCGCCTGCCTCGCTCAACGGACACACGTACGACCTGACGTGGTCGCGCCGCTCGTCGCTCGCGACAAGGCCCAACGCCGACAGAACGCCCGCGGCGGCGGGGACGAGCACGGCTTCGATGCCGAGCTCCTCCGCGAGCGCGCACGCGTGCAGCGGGCCGGCGCCGCCGAAGGCGACGAGCGCGAAATCACGCGGGTCGTGACCGCGCTCGACGGACACGACACGCAGCGCACGGAGCATCTCCGCATTGACGACGTCGATCGCGGCGGCCGGCTCGATCCCCTCGAACGCGCGCGCAGCCGCATCGCGGTCGAGGACGAGGCCGCCGGGCAGCTCCGCCGGCAGCCGGTCGAGCAGGAGGTTCGCGTCGGTGACGGTCGCTCCGCCGCCGTTGCCGTAACACGCCGGGCCGGGCTGCGCGCCGGCCGACTGCGGGCCGACGCGGATCGCGCCGCCGGCGTCGACGCGCACGAGCGAGCCGCCGCCGGCGCCGACCGTGTGCAAGTCGACCGTCGGCAGACGGATCGGGAAGCCGCCCACCTCGCGCTCGGCGACGCGGGCGGCCCGGCCGCCCGGCAGCAGGCAGACGTCCGTCGAGGTCCCGCCCATGTCGAAGGCGATCGCGTCGGCGAATCCCGCGCGCCGCGCGAGCAAGCCCGCGCCGACGACGCCGCCGGCAGGGCCGGAGACGAGAATCGTCGCCGGGTGCGCGGCGGCCTCGTCGACCGTCGCGACGCCGCCCGAGGAGAGCATGACCAGCGGTTCCGGCAATCCTGCAGCGCGCGCGCCGTCCGCGAGCGCGCGCAGATAGCGCGACGCGACCGGCGCGAGATACGCATCGGCGGCGGTCGTCGACGCGCGCTCGTACTCGCGGAACTCCGGCGCGACTTCGTGCGATGCGACGATATGCGCGCGCGGATCACGTTCGCGCAAGACGCGCACGACCTCGCGCTCGTGCGACGGGTCTCGGAATGCGAACAGTAGGCAGACGGCGACGGCTTCCGCGTCGCCGATGTCGGGCACCGCGCCGAGCGGCTCGAGCTCGCCGTCCGGGCCGATGCGGCCGGGCACGCCGAACGAGCGCTCCAGCGGAACGAGCGGGGCCGGGTGCTCGTCGCACAGTCGGTAGAGGTGCGCGCGTGTCTGGCGGCGCGTGTGCAGCAGATGTTCGAAGCCCTCGTTGGCGACGAATGCCGTTCGCGCACCGCGTCGCTCGAGCAGCGCGTTGGTCGCCACGGTCGTCCCGTGTGCGAATCGTGCGACATCGGCGGCGCCGACAGCACGCGCGACGGCGAGCACGGAGTCCTCCTGGCGCTGCGCGGTCGGCACCTTCGCGGTGCGCACCGTCGCGCCGTCGAGGAGAACGGCGTCGGTGAACGTCCCGCCGACGTCGACGCCGAGAATCGCCACCCCACTACTCTGCATCGCCGTGCCGATCCGCGCCTTCCTCTTCGACTTCGACGGGCTGATCCTCGACACCGAGACGGCGTCGCGCGCGGGCTGGCGCTGGCTGTACGAGCAGCACGGCCACGAGCTTCCGGACGATCTCTGGCTGACCGTCGTCGGCACGCACAGCTCGTGGGACATCATGGGGCACCTCGAAGGGCTCGTGGGGGAGCCGCTCGACCGAGAGACGTGGAACGAGCGCCGCTACGCCCACGAGGTGACGCTGCTGGAGGCGGAGGAGCTCCGGCCCGGGATCCTCGACTACCTCCAATACGCCCGCGAGCACGGACTGAAGCGTGCGATCGTCTCGAGCGCGTCGCGCCGCTGGATCGACATGCACCTCGAGCGGCTCGAACAGGCCGTCGGCTGGGACGCCATCCTCACCGCCGACCGCGACGCGAGCCGTGCGAAGCCGAACCCGACGATGTATCTGGAGGCGCTCGACGTGCTCGGCGTGTCGAACGACGAAGCGGTCGTCTTCGAGGACTCGCCGAACGGCGTCGCTGCCGGCAAGGCCGCGGGCATCTTCGTCGTCGGCGTGCCGAACGAGGTGACGCGCGAGGTCGGATTGCGCGACGCCGACCTCGTCGTCGAGTCGCTCGCCGACCTGCCGCCGGCCGAGCTAGTTCAGCGCGCGAACGGCCGCAGTGGCGACCGCGCCGCAGAGGACCACGACCCAGAACGGCGCCCGCGCTAGCACGCAGAGCACACCCGCGCCGACGCCGGCGAGCCGTGCGTCTGCGACGAGGTGGCGGCCGCTCGCGAATGTCTCGACGACGACGAGCGCCGCGAGGATCGCCGGCGCGACGAGCTCGAGCAGCCGTTCTGCGCCCGGCGGCAGGCGGCGTCCCGCTACACCGACCGGACCGACTGCCTTGAGCAGGACGGTGCCGATACCGACCGCGAGCACCGTCAGCCAGGCTGTGCTCACCGGCGCCGCACTCCGACGAGGACGGCGCCCGTCGCGGCGATGATCGGGATGCCGGGCGCCGTGAACGGGATCAGGGCCGCCGCGATCGCGGCGCCCGCGAGGGCCACGGCAATGCGCGGCCGCGAGCCGAGCTGGGTCGCGAGCAAGGCCGTGAACAGGGCGGCGAATGCGCCGTCGAGCCCGAACTTCGACGGATCGCCGATCGCCTGGCCCGCGACGGCGCCGGCCGCCGTCCCGCCGACCCAGGCGAACCAGAGCACCGCCCCGACGCCGAGCAGCACCCCGAGGTCGCCGCGCGCCAACGCCCACGATTCGTCCACGACGAGCTGCGACTGCGCGAACCGCCTCGCAATCGAGCCGCGGAACGACTGCGCGACGCTGATCCCGATCGGCGCGTAGCGCGCGTTCAAGAGCAGCGCGGCGACGATCGCGGCGACCGCGCCCCCGCCGGCACCGAGCACGGAGACGGCCGCGACCTGAGACGATCCCGCGAACGTGGTCGCCGACATCACCACCGCCTCGAGCGCTCCGATGTGCGCCGTGCGGGCAAGCACCCCGAAGGAGGCCCCGAGCGCGCCCACGGCGGGGAAGAGCGGCAGCGCGAGCCGCGCGCCTTTACGCATGCCGGCTCCGGTAGCGCCGCGCCTTCTCGCGGTTGCCGCAGACCGCCATGTCGCACCAGACGCGCGTGCGGTTGCGCGCCGTGTCGATGAACGCCCACTTGCAGTCGTCCGCCCGGCAAGCCTTCAGACGCGTCCAGGAACCGTCGGCCATGGCCTCTGTGACCGCAGCGAGGACCCGTTCGTCGGACTCGAAGCTCAGCGCGCCGCCGCGGAAGCCGACCCGCAGACGGGCGCGGCGCGATGCCGCGTCGAGCGTGCGCGAAGCGGCGTCGACGCCTTCGTCGATGCCGTTGTTCGCGCGCAGCAGGACACGGATCGCCTCGCGCAGCTCCCCGGGCGGCCCGGCGTTGACGAAGTCGCGGATCTCCTCCAGCGGTCTCATAACCTCTGATAGCTTAACGATGGTTACTACGACGGGAGGCTTCGGATGAGCTCGTACCGCAAGGCGAACCTCGACGAGATCGCGGCGAAGAAGTGGCCGCACTGGATGCCCGTCCGCCACTACTTCTCGATCGACGCGTTCGGCGTCAACGCGTACCGGGCGAAGGCCGGCGCCACCGCCGTGCCCGAGCACGACGAGAGCGCCAGCGGGCACGTCGAGCTGTTCTATGTCGCGGCAGGAAGCGCGAAGTTCACGGTCGACGGCGACGAGCTCGACGCCCCGGCAGGGACGTTCGTCTACATCGAAGATCCGTCTGCGAAGCGCGCCGCGCAGGCGACGGACGACGACACCGTCGTCGTGGCGATGGGCTCGCCGCGCGGAAAGCCGTACGAAGTGCTCGGCTGGGACACGAAGTACCTCGAGGCCGACGAGTGATCGCGCGCGTCTGGCGCGGCGCGACGCGCGCGGCGGACGCGGAGGCATATGCGGCATACGTCGCGGAGTGTCTTGCGGGCGAGCGCGCGCTCGTCCTGCAGCGAGTCGACGGCGACCGTGCGGAGATCGAGACGATCATCTTCTTCGACTCGCTCGACGTCGTGCGCTCATTCGCCGGCGAAGACGTCGCGCGCGCACGGTTCTATCCGGAGGACGAGCGGTACCTCGTCGAACGCGACCTGACGGTGACGCATTACGACGTCCCGGTGTACGCCCCGTAGTAGACGGCTAGATTGCTCGGCGGAGCGGCACGGGCCCGGTGGCCCAGCGCGTCTTCAAAACGCGTCAGGCGGCGTAACCCGTCGCTGGGTCGGTTCGACTCCGGCGCCGCTCCGCTCCTCCGACCGTCGCGTCTCCCAGCCGGAGACGTACTACTGGGCGCTGCACGCGTACGTGCCGGCGGCCGCGAACGCCGTCTGGAACGTCAGCCCGGTGGCGATCGTCTGGCACTTCCAGCTCGACCGCTCGACGCCGGTCCCGACCGCCTAGGCCGGGACCGGCGTGCGCAACGGAGCGCCTTACTTCTCGAACGCGAGCACGACCTCCGGCAGCTCATGCGTGCCGGTGGAGCTCGTGTACGTGTCGATCGTCGTGTCGGTGTAGATGATCGCGGCCTTGTTCATGGCCGGATCCTCCGCGACCTCGAAGAGATCGAGGAGCTCGCGGTTACCGCTGCAGGCGTCGCCGTTCGTGCACACGGCGCCGACGCGATTGGGCGTGTTGCTGACCCGCTTCACGGTGAACTGCGGCCAGCCCGTCGACTGCGCGTCGTAGACGTTCCAGACGGCTGACGTATCGTCCTGCGCCTGGTTCGAGCCGTAGTAGACGACGTCCGCCTTGCCGTTTCGGGCTGCAACCCACGGCATGATCGACGTTGCGGTGTTCGACACCTTCAGCGCCATCGACCACGACACGCCCTGGTCTGTCGACGTCGACACCCAGATGCCGTGTCCGTCCGACCACGTCGCGTACAGGTTCCCGTTCGCCGGATCGACCGCGAGCGACGGGAAGATGTTGTCGAGCGCGGAGGCCCCGGGGAACACGAGCTTCGACGTGTAATGCGCGCCGCCGTCGGTCGACCGCGACACGTAGATGTTGTCGAAGTCCGCCGAGCAGCACTTGGACTGCGGCGTTCCTGCCGCGTAGATGTCGTAGACGTTGCCCGTCGTCGGATCGGCGACGATCGGCCCCTGGATGTTGTTGAACGTCGAGCTACCGGTCGTCGAGCCTTGCGCGACCACCGGGTCGCCGCTCGCCTGCCAGGTGGCGCCGTCGTCCGTGGACTTCTTGACGTGGACGAGCGTGCTGTTCCCGGAATCGTGGTACGAGACCCAGACGGTCTTGCCGAGCGACGTGATCCACGGGCGATCGTCCTGCGTCGTGTCGAGCACGGCCGTCGTGCAGCCGCCGGGGCCCGTCGCCGCCTTGGGACAGTTCGTCACCGAGACGCCGAGCTGGAAGCCCCCGTTGTTGTTGAAGATGAAGTCGAGATCGGCCAGGTGGAGCGTGCCGGTCGACGCGATGTCGACGTCGGCGTCTCCATCGCCGAGCGAGACACGGCCGTTGCCGCTCGACGGGACAGACTGATCCATGCCGCCGAAGAAGGTCGGCGTGGAACCGAAGCGCCCCGTCCAGAGATTGACCTGGAACGGAAGCCACGCGAGGCCGTCGACGGCCATCCGGCCGTCCTGGCCGAACGCGATCGCGGGCTCGCTGTCACCGGTCGACTTGGCATTCGGCGACGTCGGGATCCCGCCGTCCCACGTCGCGATCAACGGTGTGTTGGAGAACGCAGGCGATGCCCCCGCCTTCGGCGAACCGGCGGCGGCGGACCCTGCGACGACGAGTGCGACGGCCGCGGCCGCCACGATCCAACTTGCCCTCATGGGCTTGACCCTCCCCTCAGAGAGTTCTACTGACTGACCCGCTGACTATAGGAGGCGTCAGCCGAGCTCGCAAAGCGCGACAGCCCGCCGAAGCGACGACCGTCGTCGTGACGGTCGACGTAGAGCTCTGCCGCGTCCTCGCACAGGCGCGCGCACCGCTCGAGCCCGGCCGCGAGCTCGCTCCGAGACGTGCCCTGTCCTATGCAGATCCTGACCGTGGAACGGCGAAGACCCCGGTCGAAGCCGGGGCCTTCGCTTTCGAGCTCGTGGTGCGGGTTAGGTGTGGTGCTTGTGCTTCGCGTTCTCGTCCTGGCGGGCACGGTTCAGCTCGTGCGCGAAGTGCGAGACGCACTGGCCCTGGTTCTTGAACTTCGGATCGGTGAAGGTCTTCCACTGGCCGTGCTTGCACTTCGCGAACGCGTTCTGCCGCGGGGTGAGCACGTTTTCGAGGACGCCGTTGACCGTGATGTTCGAGACATCGGCGGTGCCCTGGACGTCGATGAGGATGTCGACGGCCGTGATCGTCCCAGGCGTCGTCTTCATCGGGTCGGCGGGGATCAGATTCGCCGGCGAGAAGGTGTAGGTCACCGTGCCGTCACTGTTCGTCGTCGGCGTCACGTTGTTGCAGCCGAGGAAGAACAAGCCGTTCGTCGTCGAGATGTCGAAGCGCGGCGAACCGCCCTGGCACTGGCTCGCGCTCGCGAGCGTGAACGAGGCCGACTGGAACGTCTGGCCGGAGAGACCGGTGATGTCCGCGCCGGCCGACGCGTTCGTGGTGGTGGCGCAGTTCTTCGCCAGGTGGAGCACGCCGTTGCTAAAGGTCGACGTGACGCAATGCGTGTTGTTCGGGTCGAAGACGCCCGGCTGGAGCGCTGCGCTCGCTGTCGCCGCCGCGATCAGCGCACCTGCGGCGACTGCCGCAATCAGGAACTTTCTCATTATTCGGGACCTCCCTTTTGCTCGTTGGAGTATTGGATTTCCCGACGGCCGAAAGCCACGCAGGGAATGTGTAAAAGAGCTGTAAGGCCTAGCCGTTCGCCGCGCCCACGTAGACGACGACCGTCGAGCCCTTCGGGGCCTGACCGGACGGGGTCTCGTAGACGACGGTGCCGTTGCTCGAGGCGACGCTCACCGGCCACTGGACCGTGAGGACGGAGAAGCCGGCGCTCGTCAGGTCGTGCTGCGCAGTCGGGGCGTCCTCCCCGCTCGTGTCGGGAACGGACGTGTTCGGTTGCGGATGGGCACCCGCCGAAATCTGGAGCTGCACCTTGCTGCCCGCGTTCGAGTTCGCGACGACCACTCCGGCCGGCTGCGACGACGTGACGTACTGCACGATCACCTGCTGGCGGCCCTGCGCGATCTTCTGCACGGCCGCATCGAGGCGCATGCCGCGGTAGTCGTTGCCCGTCGGCGTCTGAGTCGTCGTCGGCGTCGTCGTCGCAGTCGTCGTGGAACGGGCGGTTGTCGTCGCCGCCGGCGGCGCCTGGCGTGCGACGTTGATGCGCACGGTTCCGCCCTGTTGCACCTTGCTGCCCGCCGGCGGGCTCTGCGCCACGACCGTCCCGCTCGGCTGCGACGACGCGACGCCGACGACGTGCACGTTGAGCCCGCGGCTTTGCAAATCGTGCTGTGCGTCCTGCTGCGAGTGGCCGGTGACGTCCGGGACGACGACCGCGGCGGCACCCTTTGCGACGGAGAGCGCGACGGGTGCACCCTTCTTGACGCGCCCACCCGGGCGCGGCGACTGCTGCACGACCGTCCCGGGCGCCGCCCCCTGCGCCGCGGTCTGCTTCAGTGCCGCCGTCAACCCGAGCGACTGCAGCTGCCGCACCGCATCTGCGGCGGCGAGACCGGTCAGCTTCGGGACCTTCACGCCCTGCACGCCCTTCGAGACGACGAGGGTGACGACCGTGCCCTGCACGACTCGCTTGTTCGACCGCGGCGCCTGCGCGAGCACGATGTTCTTCGGCTTCTTCGCGTTGCGCCGCACGACCTTGACGCCGAGCTTCGCCTCTTTCAGCTGGAACTCGGCCGACTCGAGCTTGATGCCGGTCACCTTCGGCACCGTCGACTTCGCCGTCACGATCACGGCAGCCGGATTGCTCGAGCGATGGTGGTGCCGGTAAACGGTCAGCCAGACGAGGAACGCAGCAAGGGCTGCGAGCAGCGCGAGGCCGACGAGCCACGTCCAGACGTCGTCGCGCGGCAGCGCGACCGTGCGTCCGCCTTCGGTCGTCTCGACGGTTCTCGCACCGCTGCCTCCGAGCCGGCGAACCGTGTCGGCGATCCGCCGCCGGCGCTGGCCCGGAAAGCGCGCGCGCTGGACGTAGGCGACCCAGCGGTCGAGCTGTTCGGGCGGGAGCGACCAGAAGCGCTCGCGCGCGGCGGGGCTCGCGGCGAGCGCATCTTCGAGATCTGCGGGGACCGGACGCTTCGACATTGTCTGTCGAGGAAACGTCCGGTCCCTGCCGGGAGTTACGGGCTCGTGACAGGCGGTGCGTCGGGCACGCTCGGCACGCCCTCGCCCGCGCCGAGGATCGTCCCGAACGCGCGAACCCGATCCGGCTTCGTGAGCGTGAGCCAGAGGTCGATCACGACGCCGACCGCGAGCCAGATCAGCGCCACCCAAGGCGCCCACTTGACGATGCCGGTGTAGGCGGGTGTCGGGTGGATCGACTTGTACAGCGTGTAGCCGCAGATCGCGATCGCACCCGCAGGAACGACGAGATCCAGTAGCGGGTTCCAGCCGGTCCGGTCCCGCGCGAAGAACGCGATGCCGCCGACGGCGATGAGGATGTACGTGATCAGGATCCCGATCGTCGCGCAGGTCGCCATCCAGATGAAATAGGTGATCGGGTCGTAGTGGTGCGCGAAGAAGACGCCGAGCAGCAGCGTCACGACGAGCGAGAAGCCGATGCCGACCCACGGCGTACGGAAGCGCGGATGCGTCCACGCGAACGCGCGGGGCAGTCCCCCCTCACGCCCCATCGCATACGCGGTGCGGGACGTCAGGTTCGTGCCGGCGAGCGCGGCGACGAACGCGGACGCGGCGACGGAGAAGTCGATGATCACTGCGAGCCAGTTGCCGACGTAGCGCGTCGCGAGCGTGTCGAGCGCGGCGGGATCCTTCGCCCACGCGCCTGCGCTCCCGAAGCCGATACCCATCATCCACGTGACGAAGACGTAGTAGACGACGGCGACGATCACCGCGGTGAGGATCGCCTTCGGGATCGCGCGCAGCGGATCCGCGGCCTCCTCGCCGAAGGCCGCCGCCGCCTCGAAGCCGATGAAGCCGGTGAACGTCAGCACGACGGCGAGGAAGAGGTCGCTCGTCGACGTCGCCTTCGCCGGGTTGAGCGGCGCGAAGCTGAAGCCGTGGTCGCCGCCCTTCGCGGCGATGACGATCGAGAGCAGCAGGATGGCGGCGACGCCGACCGCCGCCAGCACGAGCTGGATGCGCGACGACAGCTTCACGTCGAGCAGCGCGATCGCCGCGAGCGCGGCGAGCATGATGAAGAACCACGTGTACCAGCCCCAATGCAGGCTCGTGTGCGCAGTGAACGCCGTCTGCATGAAGAACGAGCCGATCACCAGCACGAACGAGATGCCCACGGCGAACCCGCCGCCGTACAACCAGCCGCCGAGGAAGCCCGCGCTGGGATTGAGGCCGCGCGAGATGTAGGTGTACAGGCCGCCGGCGCTCGCCATGCGGCGCGTGAAGCGGATGATCACCGACGCGAGGCAGAGGCTGCCGACGCCTGCGATCAGGTACGCGAACGGCGCGGCGATCCCCGTTTCGCCCGCAGCGGCGGACGACGCGAACGCGACGCCGAGCGCGAGCGAGAGCAGCGCGACCGACTGCGCGAACGAGTCGACGACGCTGAGGATCCCGTGTCGCAGTTCACCGATCCTGCGTTCCATCATGCCCTCCTTCGTCGGGAAGCAGCGCGAAGATGCGCGTGGGCGCGCCGTTTGCGCGCGCGACCTTCATCGGCGCGACGACGACCTGCGCACGGTCGGGAAGCTGGTCGAGATTGTTGACGTTCTCGAGGATCATCCGGCCGGCCGAGAGCCAGATGCGGTGCAGATCCATCGTGGTCGAGTCGACCGGATCGGCGCTCGGCCCGTCGAAGCCGATCGCCGAGATGCCGCGCTCGATCAGCGCGCGCGCGGTGTCGGCGTCGGGATACGACCACCCCGTCCAGTACGCATCGGTGCCGTAGTTGCGCGCGTTGTCGGAATAGAAGAGCACGATGTCGCCCGGCTGCACGCGATCGAGCTCCGGCTCGATTTCCGCGAGCGGCACCGGCCCGTGCGGGTCACGGTGCGAGACGTCGATGCGGACCGCGTCGGTGACGAGCCGCTCGAGCCCGATCTCGTCGAGCGTGTCGCCGCCCGCGATCTGGTGCGCGGGCGCGTCCACGTGCGTGCCGATGTGGTTCAGCATCGAGTAGCGGGTCATCGCGTAGCCGTCCTGCTCGACCTGCGCGATGTGCTCGAACGACGGATCGGGCAGGCCGGGGAAGACCGGCATTCCGTTGTCGAAGGCGTGCGTGAGATCGAGGGCCCGCACGCCGCGATTGTCTCGTACTACTCGGACTGCAGGTCGTCGATCGCCGCCCGGGCGCGGTCGTGCACCTCGCGGCGGCGCGCAGCAGGGTCGTCCGGCGCCTCGTCCACCGGCTTCTCGCCCGCCTCGAACTCCTCGCGGTCGTCGAGGACCCCGCGCGACTCGGCGAGCTTCGCCTTCAGCTCCGCCGCGGGATCGGGCCCCGGGGCGGGCTTGCGGCGGCGGAACCAGGCGATTCCGGCGATTCCGGCCAGCGCGGCGAGTGCTCGCTTCACGGTGCCGATGCTACAGTGGGCGCCGCTTCCTGCCCCGTCAACGTGCCGTTCCGTCCCGAGCGGCGCCGGCAGTCGGGGCCGACTCAGACCGTGGGAAGGACGGTGATCGGGACTTTGACCACATATGAAGTCCTGTTGATGCTGGACCCGGAGGGTGCGGACGCCCACCAGGACGACCTGATCAAGCGCGTGCGCGATCTCGTCGAGTCCGGCGGCGGCACCTGGCGGAGCCACGACGCGTGGGGCCGGCGCCGCCTGGCGTACCCGATCGCGAAGAAGGCCGAGGGTGTGTACCACCTCGTCGTGTTCGAGGCTCCGGCCGAGACGCTCGACGAGATCGCGCGCGTCCTCAAGATCGACGACGCCGTCATGCGCCACCTGGCGACGAAGCACATCGAAGGGTCGCGGACGAGCGCGCCCAGAGATGAACACAGAGACGAGACTCCCGCGCCCGCACCGATCACCGTGCCGGCCGAGTACGAGGCAGTTCCGGCCGAGCCGGAAGAGGAGGAGTAATGGCAGCCAACATCAACCGCGTCATCCTCGTCGGCAACCTGACGGCCGATCCGGAGCTGCGCCACACCGGCGGCGGCACACCCGTTTGCGGACTGCGCATCGCCGTCAACGGGCGCAAGCGCGACGAGTCCGGCAACTGGGTCGACAAGCCGAACTACTTCACCGTCAACGTCTTCGGCAACCAGGCCGAGAACTGCGCGCAGTACCTCGCCAAGGGCCGCCCGGTCGCGATCGACGGCCGCCTCGACTGGCGCGAGTGGCAGGCGCAGGACGGCTCGAAGCGCCAGAGCGTCGAGGTCATCGCCGACAGCGTCCAGTTCCTGGGCAGCCGCGGCGACGGCGGCGGCGGCGAAGGCGGCTTCGGCGGCGGCAACCAGTTCGTGCCTGCAGGCGCGGGCTCGGAGAACGCCGACTTCCCGGCCGCCGCAGACGACGACATCCCGTTCTAGGAGATCGATGGCACGCGAGAGAACGAGCACGCAGACGAGGAAGCGCCCGGGCGGGCCCGCAGGTCAGGTCAAGCGCCGGAACTGCTTCTTCTGCAAGGACAAGATCGAAGAGATCGACTACAAGAACACGAGCCAGCTGCGGCGGTACATCTCCGAGAAGGGGAAGATCCGCTCGCGGCGGATCACGGGCGCCTGCCGCCGGCACCAGGTGCAGGTCGCGACGGCTGTGAAGCGGGCCCGCGAGATGGCGCTCCTCCCGTACGTGGCAGAGGGCGTCGAGGAGTCGCGCGGCGGCGGCGGTCGCGGTCGCCGGGACCGCGAGGAGCGCTGATGGAGGTCATCCTGCTCAGGGACGTCGACAAGATCGGCCTGCGCGGCGACGTCGTCTCGGTCGCCCGCGGGTACGCGCGGAACTTCCTGGTCCCCCGCTCGCTCGCCGAAGAGGCGACCCCCGCCCGTGTCGCCGAGATGCAGAAGCGGGACTCGCTGCGCGCGCGCCACGAGGCGAAGACCGCCGACGAGGCGCAGGCGCTCGCGAAGAAGCTCGGCGCCGCCGAGCTCCGCTTCGAGGTCAAGGCAG
>JAICWC010000014.1 GCA_025934995.1 Thermoleophilia bacterium | reverse complement strand
CGCAGGAAATAGTCACGGAGCCTGACGGGCTCCGAGACCCGGATTCTCCGCATGGGGCTGAGATCGTCCGCGGGGAACGGACGCACGCCAACTGCATTCACATCGAACTCCTATCGCCGCAGTGGGCCTAGACATGTGTCAGGCCGAGGCTCTGCGCGTCCCCCAAACGGGTATTGCTCGTCCCCTTCGGCGAAACGGCAGGCCGCGGATCAGCGGCGGCGCTCGTTGCGCGCGCGTGCTCGTTCGCGTGCCCGGACCCGGAAGCCCCCGGATGTGCCGTTGAGTGCGGCGCGCAGCAGGACGCCGCCGCTCCAGAATGCGAAGGTGAACATCGGGACGGCTATCGCCAGGAGTGCCACCGCTGGGTTCATCGAGTGAACCGCCCAACCCATCGCCGGGCCGGCCCCCTGCAGGAGGAGGAGGCTCGCCGCGACGGCGAGGAGGGACGAGCGAATGGTCTGCGGGCCGAAGTCGCGATAGCGCGCGAGCGCCCACAGCGCCAGCAGTGCGCCGCCGACCGCCGCCGCGAGACCGATCACCTGAGCCGTGAGCATCCAGGGATCATCTCTCGGAACCGATAGGCAGTACCCGCGCTTGCGTCTAGGTTCATACCCCCCTCGCGGGCGTGATTCCTATTTGGACAACCGGTGAAACCGTCAACCGGTGGCCCGCGCACGCCGGACGAAGAAAGGCCTGAAGGACCTCGTCGCCCTCTGGGTCGATCTCTTCGACGAGCACGAGCTGCTGACCTCGGCGGCGGCGATCGCGTTGCAGGCCTTCGTCGCGAGCGTCGCCGTCGCGCTCCTCGGCATCGCGATCCTCGGCGAGACCGGAAACGAGCACGTGTGGACGAAGCAGATCGCCCCGCAGATCCAGCCGAAGGTCCTGTCGGCGGTGTTCCGCGGCATCCAGGCGACCGTGCACAAGGTCTTCTCGAGCAGCTCTGTCGGACTGATCGCGTTCGCGTCCGCGCTCGCGATCTGGGAGGTGTCCGGGACCGTGCGCGCGTGCATGAGCGCGATCTCGAAGATCTACGGCTCGAAGGACGAGCGGCCGTGGTACATCCGCTTCCCGCTCTCGATCGGAATCGCGATCCTCGTCACCGCAGCACTGATCGGCGCGTCGCTGCTCACGCTCGGCCTTCGCCACGCAGTGCACGGCAGCTGGGGCATCCCGTTCTCGATCGCGCGCTGGCTCGCCACGGTCGCACTGCTGACGGCGGCGTTCGGCGCACTCGTCCGCTTCGCGCCGGCCGAATCGCGCTCGAAGCGCTGGGCGTCGGGCGGCGCCGCGCTCGTCGTCGTCCTCTGGATCGTGCAGTCGTTGATCTTCTCGTGGTACGTCCGCTCCGTCGCGAGCTACAAGAGCGCAGTCGGTTCGTTGACGGCCGTCTACCTCTTCACGACGTATTTCTACGTCGGCGCGATCGTGCTCATGGTCGGGATCGAGCTCGACGAGCAGTTGCGACAGGACGTGCAGGGCGACGAGGAACGCGGCATCCTCGAGATCGTCCGAGACGTCCTCTAGCGTCACTCGCATGCCTCAGGCTCGCCGCCACCGCGGCGCCTTCGGTGACGACGCGTTCGGCCGCCGGGCCGAATCGCTCGCACGGTTCTTCGGCACGCCGAAGTACATCGTGGCGCAGTCCGTCGTGGTCGTCATCTGGATCGTCCTCAACTCCATTGCGGTCGTGTCCAAATGGGATCCGTATCCGTTCATCCTCCTCAACCTCGCGTTCTCGACGCAGGCCGCGTACGCCGCGCCGCTGATCCTGCTCGCCCAGACGCGCCAGGCGGATCGCGACAAGGAGCACGGCGACCTGATCGACAAGCGCCACACGGTTCTCGAGGAGTCGGCGGAGAAGCAGACGCGCGAGATCATCGAGCTGCTCAACTCGAACACGTCGCTGACCCAGCAGGACAAAGAGCTGACCGAGCAAATCGCGAAGCTGACGCGCGAGATGCACGCCGTGCTGACGAAGCGAGAACGCTAAGCGGCGGACAGATCCGCGACGAGCGGCGCGGTGTCGAGCGGCTCGTAGCCGATCCGCGCGGCCACCTCCTCGCTCGTCGGACGCGTGCCCTCGCGGAACAGATCACGCAGGAGCTCGCCCGTGCGGGTCGAGCGCCACCAGTCGTCACCCACCTCGCGCACGAGATACGCGCGCAGCTGTGCGGCGCGGATCCACGCGCGCAGATAGTCCGCCGAATAGAAGCCGGCGTCCATGTCGGAGAGGTAGTTGCGCTCGTCGTAGTTGAGACCGGTCGCCTCCGAGAGCAAGGGCGCGTAGTCGCGAGCGGACGTCCCCCGCTCGTCGGCGAAAGCCGACCAGAATCCGAGCTCGTACTGCAGCTTCGCGGTGTACCGGCGATAGAGGAGCGCCTCGAGGAAAAGCGTGACCTCAGCGTTCTCCGCCGCCTGCGCGTCGCTCAGCCCGAAGTACTGCGCGTGCCATCCCGGCTCGCGCGTCACGGCCTCGAAGATGTACGAGTAGATCTCGGTCAGCGCATGGTCGCGCGAGATCGAACGGAAGGTGTACGGCAGCTGCGGATCGACGCCGGCGTAATGGAGTGCGTGGCCGGCCTCGTGGAGAAAAGCCTGATAGTCCGACAGGCCGCCCTGCGCACGCGTGATCAGGTGCACGACCTCCGGCGGATTCGAGGCGATCACGCATGCGCGCGGGTTCTTTTGCGGCCGGTCCTCGAGATCGAGATGGATGTTCGCGATGGCCGTCATGTCGAAGCCCAGCGCGAGCGTCGTCGCCAGGCAGATCTCGACCGCCTGGTCTTTCGTGTACGTCGACTCGAGCGGCGAGACGCGGCGCAAGTAGTGGACGTGAGCGTTCGTCGGCCGAGGCTCGCGCTCGGGGCCGAGCAGGCGGTCGAACCAGCGCTCGCGCAGGCGCTCGTACGCCTCCGTCGTCGCCTGCGAAGCCGCGACGAGCGCGCGCTCGAGCTCACGCAGCGAGATCGCCTTCTCCTCTTCGTTGCGCGCAATCGGATCGGGCTCGCCGCTGACGTCGGCGTCCAGTTGCTCGCGTGCCTCGAGCAGCTCGCGGCGCCGGGGATTGAACGCCGCCGATGCCGTCCGCTCGAGCTCGCCGAGCTCCTCCCGGTCGGCATACGAATCGAGCACGGCGAGCCGTGCCTGTGCCGAGCGCAACGGCATCTCATCGCCGCGGAACGTGACGCGCGCCTGCAGGATCGCGTTCTCGAACGCGTCCTCCTGCTCCGCGAGCTCCGTGGAGATGACCCCCGACTCGCATGTCTTGCACAAGCGGTACAAGCGCTCGCGCTCGTCGTCCGACGAAGAGCTCTGCTCCTCGCGCAGCGCGTCGAGCTGGTCGCGCGTGAACAGGTCGCGGTAGCGCGCGACGATCGCAGCCTGCTCGGAGACCTCCTTCTCGCCGACGCGGACCCTGCGTCCCTCTTCGGAGCGCTCGTACGCGTACTCCTGCAACCGCTTTTCGTACTCCGCCGCGCTCAGGACTGCAGTGCTTGCCATCGCTCTGAGCCTAACGGGCGGCTGAACGCACGGCGCCGAGCAGGTCGTCGATGGCGAACGGCTTGCCGAGTGAGGCCGCTGCCCGCCGCATGAGGCTCGGCTGGATCTCCGCCGAGCCGCTGATGAAGATCACGGGAATGGAGCGGTCGTCCAGCTCGTCGAGCAGCTCCTCTCCTCGGTCGGCGCCGACCCGCATGTCGAGTAGGACGACGGCCGGCTCGCGATCCTCGAGATGCCTGCGCGCTTCCTCGAGCGAGGACGCCTCGAGGACGGCGTAGCCCTCGAGCTCGAGATTGACCCGGCACAGCAGCCGGATCGCCGGCTCGTCGTCGACGACGAGAACGGCAGCTCCTCCCCCAGGTCCCAAACCGCCGCGGATACTACGGCGCGTAACCCGACCCCCGCCGGATTCGTTTACTCATTACAAATGGGTATGGACAAGGGCAGCACGAGGCGGCTCGTGGTGGCCCGGGGGGACGCTACGAGGGCAGAGGCGGCGGGAGTCCCGTTGCCGACGGCGCAATTCAGGCGCCGCGCGTGGTTGGCGTTCCAGCGCGCGCTCGACCCGCTCGCGCCGCCGAAGCGCCTACCTATGAAGCGCGCGCGCTGAGCCGCGCCAGCGTCTTTTCGCGGCCGAGCAACTCGATGCTCTCGAACAGGCCCGGCGAGACCTTCGATCCCGTGACCGCGATGCGGATCGGCTGGAACCCCTGGCGCGGCTTCAGTCCGAGCCGCTCGAGCACCCGGCGGAGCGCCGCCTCGATCGAGTCCGCCGTGAACGGCTCGAGCTGGGCGAGCGCCTCTCGCGCGGCGTCGACGACCTCCACCCCGCCGTCGAGCTCCTGCGGCTCGACGTCGTGGAACAGGAAGCCCGCGAACGCCGGAAACTCGCCGAGCTTCGCGATCTTCTCCTGCACGAGCGGCGCTGCCGCGCGCACGAGCTGGGCATCCCACTCGTACCCCTGCTCACCGAGATAGAGAACGAGCGCATGCGCGAACTCGTCCGGCGTGAGCGCGCGGAGGTAGACGCCGTTCATCCAGTCGAGCTTCGCGTAGTCGAATTGCGCGGGGCTCGGGCTCACGCGCGCGAGATCGAACCGCTCGACCATCACCTCGCGCGACATGATCGTCGTCTCGCCGTCGGGCGCCCACCCGAGCAGGGCGAGGAAGTTCATCAGCGCCTCGGGCAGGTACCCGGCGTTTCGGAACTCGTCGACGCCGACCGCGCCGTGCCGCTTCGACAGCTTCTTGGCGTCGGTGCCGTTCACGTCCGGGCAGTGGGCGTACGTCGGCACGTCGGCGCCGACCGCCTGGATCAGCTGAATCTGCTTCGGCGTGTTCGAGATGTGGTCGGCGCCGCGGACGACATGGGTGATGCCGTCCCAGACATCCTCCATCGGCGACGCGAAGTTGTACGTCGGCCTGCCGTCGGAGCGGACGAGCACGAGATCCTCGATCGTCTCGTTCGGGACCTCGACGCGGCCGCGGACGACGTCTTCCCAGACGGTGACGCCCTCATCCGGCATGCGGAAGCGGATCGCGCCCTCGTCCTCGTACGCCTTGCCGGCGGCGACGAGCTCCTCCGCCACCCGGCGGCAGTCGTCCATGCGGTCGAGCTGGAACGTAACGTCACCGTCCCAGTCGATCCCGAGCCACCGCAGCGAGTCCTGGATGAAGTCCGTGGCCTCCGCGACCTCCCGCGCCGTGTCGGTGTTCTCGATCCGCAGGCGAATCTGGCCGCCCTCGTGGCGGGCGAACAGCCAGTTGAAGAGGAACGTCCGGACGTTCCCGATGTGCAGGAAACCGGTCGGGCTCGGAGCCATGCGGACGACGACGCTCACGTGGATAGCGTAATGGCGTCGTGCCGTACGCCCTCCTCTCGGACATCCACGGGAACATGCAGGCGTTCGACGCCGTCCTCCGCGAGCTCGCACGGTTCGGCGTCGACGACGCGGTCGTGCTCGGCGACGTCGCGCAGGGCGGCGACCACCCGGCGGCGGTCCTCGACCGGCTCGCGGAGCTCGGCTGGCCGGTGATCCTCGGCAACGCCGACCACTTCCTGCTCGAGGTGCCGACCGACACGAACGAGGAGATCTCGGCCGAGCAGCTCGAGCGACGGGAGTGGTCGCTCTCGCAACTCGAGGACCGGCACCTCGACCAGATCCGTGCGTTCCACCCCGTCTACGAGCGCGACGGGCTGCTCGCCTTTCACGGCTCCCCTCGGAATTTCGAGGACATCCTCTTCCCCGAGACCGAGGACGATTCGGCCTGGCGCATCGAGGGCTACGACCTGCTGGCCGGCGGTCACACACACGTCCAGTGGACGACGCGCCTCGGGGACGCGCAATACGTGAATCCCGGGTCGGTCGGGCTCGCCGTCGACCGGTACGACGGGCGGCGGCAGATGCCCTACGCCGAGTTCGCGATCGTCATCGACGGCGCGGTGGAGTTCAGGCATTGCGAGTACTGACCACGCGCGAGCTCAACCGGGCGACGCTCGCGCGCCAGCTACTGCTCGAACGAACGACGCTGTCGCCGCTCGCCGTGATCGAGCGCGTCGTCGGCATGCAGGCGCAGTGGGCACCGGCGCCGTACGTCGGCATCTGGACGCGCACCGAGGGATTCCGGCGCGAGACGCTGGAGCGGGCGCTGCGGCGCGGCGACGTCCTCAGGCCGACGGTGATGCGCGGCACGCTGCACCTCGTCACCAAGCGCGACTACCCGATGTTCTGGCACGCCTTCAAGGAGCTGCATGTCGGCTACGGACCCGCGGCCCTCGCGCGCGGGCTGACGCTCCTCGAGGAGGCGCGGGCCCGGGCGCCGCTGACGCAGGGCGAGGCATACGCCTGGCTCGGCGACCCGAACCCGAAGCACACCTTCCGGGCGATCAAGCGCAAGGGGCATCTCCTCCACCATCCCGAGACCGCACTCTGGAAGCCGACCGCGTCACTGCTCTTCCACGCCGCCGACGAGCCGGCGGCGCTCGAGTACGACGCGGCGCTGACCCAGCTCGTCCACCGCTACCTGCGCGCGTTCGGCCCGGCGACGAAGAAGGACATCAATGCCTGGTCGCTGCTGCCGATGGGCTGGTTCGCGCGTGCGCTCGAAGGGCTGCCGACATATCGGGACGAGGCCGGCCGCACGCTGTACGACGTCCCCCGCGCGCCGCTACCGGATGCGGAGACTCGAGCGCCGGTGCGTTTCCTGCCGAAGTGGGACAACGCGATCCTCGGCTTCGAGAAGAGCGGCCGACTGCTGCCGGCCGACCTGCGCAGGACCGTCATTCTCGGGAACGGCGACGTCGCGCCGACCGTGCTCGTCGACGGAACCGTCGCCGCCCGCTGGAAGGCAGACGAGAGCGCACGTGTCGCGGTCGAGTACCTCGCACCGGTGACGCGCACGCAAAAAGCGGAGGTCGCCGACGAAGCCGCACGGTTGGAGGCATGGCTCGCGTCCTGACGTTGCGCGAGCTCAACCGCGCGACCCTCGCGCGACAGCTCCTGCTCGAGCGGAAGAAGCTGTCGCCGCTCGCGGCGATCGAGCGCTGTGCGGGGTTGCAGGCTCAGTGGGCGCCGTCCCCCTACATCGGCCTCTGGTCGCGCGTCGTCGGCTTCCAGCGGTCGACCCTCGAACGCGCGTTGCAACGCGGCGACGCGCTGAAGCCGACGGTGATGCGTGGGACGCTCCACCTGATCACGAAGCGCGACTACCCGCTCTTCTACGCGGCCCTGCGCGACATGCCGACGTGGTTCCAGCCGCACCATCTCGAGCGCGCGCGCGAGCTGCTCGCCGAGCTACGCGCGCTGGCGCCGCTGACGCAGAACGACGCGATAGCGCACGTGCAGACGCTCGGCCACGAGGAGGTCGACGCGCGCAGGATCGTGTTCGCAATCCGGCGCCACGCCCATCTTCTGCACGGACCGGAGACGGCGATGTGGAAGCTCGCGCCCCGCGTCACGCTGCACCCGTCGCCCGAGCCGCCCGTCCTGGACGGCCTCGAAGCCCGCGCAGAGCTGGTCCGGCGCTACCTCCGCGCCTTCGGGCCCGCGTCGAAGCCCGACTTCGCCGACTGGTCCGGCCTCCGCATCCGCGACGTCGAGCACGCCTTCGACGGCCTCCCGACCTATCGCGACGAGGACGGCCGGACGCTGTACGACGTCCCCCGCGCGCCGCTGCCGCCGGCGGACACCCACGCGCCCGTGCGCTTCCTGCCGAAGTGGGACAACACGCTGCTCGGCCACGCCGATCGACGCCGCGTGATGACCGACGAGCTGCGCCGACAGATCGTCGCCGCCAACGGGGACGTCGTCCCGACGGTGTTGATCGACGGCGTCGTCCGCGCGATCTGGCGCTACGACAAGACCGGCGTCACAAGCATCGAGTACGTCGGCCCGGCAACCCGGACGCAGAAGGCGGAGGTCGCCGCAGAGGCCGAGCGCCTTTCGGCATGGTTGCGGTAGGTGTACCTCGGCGCGCATCTCAGCTCAGCCGGCGGGATCCACACCGCCGTCGACCGCGCCGAGGCGATCGGCGCCGAGTCTCTGCAGGTGTTCACCCAGAGCCCGCGCCAGTGGCGGCCGACGAATCACGACCCCGCGACGTTCGACAGGTTCCGCGCGCGGCGCGAGGAGGTCGGACTGCAGGGCGTCCTCTGCCACGCGCTCTATCTCTGCAACTTCGCCGCGAGCGACGACGCGATCTACGAGAAGTCGGTGACTGCGCTGCGGACGACGATGGAGGTTGCGTGCGGCATCGGCGCCGATGCCGTGGTCTTCCACGTCGGTTCGCACCTCGGCGCCGGGTTCGACAAGGGGCTCGAGAAGGTGCTGCCGGCGATCGAGCAGGTGCTCGAGCTCTGCAACGACACCACGTGGCTGCTGATGGAGAACTCTGCGGGCGCAGGCGGGACGATCGGCCGCTCGGTCGAGGAGCTGGCGACGATCTACGAGCGGCTCGACCGCCATCCGCGGCTCGGCATCTGCCTCGACTCGTGCCATCTGTACGTCTCGGGTGTCGACATCACCGACCGCGGGCAACTCGACGCGTTGCTCGACGACGTCGACGACGCCGTCGGGCTCGACCGGCTGCGCGCGCTCCACGTCAACGACTCCGCCGCGCCGCTCGGCTCGAATCGGGACCGGCACGCGAACATCGGCGACGGCGTGCTCGGCGAAGAGCTCGGCGTCTTTCTGGGCCACCCACGCCTCCAGGGGCTTCCCGCGGTGCTCGAAGTGGAAGGCAAGGACAAGAAGGGGCCCGACAAGGAGCAGATCGACCTCGCGAAGGGCATTTGGCTGAGAGCCCGCTCCGCCGGCGACTCCGCTCTTTGAGCGCTCCGCGCTACCGCTGGGTCGTCCTCGCGGCGGGGACGCTCGCGCAGGCGAGCTTCTCGATGACCTCCGTCGCGCTGCCCGCGCTCGGACCGGCGCTGCGCGACGACTACCACTTGTCGCTCCGGCGGACGGGCGTCGTCCTGGCGGGCGTCTCGATCGGGATGCTGGTGACGCTGCTCCCATGGGGACTGCTCGCCGACCGGCTCGACGAGCGTTGGGTGATCGCGGCGGGCCTCGTCGGCGCCGCCGCGGCCCTCGCCGGCGCCGCGGAGACGCGGTCGTATCTGTCGGTGACGCTCGTGCTCATCCTCGCCGGCGCGCTGGGGGCGAGCGTCAACGCAGCGAGCGGCCGCGCGGTGATGGCGTGGTTCCCGCCGGCCGAGCTCGGGCTCGCGCTCGGCATTCGTCAGACGGCGATCCCGATCGGCGGCGCACTCGGGGCAGCGCTCCTCCCCGTCCTCGCGTCGCACGGCGGCACGCCGCTCGCGTTCCGCGCACTCGCCGTCTCGTGCGTCGGCGGCGCCGCGCTCGCGGTCGGCTTCATGCGCGCAGCCGTGCGTGAGGAGCCGGAGCTCGAGCGCGTCGCGCGGCCGCTGCGCGACCGGGGGCTCTGGCTGCTCGCGAGCGGCACGAGCCTCTACCTCACCGCCCAGCTGGGGATCACCGGCTTCATCGTTCTCTTCCTGCACGAGCATCGCCACGTCTCGACGCATGCTGCAGGCGGCGCGCTCGCGCTGATCAACGTGCTCGCGATCGGTGCACGCATTGCGTCCGGCCACGTCTCGGACCGATGGACGTCGAGGATCGGGCTCCTCCGCAGCATCGGCTTCGCATGTGCAGCAGCAACGGCGGCGGTCGCCGCGGCGACCGATGCGCCGCTCGCCGTCCTCGTGCCGGCGTTCGTCGTCGCCGGCGTGCTCTCCATGTCGTGGAACGCCCTCGGCTACGCCGCGGCGGCCGAGACGGTCGGGTCGGGCAAGACCGGCGCCGCACTCGGTTTCCAGCAGACGGTGCTCGGCCTCGTCATCGTCGTCGTCACGCCCGCGTTTGCCGCAGTCGCGGATTCCTCGTGGCGGCTCGCGTTCTCATTCGCGGCGGTCGGGCCGCTTGCGGGAGCGATGCTCCTTCGCTTCAGTCGGAAAGGCGCGCGATCACCCGGAACGTCGGCGATCCCGCCGGCAGCTCCTTGAACTCCGGGTTGATGCAGCCGAGCTCGCCCGAGCGGTGCTCGTAGCACGAGTCGACCTCGCTGCGGCACATCGGCAGCGGCCGCTTCGTCGCGCGCACGGCGCCGAAGCCGTCGAGGCGGCGCTCGATGGAGCTCATCATGTCGACGTCGATCTCCGCCTCGAAGACCTTCTGCATGCAGCCCATGAACGTGTGGCCGTGCTCCTCGTACGCGTAGACGAACGGGCAGGAGCGCTCCAGGCATGCGGACGGATACACGATCTTCTCGCAATGCACCTCGCAGCGTCGGCACAGGACCTCGTCCTGGGGCCGGAGCGGGAGTGCGACTTCAGTCATCGCCTGGATTGTGAGTCAGTGTCCCGGAACTCCGCAAGACTTGACTTTTGCCGTGTTTTCAGGCACGCGAAACTGCGATCAGGACATCCATCTGGCTGAAGGCGCGGAAGTCGGGCTCCGGCTCCTCGACGACGTCGGCCACGAACCACAACGCCTGGCACGTTCGCATCCCGAGCGCTTTTGCGCCGGCGATGTCGTTCGGGACGCTGTCGCCGACCATGAGCGCCTTCTCCGGCTCGACTCCGAGTCGCTCGAGCGCGTAGCGGAAGATCGCAGGATCCGGCTTCCGGACGCCGACGTCGCCCGACATGACGATCACGTCGAGAAGTTGCGCGACGCCGAGCCGTGACAGTTCGGCCCGCACCAGGTCGGGAGGGTCGAACCCATTGGAAATCAGTCCCGTCTTCAGCCCTCGGTCGCGCAGCGTCTCGAGCAGGACCGGCGTCGTCGGCGCGAGGTGATGCCCGGGCTGCCAGGCCGCGTACTCGGCCGCGAGGAAGCGGTCGAGCTCCTCCTCCGCGACCGGCGCCAACCATTCGCGCATCAGCTCCCGATAGTCACGCTCCTCGACGAGCGGCAGCAGCTCGGCGCGGAACTGCCGCGTGCGCTCCGGCGATGGTTCGCGGCCGATCGCCGCGAACCCCGCCGCGTGGCCGGCGTCGTGCAGCTCGTCGCTCCACTCCCAGCGGGCGAGCGTGTCGCCCCAGTCGAAGAGGACCGCCTCCAGCACGGGTGGTTACGCTACCCCCGCTTTGGCCCGCAGGATCCTCTGGGCGTCGCTTGCCCTTGCGCCCGCGACGATCCTCGTCGACGCGCTCGCCCATCCGGGGAAGACGGCCCTCTTCGTCCTCGCCGCGATCTCGCTCATCCCGCTCGCGTGGCTGATCGGCGAGTCGACCGAGCACGCGGCCGAGCACACCGGCCCGGGGATCGGCGGCTATCTGAACGCGAGCTTCGGAAACGCGCCCGAGCTGATCATCGCGCTCGTCGCCGTCTCCAGCGGCCTGTACGGCGTCGTGCTCGGATCGCTCGCCGGCTCCGTGATCTCCAACCTCCTGCTCGTGTTCGGCGTGTCGCAGGTCGTCGGCGAGGACGGCTGCGAGCTCGACCGCCGCTCGCTGTTCGCACAGATCGGCCTGTGCGCCGCGGCGATCGCGATCGCCTCGCCCGCGATCATCCTCGGCTGGACGGGACACTCGCACCACACCGGCGTCGTCGCGTCCGTGCCTGTGTCGATCGCGCTACTCGTCGTGTACCTGGTGATCGCGGGACGCAACCTGCGTCGCCACTCACAAGCCGAGCACGGGGAGGCGCACGAGAGCGCCTGGTCGCTTCCGCTCGCGCTCGGCGCACTCGGCGTCGCGACGGCGTTCACCGCCGTGATCAGCGAGATCCTCGTGCACTCGCTCGAGGCGTTCGCGCGCGCAATCGGCGCGACCGAGTTCTTCATCGCCGCGGTCGTCGTGGCGGTGATCGGAAACGCTGCCGAGCACGGCGGCGCCGTCGTGATCGCACGCGCCGGGAAGATGAAGCTCGCAAGCGAGATCGCGATCTCGTCGAGCGCTCAGGTCGCGTTGCTCGTGACACCGGTCGTCATGCTCGTCTCGCTCGCGCTCTCCCACCATCTCGCGCTGACGTTCCGTTGGGAAGAGACGACGGCGATGGCCGGCGCGGTCGCGCTTACCGCGCTGTTCGTCGCCGACGGCCGCTCGCGACGCTGGGAAGGGTCTGTCCTCGTCACCTCCTTCCTCGCGGTTGCCGTCTGGTTCTGGCTAGCCTGATTTCGTGGCCGTCGTGCAAGAGGGAGCGCCTGCTCCGGCGCAACAAGGGACCGTGGTCCGGGCGCGCGACGTCGTGCGCCGCTACGGCGAAGGCGAAACCGCGGTCGACGCGCTGCGCGGCGTTTCGCTCGACGTGGAGTCGGGCGAGCTCGTCGCCGTCATGGGCCCGTCGGGCTCCGGCAAGTCGACGCTCATGCACATTCTCGCCGGCCTCGACAAGCCGACGAGCGGCACGGTCACGATCGCGGGCCAGGAGATAACGCAGCTCTTCGACCGCCAGCTGACGCTGCTGCGCAGGCAGCACATCGGCTTCGTCTTCCAGTTCTTCAACCTCCTTCCGATGCTGACCGCCGAGGAGAACGTCGTCCTGCCACTCTCGATCGCCGGCGTCGAGCCGGAGAAACAGTGGATCGACGACCTCCTCGAGCGCACGGGGATCGCGGACCGCCGCACGCACCGCCCGGCCGAGCTTTCCGGTGGCCAGCAGCAGCGCGTCGCGCTCGCGCGCTCGCTCGTGACTCGGCCGACGATTCTCTTCGCCGACGAGCCGACGGGCAATCTCGACTCCAAGACGAGCGGCGAGATCCTCGAGCTGCTGCGCGACTCGGTGAACGCCTACGGGCAGACGATGGTGATGGTCACGCACGAGCCGCGTGCCGCGGCGATCGCCGACCGCGTGCTCTTCCTCGCCGACGGCCTGATCGTGCGCGAGCTGCGCGGCGCGACGGCCGCAGAGGTGCTCGACGTCATGGCCCACCTCGAGTGATCGGCGTCGCGCTCAAGGGCCTCCTCGGCCGCAAGCTGCGCGCGACGCTGACCGCCGTCGCGATCGTGCTCGGGATCGCGATGGTCAGCGGGACGTACGTCCTGACCGACACGATCAAGGCCGGCTTCAACGGCCTCTTCTCCACCGTCTACCAGAACGCGGACGCCGTCATCTCGGGCAAGAGCGCGATCGGCGGCAACGCGCAGCAGCCCGGGCTCGCGCCGTCGTTCTCGGCGTCTCTGCTCCGGCGCGTGCGACAGCTGCCCGACGTCGCCGATGCAGGCGGGAACGTCGCCTATCCGACGCTCCTCGTCGGCCGCGACGGCAAGGTGCTCGCGGTGCACGCGGGCGGGCTCGGCTTCGGCATCGACCCGAAGCGCGCGAACAGCAAGCTCGACCCGCTCAAGCTCGTCACGGGCCGCTGGCCGCAGAACGGCAGCGAGATCGCGATCGACACCGCCACCGCGAACAAGCAGAACTTCGCCGTCGGCCAGTCGATCGGGGCGGTCGCGAGCGGCGCCGCGCACACGTACCGGATCGTCGGCGTCGTCAAGCTGGGCGCGGCCTCGATCGGCGGCACGTCGCTCGCGGTCTTCGACCTCGCGACCGGGCAGCGGATCTTCCACAAGGAAGGGAAGCTCGACGCGATCTATGTCGCGTCGAAGGCGGGCGTGCAGAGCTCCAAGCTGCTCGGCGAGATCCAGCAGGTGCTGCCGCCGACGGCGGAGGTGCGCAGCGGCACAGCGCAGGCGAAGGAGGACACGAGCAACACGTCGACCTTCACGTCGATCATCTCCGACTTCCTGCTCGCGTTCGCCGGCATCGCCCTTTTCGTGGGCAGCTTCGTGATCGCGAACACGCTCTCGATCACGATCGCGCAGCGCACGCGGGAGTTCGCGACGTTGCGCACCCTGGGCGCGACGCGCCGGCAAGTCCTCGGCTCGGTGATCGTCGAGGCGCTCGTGATCGGCTTCCTCGCTTCGCTCGTCGGCTTGTTCGCCGGTCTCGGGCTGGCAAAGCTCCTGAACCAGCTGTTCGTCTCGTTCGGGATCGACCTGCCGAAGGCCGGCACGGTGTTCGCAACGCGGACGATCGTCGTCTCGCTCGTGCTCGGCACGCTGGTCACGCTCGTCGCCTCGCTGAGGCCGGCCGTGCGTGCGACACGAGTCGAGCCGATCGCCGCGGTGCGTGAGGGCGCACTCCTGCCGCCCGGGCGTTTTGCGCGGCTCGGCCTGCCCCTCGCGCTCGCGACGACGGCGCTCGCGGTAGCCCTCCTGCTCTTCGGCGGGCTCGCAGACAGCGCAGCGACGAAGCAGCGGCTGATCGCGATCGGCGCAGGCGTCCTGCTGATCTTCGTCGGCGTCGCAATGACGGCGCCGCGGCTCGTCCGACCGCTCGCCTCGCGGCTCGGAGCGCCCGGCGCGCGCTTCGGCGGCGCAGCCGGCGCCCTCGCACGCAACAACGCGATGCGCGCCCCTGCCCGCACGGCGGCCACGGCGTCCGCGCTGATGATCGGCCTTGCGCTCGTCACCGTCGTCGCGGTCCTCGCCGCCGGGCTGAAGACGCGCTTCGAGAGCTCCGTGAACGCGCTCTTCAACGCCGACTACGCACTGACGTCGCAGAACGGCTTCATCCCCACCGGCATCGACTCCGCGAACGCGCTCGTCCACGTCCCGGGCGTGACGGCGGTGGCGCCGGTGCGGGCCGGTGACGCACGCCTGTTCGGCAAGCGGATTCCGCTGACGGGCGCGAATGCGCAAATCCGCAAGGTGATCAGGATCAAGATGGCCGCCGGCACCCTGACGCCGCCCTTCGTGTCGAAGGACTACGCGAAGTCACATCACCTGCAGGTCGGGTCGAAGCTGACGCTCGAGGCGCCGAGCGGCCGCGTGCTTCATGTCCGCGTGCGCGGGATCATCGATCCCCCCAAGGGCGGCTCGCCGTTCGCGGACGTCACGATCCCGAACTCCCTCTTCGATCGCGCGTACCCGAATCCGACGAACCTCTTCTCGTTCATCCGCGTCCGCGGCGGCGTCACCGACGCGAACACCGTGCGCCTGAACGCGGCGCTCGCGTCGTATCCGGACGCGAAGCTCCAAACCGAGAGCGAGTTCAAGAAGAACCAGGAGCGCGGAATCGACCTGTTGCTGAACCTGCTCTACGTGCTGCTCTCGCTCTCGATCGTCGTTTCGCTCTTCGGCATCGTGAACACCCTGATCCTGACCGTGTTCGAACGGACGCGCGAGCTCGGGATGCTCCGCGCCGTGGGCATGTCGCGTCGGCAGGTGCGCAACATGATTCGGCACGAGAGCGTCGTCACCGCACTGATCGGCGCGTCACTCGGCATTCCGATCGGCGTCGGCCTCGGCGCGCTCGTCGGGCGGGCGATCAAGTACCCGGCATTCACGGTCCCGTGGGTGACGATCGTCGTCTTCGTAATCGCGGCGGTGATCGCGGGATTGATCGCAGCGATCTTCCCCGCGCGCCGCGCAGCGCGGCTGAACGTGCTCGACGCGCTCCAGTACGAGTAGCCCCGGGTCAGACCCAGACGCCGGGCTCGCGTGTCAGCGGATAGCCCGAGAGCACGAGACGCGTCTCCTCGATGCGCAGCACCTCGCCGTGCTCCCAGCCGGAAACAATGCGCCAGCGGCCGTCGGAACCGCGCTCGAACACCGCCGGCTCCTCCCATTCGGCGGCGTCGGTGAACTGCGCCTCGAGCGTGGCGTTGCGCCAGCGGAAGACGAGCGGCGCGCCCTCCATGTACCAGAGCCCGAGCACGGGCTCGACGTCGGCCGGCGGCGGCTCTTCGACCGTCCACGGCTTCGGCGGCACCGGCCACCGTTCTACCGTCGTCGCGACGAGCTTCGAGCCGAGGGCGCCGATGCGCGCGGTGCTTTCGTTCGTCAGGACAGCGGCGCCGACACGGTCGCCGACGCTGACGCGCACCGTCGCGATGAAGCCGGGCATCGAGCCGCCGTGCCCCGCCATGATCCGCTCGCCGTCGCGGAAGAGCTGCAGGCCGAGCCCGTAGCCGACCGTCCAGCGCGCGTGGTCGTCCATCGTCTGGATCGTGCGCATCTCCTCGACCGTCCGCTTCGCAAGCACGCCCTCGTCCGGCTCCGCGAGAAACTGGGCCCAGCGGCAGAGATCGTGCACCGTCCCCCACATCTGGCCGGCCGAGATCCACGCGCCGGTCTCGACGGGAGCCTCGTCCCAGACGCCCTCGACGTACGGCTTGACGAGGTAGCCCTTCGCCGCGTTCTCGTCGGGCTCGAACGTCGTCCGCGTCAGCCCGACCGGCTGCAAGAGGCGCTGCTCGACGTAGTCGGTATACGACTCGCCGCTGACACGCTCGACGACGATGCCGAGCAGCGCGAAGGCGAGGTTCGAGTAGTGAAAGCGGGCCCCGGGAGGCAGGGTCTGCTCCGCCTCGTGGAACGTCTCGAGGAGCTCGGGCACGGATGCGAACCTCTTGTTGAGCCAGGCGTCGTCGTGGGTTTCGCGCTGCAGGCCGGAGGTGTGAGAGAGCAGCCGGCGCAGCGTCGGCGTGTGCGCGGCGCCCTCGACGTGCTCGTCGAGCCGATCCTCGAGGTCGAGCTTGCCCGCGTCGCGCAGCTGCATGATCGCCGCGGCCGTGAACGTCTTCGTGATCGAACCGAGGCGGTACTGCGTGTCGGTCGTCGCCTCGCGCTTCGTCTCGACGTCGGCAGCGCCGACCGCCGTGTCCCACACGATGTCGCCGTCGCGGAGGACGGCGGCGGCGATGCTCGGCAGGCGGCTCTTCCGTTGTTCCTGCGCAACGAGTCGCGCAAGCTCGGCGGCGAGCGTCTCAGGCGCGGACATGAACCTCGTCGAGGATCGCGGCGGCCTGGTCGACATCGGCGTCCGAGACGCCGAGGTACGTCACGGCGCGCAGCCGGCCGGGCCTCAGGTGGCCGACGAGCAGGCCGTGCTCGCGCAACCGGTCCTGCAGTCCCGGCGCGTCCTCGATGACGGCGAAGTTCGTCTCCGCCTCCGGATCGATCCGCTGCGCACGCGCGTGATCCTCGGCGAGCCGCTCGATGTGGTGGTCGAGCGCATAGAGCGCAGCTGCGGCGATCACGCCCGCCTGCCGCATCGCACCGCCGAACAGGAACTTGCCCTTCCACGCGCGCTCGATCACCCCGGCACTGCTCGCAAGGACGGCGCCGAGTGGGCAGGCGAGGCCTTTCGAGAAGCAGATCGTCACCGAGTCCGCGTGGCGGGCCCATTCGGAGGGCGGCAGTCCGGCCGCGACGGATGCATTGAACAGGCGCGCGCCGTCGAGGTGGAGCGTCGCGCCGCGCTCGTGCGCTGCATCGACCGCCGCGCGGAACTCGTCGAGCGGCCAGACGCGGCCGCCGGAGCTGCGATGCGTGTTCTCGAGGACGACGATCCCGCCCGGCCCGAGGTCGGGCTCCGACTCGATCTGCTCAGGCGTCAGCCGACCCTGCTCGCCGCGCAGGGAGCGCGTCATCAAGCCGGAGTGGATCGCCGGCCCGCCGGCCTCGTACACGAGCACGTGCGTCCGTTCCTCGGCGACGATCGTCGAGCCGGGCCGCGTCTGTGCGCGCAGCGCGATCTGGTTCGCCATCGTCGCCGTCGGGACGAAGAGCGCAGCCTCGTGGCCGAGGAGCTCCGCCATGCGCCGCTGCAGCTCGTTGACGGTCGGGTCCTCGCGGTACTGCTCGTCCCCGACCTCCGCCGCGGTCATCGCGGCGAGCATCTCGCGCGTCGGCTTCGTCAGCGTGTCGGAGCGGAGATCGATCACGCAGCCTCGTCCTCCGCGATCGCGTCGATCTCGGCGAGTGACTTCCCCCGTGCGCGTGAGATGCGGTCGTAGCGCTTGCCGAACTGCGCCGTCGCGAAGTCGGCGAACGTCGACAGCTCGAGACCGAACGGCGTGACTCCGCCCTCGTACTGCTCGAACGTCTCCGTGACGACGCCGAGCGCGTACGGGAAGAGCTCCTGCATGCGTGCTTCGATCACGTCCCACACCTCGGGCTCCTCCGCCACCAGCCTGCTCAACAGGTAGACCCCGTAGGCGATGTGACGCGACTCGTCGCGCTTGATCTCGACGAGCGCGCTGCAGAGTGCCGGCATCAGGCCGTTGGCGGCGAGCGACTCGTGGTAGCTGTGGTAGCCCGTCTCGGCCAGAACGCCCTCGACGATCATGTTGTAGGTCACCGATGCCCGCGCGAGCGCCTCGGAGGACGTGTCGGTCAGCAGCCGTTCCATCGTCGCCGGCAGTTGCTCGTAGAAGATCGTCCTGTAGGAGGGCACGTGGAAGCGTTCGAGGTCGGACGGCGAGCCTGCTACCTCGTGCAGGAAGCGCGAGAAGAGCTCCGTGTGCTTCCCCTCTTCGAAGAGAAAGGTGGTCAGGTACAGCTCCTCCTCGATCCGCCCTTCGCGCGCGATCGCAACCACGAGCGGCAGCAGGTCGAGCGTGACCGCTTCCTCGCCGGCGACGAAGAGCGAGGTCAGCGAGAGGATGGTCTCGCGCTGCAGCTCGTCGAGGCTCTGCCAGTCGCGGCGGTCCTGCGTGAAGTCGAACGTCACGGGGTCCCACACGCCGAGGCGCTTCGCCTTCTGGTACAGGCGGAGCGGAAAGCAGTCGCGCAGCCCGCCGGCGGTCGTGCGGAAGCCCTCGTGAACGGCCATTCGACGCTACCGTAGCCGTGTGGATCTGCTGCTGCTCGATTCGTGGTTGAAGGAGCGCGGCGAGCCCGGCTATCGCGCGTTGCAGGTGTGGGAGTGGGCTGCGCGCGGCGTCCCGGGCTACGACGCCATGACGAATTTGCCGCGTGCGCTGCGCGAGTCTCTGGACGCTGCCGTGCCGTTCTCGACGCTCGCCGTCGAGACGCAGCGCGAGTCGAGCGACGGCACGATCAAGGTGTTGTTCCGCACGCACGACGGCCACCCCGTCGAGGCGGTGCTGATGACGTATCGCGACGGCCGCCGGTCGCTCTGTCTGTCGTCCCAGTCTGGTTGCCCGCTCACGTGCACGTTCTGCGCGACCGGACAGATGGCGTTCGGCCGCAACCTGACGGCGTTCGAGATCCTCGATCAGGCGCTCCACTTCCGCCGCCTGGGCGACGTCAACCACGCGGTCTTCATGGGGATGGGCGAGCCCATGCTCAACCTGGACGAGGTGTTGCGCGCGGCCCGGCGCCTGCCCGACGTCGGCATCACACACCGGCGGACGACGATCTCGACCGTCGGCTGGCTACCGGGGTTGAAGAAATTCGTCGACGAGGTCGACGAGCCGATTCGGCTCGCCCTCTCGCTGCATGCGCCGACGGACGAGCTGCGATCGGCGATCATGCCGGTCAACGAGCGGTATCCGCTCGATGCTGTGCTGGCGGAGTGCCGCAAGCACGCGGCGCGCGTCAACAGACGCGTCTTCGTCGAGTACGTGATGCTCGCCGACGTCAACGACTCGGTCGAGCACGCCCGCGCCCTCGGAGAGCTGCTCGGCCCCGACGACTTCAAGGTGAACCTCATCCCCTACAACCCGACGGGAATGTACGACGGCTCGTCGCGCGACCGCATCGCGGCGTTCCGCGACGCACTGTCGCGCGCGCGGGTTCCGGTCACCGTGCGGCTGACGCGCGGCAGAGACATCGAGGCCGCCTGCGGACAGCTGGCGGCGGCGCCCAGAGAGCGCGTGGGCGCTAACGCTCGCTGACGACGAGCGCGGTCACCACACCCAGCCTGCTGACGTAGGCGAGGAGGCGCGGCGAATGCTTCCTACCGACGCCGCCGAGCGCCCATGCGCCCGCCGTCAATCTGAACGCACCCTGGTCCTGCCAGAGCATCCGTGCGAGCGAGTCGCCGATGCGGACGCCGTTCAGCGAGCTCCACCGCGCGCCGGCGACCGCTGCGCGGACGAGCAGGCTCGAGCTCGCGCAGGACGCAAACGTTCCGACGAGACCCTGCGCCGGCCAGCTGACACGGCACATGGCGGTGTCGCGGTGCGCAATTCCAAAACCGTAGAGCTTCCGCACGCGAGCGAGCGTGTTCGCGCCGCGGATCAGCCCCAGCCCATTCCGGCTGACAACCCAAGGCATCGTTATTCGATGCGGGGGCGCCTCGCTCACATTGCAGTCGACCTCGACGGCACCATTCGGCCGGGACGCGATCGATGCTCCAATGCCGCCACCGACGAAGAAACCGGAACCGGCGTCCCGCGCACTCGTCGGCGTCGGAACGGTCAACGTCATCGCGTGTCCTCCCGCCTTGCAGACGACCTGGGCTCCGACAGGAAGCCGACCCGGGACGAACCATTCCCGTTCGCCGCTATGCAGCGTCGGTGTCGGTGCGGTGGCGAGGAGCGCGGCGGCGGCGAGTGCGACGGAGGTCACGCCACAGTTTCGCCGAGGCGATCGCGATGTGTCCAGCCGTGATACAGCGCGCCCCCGATCAGGAGCACCACACCGACTCCGATCGCTGCGTCCGCAAGGTTGAACGCGACATCGCCGCGCATGAGCGGGTTCGGCACGCCGCCGCGCCAGGCGACACCGCAGATGACCGTCGCGAAGGCGCCGCCGGCGGCGAGGCCACTGCCGAGTGACACGAGACGCGAGCGGATCCGCGGTGTCAGCGCGAGCAGCGCGACGCCGACGACGAGGCCGCCCGCGTAGACGACGGGCGAGCGCTCGTGCGAGAGCACGCTCGGCTGCAGCAGGTCGTCCACGACCATCGCCGCGACGACAGCGAGGGCTAGACGCCCTTCGGCGCTTCCGCTGCGACCGGTTCTCGTGCCGAGCCTTCCAGGGCGGGATGCTCCTCGAACCCGTACTTGACGACCGGCTGCTTCGCCGCGCGCACCTCGTCGAGCCGCTGCACCGGCCGGTGATGGGGCGCCTCTTTCAGCAGCTCCGGCTGTGCCGCGGCCTCGCGCGCGATCTCCAGCATCGCGTCGCAGAACGCGTCGAGCGTCTCTTTCGACTCCGTCTCGGTCGGCTCGATCATCAGCGCCTCCGGAACGACGAGCGGGAAGTACACCGTCGGTGGATGGAAGCCGTAATCCATCAGCCGCTTCGCGACGTCGAGCGCCGTCGCGCCGTGCTCGCGCTTCAGCGTGCGTGCACTGAGCACGAACTCGTGCATGCACAACCGGTCGAACGGCAGCTCGTACGCATCCTTCAGTCGCGCAAGCATGTAGTTCGCATTCAGCACGGCAAGCTCCGACATCTCGCGTAGCCGCGGACCGAACATCCGGATGAACGCATACGAGCGCACGAAGACGCCGAACGGTCCGGTGAAGCCGCGCACCTTGCCGATCGACTTCGGCCGGTCGAAGTCGAGCCCGAACACGTCGCCGTCCTTGCGCACGACCGCCGGCACCGGCAGGAACGGCTCGAGGACGTCCCGCACCGCGATCGGCCCGCCGCCCGGGCCGCCGCCACCATGCGGCTGGCTGAACGTCTTGTGCAGGTTGATGTGGACGATGTCGAAGCCCATGTCGCCGGGCCGCGAGATGCCGCAGACCGCATTGAGGTTCGCGCCGTCGTAGTACATGAGCGCGCCCGCGCCGTGGAAGATCTTCGTGATCTCCTCGATGTTCTCGTCGAAGAGACCGAGCGTCGACGGGTTGGTGAGCATCAGGCAGGCGGTGTGCTCGTCGACCTTCGCGCGCAGGTCCTCGACGTCGATGTTGCCGCGCGCATCGGTCTTCACCGGTGTCACCTCGTAGCCGGCCATCGTCACCGACGCGGGGTTCGTGCCGTGCGCGGTGTCGGGGATGACGACCTTGCGCCGCTGCTCGGACTGACCCTTGTCCTCGAAGTAGGCGCGCACGAGCATGAGGCCGGTCAACTCGCCCTGGCTGCCGGCCGCCGGCTGCAGCGAGACGGCATGCAGGCCCGTCACCTCGGCGAGAATCTCCTGCAACCGCCACATCAGCTCGAGCGCGCCTTGCGCGCCTTCCTCTTCCTGCAGCGGGTGCATGTTCGCGAAGCCCGGGAGCGCCACGAGCCGCTCGTTGATCCGCGGGTTGTACTTCATCGTGCAGGAGCCGAGGGGATAGAAGCCGTTGTCGATCCCGAAGTTGCGCGTCGAGAGCTCGGTGAAGTGACGGATCAGCTCGAGCTCGTGCACCTCCGGCAGCCGAGGCGGGTCACGGCGCCGCAGCTCGTCGGGGATCTCCGGGCGCGGCAGCCCGGCATGCTGCGGGATCGCGGCTGCGCGCCGGCCCGGCCGGGACTTTTCGTAGATCAGCTTCATCCGGCCACCTCTGCGAGCACCTCGGCGAGCCGGTCGATCTCTGCGGGCGTGCGCTTCTCCGTCACGGCGACGAGCAGGACGTCGTCCATCCCCTCGTAATCGCGGCCCAGCGCGTAGCCCGGATGGACGCCGCGCTCGCGCGCCGCCTTGACGACGGCGCGGGCGTTCCGTCCGACCCGGACTGCAAACTCCTTGAACGTTGTCCGATCCGCAAACAACTGCTCGAAGCCGCGCTCTGCGAGCTGCTGCTTCGCGTAGGCCGAAAGCGAGAGGCAGGCCTCCCCCACCTCGCGCAACCCCTGCGGCCCGAGCCAGGTCAGGTAGACGAGGCCTCCGAGCGCGAGGAGCGTCTGGTTCGTCGTGATGTTCGACGTCGCTTTCTCACGCCTGATGTGCTGCTCGCGCGTCTGCAGGGTGAGGACATAGCCGCGCTTGCCCGCGGCGTCTACCGTCTCGCCGACGATCCGGCCCGGCATCCGGCGGATGTATTCCTGGCGTGCGGCCAGGAAGCCGTAGTGCGGCCCGCCGAACGCGGGGAAGTTGCCGGCGCCCTGGCCCTCGCCGAGCGCGATCGCGCAGCCGTAGCGGCCCGGGGCTTCGAGCACGCCGAGCGACAGCGGATCGACGTGTGCGATCGAGAGCGCGCCGGCGTCGTTCGCTGCGGCGGCGAGCTCGGGCGCCGGCTCGAGACAGCCGAAGACGTTCGGCTGCTGGAAGATCACCGCTGCGGCGTCCTCTGCGGCGATCCGCAGCTCGTCGGGGTCGGTCGTGCCGTCGCGGTGCGGCACCTCGACGACCTCGAGCCCGAAGCCCGGTGCATACGTCTTCACGACCTGGCGCACCTGCGGGCTCGTCGCCTCGGTGATCACGATCCTCGCGCGGTTGGTCGCGTGCTTCGCGATGAAGCAGGCGTCCGCGGTCACCGTCGTCCCGTCGTAGCCGGATGCGTTCGAGACGTCCATGCCGGTGAGCTCGCAGACCGCGGTCTGATACTCGAAGATCGCCTGCAGCACGCCTTGGCTCATCTCGGGCTGGTAGGGCGTGTACGCCGTCAGGAACTCGCCGCGCTGCATGACCGCGTCGACGACGCCCGGGACGTAGTGGTCGTAGATGCCCGCGCCGAGGAAGGAGAGCTCGCGCGTCGTGTCGACGTTGCGCGACGCAAGCTCCGTGAGGTGCGCCGAGAGCTCGTGCTCCGAGAGCGCCGGCTCGAGGTCGAGCAGGCCCTCGAAACGGACACCGGCCGGGATGTCCCGAAAGAGCTCGTCGACCGACGAGACGCCGATCGCTCGGAGCATCTCCTCCCGGTCGTCGTCGGTGAGGGCGAGGTAGGGGTGCTGCGTCACTGCTCGGCCAGAACCTGCGTGTACGCGCCGGCGTCGAGCAGCGAATCGACCTCGTCCGGATCGCACATCCGGATGCGGACGAGCCAGCCGTCTCCGTACGGGTCCTCGTTCACCGTCTCGGGCGCGTCGACGACGGCCTGGTTCACCTCGAGGACTTCGCCCGAGAGCGGAGCGATCACGTCGGAGACGGCCTTCACGGACTCGACCTCGCCGTACGCCCGGCCGGCCGCGAGGTTCGCGCCGGTCGACGGCGCCTCGAAATGGACGAGCTCGCCGAGCGCGTCCTGCGCGAACCACGTGACGCCGAGGACGGCCTCGTCGCCGTCGATCCGCGCCCAGTCGTGTTCGCGGTGGTACTTCAGGTCGTCCGGGTAGGACTCGGCAGCCGCCATTCAGCTCTCCCTCTTGTAGAACGGTTTCTTCACCACGCGTGCGCGTCGAGGCTTCCCGCGCACGTCGATCTCCAGCTGTGTGTCGACTGCGGCCTGCTCGGTCGGGACGTACCCCATGCCGATGCCGACGTCGAGCGTCGGCGAATGCGTCCCCGACGTGACCCGGCCGCCGCCCGCGATCGCCATGCCCCGGCGCGGGATCGCGCGCTCCTCCATCGTGAACGCGACGAGCTTCTGTTCCGGGCCTTCGGATTTGATGCGGCGTAGCGTCTCGACCCCGTTGAATTCCTTGTCGAGCGCGCACGTCCAACCGAGCCCGGCCGAGATCGCATCGGTGTCGGGTGTGATGTCGTTGCCGTGCAGCGCGAGGCATGCCTCGAGCCGCAGCGTGTCGCGCGCGCCGAGCCCGCACGGCGCCACGCCGCGCTCGAGCACCGCATCCCACAGCTGCGGCGCGTCCTCCGCCATGCAGAGGATCTCGCAGCCGTCCTCGCCGGTGTAGCCCGTGCGATTGACCATCGTTTGCACGCCGTCGATCTCCTCTTCGGCGAACGTGTTCCATGGAGCCTCGGGGAGGCCGAGCTTCTCGATCGCGTTCGGCCCCTGAACTGCCAGCAGCGCGTACTCGTCGGAGACGTCGCGCACGTCGGAGCCCGAGATCTCCCGCTCCTTGATCCAGGCGACGTCGGCATCGCGGTTCGAGGCGTTGACGACGAGCAGCCACCGAAACTCGTCCAGCCGGTACGCGATCAGGTCGTCGACGATGCCGCCTCGCTCGTTCGTGAGCAGGGTGTAGCGCGCCCGACCCGGCTCGACCTTCGCCATGTCGCTCGCGAGCAGCGACTGCAGGAGCCCGAGCGCGCGCGGGCCTTCGACTTCGATCTCGCCCATGTGCGAGACGTCGAACACGCCCGCGTCGGCGCGGACGGCGCGGTGCTCCTGGATGACGCCCGCGTACTGGACCGGCATCTCCCACCCTGCGAACGGGACGAGACGCGCTCCGAGCGCGAGGTGCCGGTCGTACAGCGGTGTCCGCAGAAGCGTCGTCGACATCCGCGGACGATCCTAGTTATTGGCCTGAAAACGGGGCCGCCCCGGCGTCATCCGAAAATGGGCCGGGGCGGCGGACCGGGTCGTGGGGTTGACTCGTAGCGGTCAACCCGTTGAGGGCACCACTCACTTACCGCACGGGCCGGAGAGCGAAACCTTCGTATGGGGAAACGCTGAGCCGGGCTATTCGTCGCGCAGGAACGACGGCACGTCGAGTGCCTCGTCCGACGGCTGGAACGGCGACGGGCCGCTCGGCGTCGGCACCGGCGCCTCCCCGAAGCCGCGCCGCCGCCGGCGGCCGCCACCGCCGAAGCCGGTGGCGATCACGGTGACGCGGATGTCGTCGCCCATGGCGTCGTCGATCACGGCGCCGAAGATGACGTTCGCATTCTGGTCGGCGGCGCTCGTCACGACCTCGGCCGCCTCGTTGACCTCGAAGAGCCCGATGTCGGGGCCGCCCGTGATGTTGAGGAGGATCCCGGTCGCCCCGTCGATCGCCGTCTCGAGCAGCGGCGACGAGACGGCCGCACGGGCTGCCTCGGCGGCGCGGTTCTCACCCGAGGCCGTGCCGATGCCCATGAGGGCCGACCCGGCCTCGCGCATGATCGTCCGCACGTCGGCGAAGTCGAGGTTGACGAGCCCGGGCACCGTGATGAGGTCGGTGATGCCCTGGACGCCCTGGCGGAGGATGTCGTCCGCCATCCGGAACGCCTCGACGACGGACGTCTTCTTTTCGACCACCTGCAGCAGGCGGTCGTTCTCGATGACGATGAGCGTGTCGACGCGGTTGCGGAGGTTCTCGATCCCCTGCTCCGACTGCTGCGCGCGGCGGCGGCCCTCGAAGACGAACGGCTTCGTGACGACGCCGACCGTGAGCGCGCCGACCTCACCCGCGAGCTCCGCGACGACCGGCGCGCCGCCGGTGCCGGTGCCGCCGCCCTCGCCTGCAGTGACGAAGACCATGTCGGCGCCCTTGAGCGCCTCCTTCAACTCGTCGCGGCTCTCCTGCGCGGCGGCCAGGCCGACCGCCGGATCAGCGCCCGCCCCGAGCCCGCGCGTCGCCTGCGAGCCGATGTGGATCTTCACGTCCGCGTCGCACATCATCAGCGCCTGCGCGTCGGTGTTCACCGCGATGAACTCGACGCCGGTGACCCCTGCGTCGACCATGCGGTTGACGGCGTTCGTGCCGCCGCCGCCGACGCCGACGACCTTGATGACGGCGAGGTAATTCCCGGATTGCTCGCGGAAGCTCATGGGGCCGATACCTGAACCTTCACTGGAGAATTGGGTCGCGAATTGCGAACGTCCGGCAGCAGGGTAGTGGCGCGGAATCTCGGTGTCAATCGGAGGTGGAGTGTTTTCACGCTCAATCTCTACCTGAGAGTTGAGGGTTGTTGCCCGCCACGGGCCGTCCCGGAACGCTGACGTCGAGATAGGCCGTCCCGGCCGGCAGCCGCCGGATGGCGAGCCGCGCGATCGCGAGCTTGAGGCGAATGTCGGTGGGTGCGCCGAGACGCAGCTCGAGCCCGTCGCGCAGGCGGAACCGCAGACCGTCCCGACGGAGCTGCGCGAGCGCGATGTGCGCGGGGAAACGCGACGCGAGTGCAAGCGCTCGCGCGATTGCGGCCGCGTGGTTCGCCGGCAGGTAGCCGCCGATCGTCACCGGAGTCGTCCGCGGAATCCAGATGCGCGGCAGCGAGCGCGCAGCGTCGTGCGGCACGGCCGCCATGACCCTCCCGCGCGCCGACACGAGCCAGGCCTTCGCTCCCTGGCGAACGACCGCGACGCGGTGCTCGGGCGTGATCTCGATCCGAAGCGTATGCGGGAAAGCGCGGTCGTAACTCGCCGTCACGACCGTCGGCAGCGTGTCGACCCTCCGCACGAGCGCGGAGCCGTCGAGCGCGAGCAGGCTCGTGCCTCGGAGCGGCGCGACGACGCGGCGTACCTCGGCCCGCACGCGGGCGGAGCCACCGTCGACCTCGACCCGGCCGATCGCAAACGCCGAGGTCTCGCGTGCCGCGCCGTAGACACCGGCCCCGATCGCGAGCAGGCCGAAGCCGACGGCGACCGACCGAGGGGACGGCAGGAAGCGCCGCGCCGGCCACCGCTTCCGGACGCGCGGGGCTGGCGCGACGGCTTCACGTGCGCGCGGACGGGCCACGCGGCGAATTTCGACAAGAAAAGACCGGAGCCTGCTTTAGAGCAGGCTCCAGTCGGCGGGGAAGCCCAAGAGCTCGACTTCGTGCTGCAGCTGGACGCCGAACTGCTCGCGGGCGCGGCGGATCGCCTCGCGCATGAGCGCGAGCGCGTCCTCCGTGCGCGCGCCGCCCGCGTTCTCGATGAAGTTCGCGTGCTTCGGCGAGATCTGCGCGCCGCCGATCCGGTGCCCCTTGAGCCCGCAGGCCTCGAGCATCCGACCCGCCGTGAGCTCGTGCTCGGGGTTCTTGAAGACGCTGCCGAAGGTCCGGCGGTTCGTCGGCTGTGCCGCCTTCCGCCTCGCGTTCAGCGCGCGCACCTCGGCCTTGATCTCCTCGGACGGGCGCGCGTGCAGGAGGAGCTCCGCCTCGACGACGACCTGACCGTGCCGGAGGTCCGAGTGTCGATACGACAGCCCGAGCTCGTGACGGTCGAGCCAGCCGGTGCCGTCCGCGGTCGCGACGAGAGCACGCTGGAGGACGGCCGAGAAGTCCCGGCCGTACGCTCCGGCGTTCATCCAGACCCCGCCGCCGATCGTGCCGGGAATCGCGCAGGCGAACTCGAAGCCGCCGAGCCCGGCCGCGCGGGCCTTGTGCAGCGCGACGGCGTTCGCGGCGCCGCCGCCGGCGCGGAGCGAGAGCTCGAGCGCCCGGACGGCCGCGAGCTCGCCCTCTAGATGGAGGACGAGCGCGTCGACGCCGTCGTCGGCGACGAGGAGATTGGAGCCGAGGCCCACCACCGCCACGTTCTCGCCGCGGCGGAGGAGCGATTCGACTTCGGCGATCGACGTCGGCTGCGCGAACTCGCGCGCCGGCCCTCCCGTGCCGAGCGTCGTGTAGCGCGCGAGCTCCACGCTCACGCCAGGAGCTCGAGGAGAAGGGGTGCCACCCGGTCGACGTCGCCGGCGCCGAGCGTGACGACGACGTCCCCGGGTCGAGCCCAGGACGCGACGACGCGGGCGGCCGCTTCCGGCTCCGGCGCCCAGCCGATCCGCATCCCGGGCCGAACGGTCGCGAGCTCCTCGACGATCAGGCGGCCGTCGACACCGTCGATCGGCTGCTCGCGCGCGGGATAGACGTCGGTGATGCACGCCGCATGCGCCCGCGCGAGCGCAGTCGCGAAGCCGTGCGCGAGGTGCAGCGTCCGCGAATAGAGATGCGGCTGGAAGAGCGCGATCACGCGCTCTCCGAGGGCAGAGATGTCCGCGGCGATCTCCGCCGGGTGATGCGCGTAGCTGTCGAGCACACGCACGCCGCCGGCTTCTCCTTTCTCCTCGAGCCTTCGGCCGGCGCCGCGAAATTCGACGAGCACGCGCTCGGCGTCTCTCCGCGCGACGCCTGCGAGCTCGAGCGCGGTGAGCGCCGCAGCCGCGTTCCGGCGGTTGTGCTCGCCGGGGACGCCGAGCTCCAGGTCGACCGGCGCCAGCTCCTCGGCCCGCACGACCTGCGACACCTGCGACAGCCACTCCTCGAACATCCGCTCGAGCGACGAGCGCGTGCCGACGTCCGGATGATGGACGTCGAGATCGACGTTCAGGAGAACTGCGATCTCCGGGCGCAGATGTGCAACCGTCCCGTCGGACTCGTCGCCTTCGACGACCAGCCAGCCGCGGCCGGCGCCGGCGTTGCCGCCGAGCTGCGGCACGTCCCCGCCGATCAGAAACGCGGGGTCCTGGCCGAGCCGCTGCAGGCAGAACGCGATCATCGCGCTCGTCGTCGTCTTCCCGTGCGCCCCGGCGACGACAATCGAGCGGCGGAGCGACACGAGCTCGGCGAGCAGGTCGGCGCGCGGCCGCCCGTCGACGCGTCCGGCGAACGCGGTCGACACGTAGACCTCCCAGCCTGCGGGCGGCTGCGGCGGGTCTGCGCTGATCGCGATGTCGAGCCCCTCCAGATGGCGCAGGTACGGCGTCTCCGCGCGGTCCCACCCCGCGACCTCGGCGCCCCACGCGTCGGCGAGCAGCGCGTACGAGCTCATGCCCGCGCCGCCGATGCCGGCGATCCAGATCCGCCTACCGCTGAGCGGTTGCGAGCTCGACGAGCTCATCCGCGATCCTCTCCGCCGCGTCGGGCCTCGCCGCCGCTCGCATCGCCTCGGCCATCGAGCGCAGCCGCTCGCCGTCCGCGAGCAGCTCCTCGACGACACGCGGTGCGTCGTCGACGTCGCGCTCCGGAACGACGACGGCGCCGCCGGCCTGCGCGAAGAAGCGCGCGTTCTTCTCCTGGTGGCCGCCGGTCGCGAAGTCGCCGGGGACGAGAACGGCCGGCAGCGCGGCGGCCGCGAGCTCCCACACCGATCCGCCCGCGCGCGCGAGTGCGACGTCCGCGGCGCCGTACGCGAGGCCGATCCGGTCGACGAAGGGCAGCAGCCGGTAGTCCGGCCGGGATACGCGGCTCCGAAGCGCCTCGTAGTCGCGCTGGCCGCAGAGATGCAACACCGCCGGGCCGGATTCCGCCCACGCGCGCAGCGCCGCGTCGTTCAGCACACGTGCACCGAGTGAGCCGCCGAAGACGAGGACGACGGATCCCTCCGGCGGGAGCCCGAGCTCGCGGCGCGCTTCGTCGCGCGCCGCCGGGAGCGAGGTCGCCGGGATGGGGCGGCCGACGACGCGGAACTTCGGGTCGTCGTGCCCGACCGGCAGCGCGAGAAAGAGCCGCTTCGCGAACGGCAGCGAGAGCCGGTTTGCGAGACCGAGATGCGCGTCGGCCTCCGTGAGCGCCGCCGGGATGCCGCGCAGCCATGCGGCGAGCACCATCGGCCCCGCGACGTATCCCCCGCCGCCCAGCACGACGTCGGGTCGTCGTCGCGCGATGATCCGCGCGCATGCGACGGGCGCTGCAGCAGCGAGCCCGAGCGCGCGGGCGAGCCCGATCCCCGGCCGTCGTGGCAGGCCGGTTACCCGGAACGCGTCGAACGCATACCCGCGCTCAGGAACGAGCCGCGCCTCGACGCGATCCGGCGACCCGGCGAAGGTCACCTCCACCCCCCGCGCGCGCAGCGCTTCCGCCACTGCGAGCGACGGGGCGACGTGCCCCACCGTGCCCCCGGCCGCGATCAGCGCCCGCAGCTGTTTGTGCGCCGCCACCACGGGCGATGTTAAGGAGCACACCGACCGAGAGGAGCGCGACCACGAGGCTGGAGCCGCCGTAGGAGACGAACGGCAGCGGAATTCCGGTCAGCGGGGCGAGGCCGAGCACCGCGGCGAGATTGATTGCGGCTTGTCCGGTGATGAGCGCGGTGATCCCGGCGGCGAGCCGTTTCCCGAACGGGTCCTTGCACGCGAGCGCAAGCTTGAGGCCCGCGTAGGCGAACGAGCAGTAGCCGGCGACGAGCACCGCCGCGCCCACGAGACCGAGCTCCTCGCCGATGACGGCGAAGATCATGTCGGTGTGCGCCTCGGGCAGGAAGTGGATCTTCTCGATCCCCTGCCCCAGCCCACGTCCGAAGATCCCGCCCGACCCGAGGCTGATCTGCGCCTGCACGTTCTGCAGGCCGGCGCCGAGCGGGTCCTTCCAGGGATCGAGGAACGTGAAGAGGCGCGCACGCCGGTACGGCGATGCCCACGCAGCGATCGCGCCGAGGCCGAAGACGATCGAGTACGCGGTCGCGAGCAGCGGCAGCGGCGTGCCCGAGACGAGTAGCACCGCACCGACCATCACGACGATCGTGATCACCGTGCCGAGATCCGGCTCGAGGAGGATCAACAGGCAGAACGCGCCGACGAGGGCCCCGATCGGCCGCGCCAGGCCCTTGAGCGTTCGCGGCGGCGGCTTGCGCGCGAGATATGCCGCGCACCAGACGACGAGCGCGAGCTTTGCGATCTCCGACGGCTGGAAGGCGGCAGGGCCGGCGCCGATCCAGCGACGCGCCCCGTTGATGCGCTCGCCGACGACGAGCACGGCAGCGCACAGCGTCAGTGCGATGACGACGAGCGACGGCGCAAGGTGCTTCAGGGCGCGATAGTCCGAGCGGGCGGCGACGAAGAGGAGCACGAGCCCGATCACCGCATACGTCCCCTGTCGCTCGAGGTAACCGACAGGATTGCCGTTGCCGAGCGCGGCCGACGCGGACGTTGCGCTGTACACCATGACGAGCCCGAATGCCGTCAGCGCGAGTGGAACGAGCACGAGCAGCTGCGACTCGAGCGAGTGATGCTTCTTCATGACAACTGCTCCACGAAGCGGCGGAATGCGGCGCCGCGCTGCTCGAAGTTGTCGAACTGGTCGTAGCTCGCGCACGCCGGCGAGAGCAGGACGACGTCGCCGTCGTGCGCAAGCGACGACGCGTGCACGACGGCGCTCGCGAGATCGCCGTCGCGGTCGTACGACCAGCCTGCGCTGTCGAGCGCGTCTGCGAGCTCGTCCGTCGCCTCTCCGATCAGATGGATCGTCCGGATGTTCGCCGGCAGTTCGCGCGCGAACGGCCCGAAGTCCTCGCCTTTGAGCGAGCCGCCGAGAATCAGGTGCAGCGGCTCGTCGTACGCGGCGACGCCGCGACGGGCGGCCGCAGTGTTCGTCGCCTTCGAGTCGTTGACGTAACGGATGCCGTGCAGCTCGCGCACGAGCTCGAGCCGGTGCGGCACGCCGGCGAATGTGCGGAGCGCCTCCGCGATCGCCTCGTCGCCGACGCCCGCGGCACGTGCGGCAGCGGTCGCAGCGGCGGCATTCTCCCGGTTGTGCGCGCCGGGAATGCGCGGCTCGGCCGGCAGCGGGTCGTCGCCCGCGAACTCGATCGCGTCCTCGATTCCGAAGCCGCGCGGCGCGACCTTGGCGCGGGCGCGCTCGAAGATCCGGAGCTTCGCGTTGCGGTACGCCTCGAGCGAGCCGTGGCGATCGAGATGGTCGGGCTCGATGTTGAGCAGGACGGCGACGTCGCAGGCGAGCGTGTGCACGTCCTCGAGCTGGAAGCTCGAGAGCTCGCAGACGACCGATGCGCCGGGCTCGATCCGCTCCGCCACCTCGGTCAGCGCCGTGCCGACGTTGCCCGCCACCTCGACACGCCGCCCGGCGGCGCGCAGGATGGCGCCGAGCAGCTCGCTGGTCGTCGTCTTGCCGTTCGTCCCGGTGACGCCGTAGAACGGCGCCCCGCCGAGCAGCCGGTACCCGAGCTCGACCTCGCTCCACACGGGAACGCCACGCCTGCGGGCGGCGGCGACGACCGGCGCCTCGCCGGGGACGCCCGGGCTCTTGACGAGCAGATCGACATCGGCCGCGGCTGCCGGCCCGTCGTTGCCGAGGTCGCGGTCGACGGCCACGACCTCGACCCCGCGCTGCTCCAACGCGGCGACGGCCGCGCGCCCGGAGCGCGCGAGCCCGACGACGAGGGCACGCCGAGGCAGCCAGTCTTCCGACATGCCGCTCTATTCGCCCTACGTGCGCGTGACCCTGGCGACTTCCGGATCGTCCGGAGGACCGCCGATCAGGCGGTCCACGCTCGCGTCCGGCAGCGGCAGGACGGGCAGCTCGCCGAGCAGGTAGTCGAGGCGCGGGTCGGCCAGCTCGGCGACCAGGCGCTCGAGCTCGTCGATGGACGACTCGAAGATGACGATCTCGTCGAAGTCGCCGAGCTCAGCGAGTGCCGCACGCGCGATGTCGGCGCCGAGGATCGCGGCGGTGCCGGTCACCTCTGGCCGAAGTAGTAGCGGTAGAAGAGCGCGAACCCCGCCGCGCCGACGATGCCGGCGACGATCCAGAAGCGCACCATGATCTTCGTCTCGGACCACGCCTTCATCTCGAAGTGGTGATGGATCGGAGCCATCAGGAACACGCGTCGGCCGAAGTACTTGAAGGCGACGACCTGGATCATCACGGAGATTGCCTCGATGACGAAGATGCCGCCGATGAAGATGAGCAGCACCTCCGTCTTCGTCATGATCGCGAACGTCGCGATCGCGCCTCCGAACGCCATCGAGCCGGTGTCGCCCATGATCACCTCGGCGGGGTGCGCGTTGTACCAGAGGAAGCCGATCGCGGCACCGATCAGCGCCGCGCCGATGACGGCCAGATCGAGCTTCGTCAGGTTGCGGTGCGCGGGGTTCGTCGAGGAGCGGACGAACGACACGATCATCATCGCCGTGAACGTGAAGATGGCGATGATCCCGGTCCCTGCTGCGAGCCCGTCGACACCGTCCGCGAGGTTCGTGCCGTTCGAGGCGCCGGCGATGATCAGGAAGAGGAACGGATACCACGCGTACGAGAGCGGGATCGAGACGTCCGCGACCGGGATGTACACGTCTGTGCTCAGCTTCAGGTGGTGCGCGACGACCGCGACGACGGCGGTGACGCACGCGAGCAGCAGCATCTTCCACCGTCCGTTCAGCCCGAGGGAGCGGCGATGCGTGAGCTTGATGAAGTCGTCGAGGAACCCGATGGCGCCGCACGCGAGCGTGACGAAGAACACCGTCAGCGCCTGCAGCCTGAAGTGCGTCATCGGCAGGAAGCCGATCGTCGCGGCGAAGAGGATCATCAAGCCGCCCATCGTCGGCGTTCCCTGCTTGCTCATGTGATGCTCCGGTCCGTCCTCGCGGATGTGCTGCCCGAACTCGTTCGCGCGCAGGAACTCGATGAAGCGCGGGCCGACGATGATCGACACGATCAGCGCGATCAGCCCGGCGACCAGGACCCGGGTCATGCCAGCGCCTCCGCGACGATCTCGAGACCGACCGACCGCGAGCCCTTCACGAGCACGACGTCCCCGGGCCGTACGAGCTCGCGCGCCAGCGCGACCGCCTCGTCGGCCGTCGCCGCCCACGCCTCCGGGGCGTAGCCGCGCGCAAGCTCGCCGACGCCGATCACGACGTCCACACTTCCGAGCTCGCGCGCGATCTCCTCGTGGAAGCGCGGCGCCGCCGCACCCAGCTCCGCCATGTCGCCAAGGATCGCAACTGTGCGTCTGCCGGCGGCGCAGTCCCGGAGATGCGCGAGCGCGGCCCGCATCGCGACCGGGTTCGCATTCCACGCGTCGTTGATCAGGAGGCCGCCGCCGGGAAGCTCCGTCTCCTGCGAGCGCCACCGCGAGAACGTCACCTCGACGATGCCCCGCGGCCGCTCGTACCCCAGCGTGTCGAGAACGGCGAGGGCGGCGGCGGCGTTCTGCGCCTGGTGGCGGGCGGCGAAGTCGAACTCGACGCCGTCGACGATTGCGTGCCCGTCGCGGATCTCCGGCGCGTGTCGTTCGAAAGTGTGCGCGCCGTACGACGCGAGCAGAGGCTCGTCCGCCGGGACGATGCCGATCTCGGCGACCTCGAGCAGCTCCGCTTTCGCCCGGGCGATGTTCTCGATGCTCCCGAGCAGCTCCAGATGCACCGGTGCGATCGACGTGATCAGGCCGATGTGCGGCCGTGCTATCTCCGCCAGCGCGCGGATCTGGCCGAGCCCGCGCATCCCCATCTCCGTCACCACGACGTCGGTCTCGCGCTCGACGCGGCACAACGTCAGCGGCAGCCCGATCTCGTTGTTGTACCCGTCTTCCGCTGCGACGACATCGGCGCCGGTCGCGCGTAGAAGCGCCGTGAGGATGTCCTTCGTCGACGTCTTGCCGACGGAGCCGGTGATCGCGACGACGCGTGCCTCGAAACGTGAACGGGCGGCGCGGCCGATCGCCGCGAGCGCCGCGAAGTCGTCCTCCGGGACGAGCGTGGCCGAGGCGCCGCGCGCACGTGCGTCGTCGAGGTATGCGACGCCGCTGCGAACCGCGACGAAGAGTTCACCCTGCTGCACGCGGCGCGAATCGATCTGCACGCCGGTGACGCTCTCCGCGTCGCCCTCGATCCGACCGAGCCCCCGCAGCTCGTCCAGCGGCAGCGGGATCACTTGGCGACCAGCACGTCGCGCGCCGCCTGACGGTCGTCGAACGGAATCACTCGGTCGGCGTACTCCTGCCCCTGCTCGGCGCCCTTGCCCGCGATCAGGACGACGTCGCCGTCGTGCGCGAGCGCGATCGCGCGCGCAATCGCGGCGGCGCGGTCGGTCTCGACCTCGACGTGTCCGACCGTGCCGACGACGATCTCCGTGATGATCTGCTCGGGATCCTCGCTGCGGGGATTGTCGGACGTGACGATCGTGACGTCGGCGAGCTCGGTCGCGATCCGCCCCATGACCGGTCGCTTGCCGCGGTCCCGGTCGCCGCCCGCACCGAGCACGCAGATGACCCGGTTGCCGGAAGCGAGCTCGCGCGCGGCCCGCAGGACGTTCTCGAGCGCGCCCGGCTTGTGTGCGTAGTCGACGATCACGTGGAACGGCTGCCCCTCGTCGACCGCCTCGAAGCGGCCGGGGACGCCGCGGACGTTTTCGATGCCGCGCTTGATCGCGTCGTCGTCGATCCCCAGAGCGCGCGCGGAGAGGAGCGCGCCGAGTGCGTTCTCGACGTTGAAACGCCCGCGCAGCTTCAGGTCGATTCCGTCGAGCAGTCCGGCGTCGCGCTCGTAGCTGAACGTGATCGCGTCGGGGAGCTCGTCGGCCAACCGGCGTCCGTACTCGTCGCCGACGTTGACGACGGCCACCGGTCGCGGCTCGGCGTGGAAGAGCCGGCGCTTGGCCTGGAAGTACGACTCCATGTCGCCGTGCAGGTCGAGGTGGTCCTGGCTGAGGTTCGTGAACACGAGCGTGCGGAAACGCGTGTGATCGAGACGATGGAGCGCGGACGCATGCGACGAGGCCTCCATCGCGCACGAGCGGTCGCCGACGTCGAGCATCTCGCGGAACAGCCGCTGCAGGTCGATCGCCTCCGGCGTCGTGCGCGTGACTCCGCGGCGCTCTCCGCCGATGCGCGCCTCGACCGTGCCGATCAAACCCGGCCGTCGGCCGGCGGCTGCAAGGATCGCGAAGAGGAGGAACGACGTCGTCGTCTTGCCGCTCGTCCCGGTGACGCCGACGACTTCGAGCTCCTGCGTGGGGTGCTCGAAGAACTCGTCGGCGGCGACCGCCATTGCGGTGCGCGAATCGCGGACGACGACCTGTGGCACGTCGAGGTCGAGCGCGCGCTCGACGACGAGCGCCGCGGCACCGTTCCCGGCGGCCTGCAGGGTGAAGTCGTGGCCGTCGGCTCGCATTCCGCGGACGGCGAAGAAGAGCGAGCCGGGCGTCGCCGCGCGCGCGTCGTATGCGAGGTCGGCGATCTCGACCGCAGCGTTTCCTTTGACGTCCACAGGGTCGAGCGCGGCGACCAGACGCTCGAGTTTCATCGGCGGCGAGCCTAGCGAACGGCCTGATCCGGAGGCACTTCGAGGTACTGCAGGTCGAAGCCGGCGATCTGCGCGAACGCCGGCGCTGCGACGACGCCGCCGAAGATCGCGAGCTGCGGCTCGTCGACGGTGACGAGCACGACGAGGCGCGGATTGGCCGCCGGCACCATGCCGACGAACGTCGCCTCGTACTTGCCCGCCTCGTAGCCGTGGGGCCCAGGCTTCTGTGCGGTGCCGGTCTTGCCGGCGACGGTGTAGCCGGGGATCGACGCGGCCTCGGCGGTTCCCGTATCGGAGACGACGCCCTTCAGCATCTGCACGAGCGTGTGGTCGACCCGGCGCGACAGGATCCGCCGCGTCTTCGGCTTCGGCGGCTGCTCGCCCTGCACGTGGTCGACGAGGTGAGGCTGCACCCACATGCCCTTGTTCGCGATCGCTCCGTACACGGATGCGAGCTGCAGCGCCGTCACCGACACGCCCTGCCCGATGGGCACGTTCCCGATCGTCGAGCCGGACCAGTAGGACGGGAGCAGCCCCGGGCTCTCGCCCGGATAGTCGACGCCCGTCTTCTGGCCGAAGCCGAACTGCTTGATCCACTTCTTGAGCCGCGACTCGCCGAGGTACTTGATCGCGATCGTGTCGACGCCGACGTTGGACGACTTCTGGAGGATCTGAGCGACCGTCATCGTCTCGGTCCCCCGGTCCTCGGCGTCGTGAATCGTGCGGTCGGCGACGCGGATCGTCGGCGGGAGCGTGAACTTCGTCTGCGGCGTGACGAGATGCTCGGACAGTGCGCCCGCGATCGTGACGACCTTGAAGACCGAGCCGGGCTCGTACACGTCGCTGACCGCGCGGTTCACGGTCAGATGATGCGAGTACGCGCTGGAGAACGAGTTGGCGTCGTAATTCGGCGCCTCCGCCATGGCGAGGATCGCGCCCGTGCGCGGATCGAGGACGATCGCGGTCGCATCCTTCGCGTGCCATTTGGACACGGTCGCGCGCAGCACCTGCTCGGCGTTGCTCTGGATGCGGGAGTCGATCGTGAGGAACGCCGAGCGCCCGTGCCGCGGCGGCACATAGTTCCGGATCGAGATCGCCTGCCCGAAGGGATCGCGTACGAGCGTCTGGCTGCCGTCGCGGCCGGTGAGATCGCTGTTCAGCTCGAGCTCGAGCCCGGCGAGGCCCTTGTTGTCGAGCCCCGCGTATCCGAGCACCTGCGCGGCGACGGATTTCTGCGGGTACACGCGCCGCTCTTCGCCGTAGAAATGCAGGCCGGCGAGCTTCAGCCTCGCGAGCTTCGTCGCCGTCGTCGGGTCGGCCTTGCGCGCGACGTAGACGAAGTGCGTGTGCGGCGTCCGCAGAGCGCGATAGACGGCGTTCGGCTTCAGGCCGAGGACGGATGCGATGCGAAGCGACTCCCGCAGCGGATTCGTCACCTCGCTCGGATCCGCATAAACGGTCGTCGCCTGCTCGCCCAGGGCGAGCGGGACGCCCATGCTGTCGAAGATCGTTCCCCGCCCGGCGGGGAGGACGACGGGCGCAGTCGCCTGTCCGACGGCCAGCCGCGAGAGCGATGACGCGCGCACAGTCGCGATCCACGACGCGCGCGCCAGCAATGCTCCGAAGACGAGCAGGACGCAGAGCAGGAGCAGCCGGATGCGCGAGTTCACGACTCGCGCGACGCCGCTATTTCTGCGGGAGCTCGAGGTAGCTGGTGTCGGTCGCCGGCGCTGGGACATAGCCGAGTCGGTGGGCTGCTTGCTCGATCCGTTGGGCGGAGGCTGCGCTCGAGACCTGGGACGCGAGCGCCTGGTTCTGCGCTTGTAGTTCGATCTGCGCCTTGTCGAGCCTGCTCACCTGCATGTTGACGCGTAGGACGGCGACGTTCAGCGCCACGACCCCCGCCAGCACGACGCCGAAGGCGGCGATCCAGGCGATGCCCCCGCGGACGCGGCGCTGCGAGCGAGCACGAGTGCGTGGTCGCGCCGGCCGGGCCGGCCGCGCGGCCGGCGCCGCGACTTCGGGACCGAACCAGTCGAGTGCGGCCATCAGGCCTTGACCGCGGCACGCAGCCGTGCCGAGGCTGCGCGTGGGTTCGCGGCGACCTCGGTGCCGCTCGGACGGATGGGCCGGCGCTGGATCGCGCGCAGCTCGGGCTCGTGGCCACACACGCAGACCGGGAAGTCCGGCGGGCACGTGCAGCCGCGCTCGCGCTCGCGCAGGAAGTGCTTGACGATGCGGTCCTCAAGTGAATGGAACGCGATGACGGCGAGCCGGCCGCCCGGACGAAGCAGCTCGAACGCGGCAGGCAGCGCCTCCTCGAGCGAGCCGAGCTCGTCGTTGACGGCGATGCGCAGGGCCTGGAAGACACGCTTCGCCGGATGCCCTTCGCCGAACCGCGCCGGCGCCGGAATCGCGCTCTTGATCACGTCGACGAGCGCGCCGCTCCGCTCGAACGGCTCCTCCTTACGGCGGCGCACGATCGCGCGGGCGATCTGCTTCGCGTAGCGCTCCTCGCCGTAGCGGCGAAAGATCTCCATCAGCTCGCGCTCGGGCCACGTGTTGACGATCGACGCCGCGTCGAGCTGTTGCGACGGATCCATGCGCATGTCGAGCGGCGCGTCGACGGAGTACGAGAAGCCACGGTCGGGAAGGTCGAGCTGCATCGAGGAGACGCCGAGGTCGAGCAGCACCGCGTCGACCCGCACGCCGTTCGCCGCCAGCTGCGGCAGGACGACGGCGAAGTCGCCGCGCAGCAGGCGCGTCTGCACGCCGCTGGCGCGCTTGGCGAAGCGGTCGAAGTACGCCTGCGCGCTCGGGTCGCGATCGACCGCGATCAGCTTGCCGCTCCCCTGCAGGTCGGCGACGAGCAGGGATGAGTGCCCGCCGGCGCCGAACGTCGCATCGAGAACGGTCTCCCCGGGCTGCACGGCGAGGCTCTCGCGAACCTCGGCGGCGAGGACGGGGACGTGATCAGTCGCGCTGGTCTGCAAGACGTTCGGCAACATGCTCCGCACTCCCTTCGACCTCTGCCAGCTCGCGGCGCCAGGCGTCGCGATCCCAGATCTCGAGGTGGTCGTGGACTCCCGCGACGACGACGTCGCGGTCGAGCTTCGCGTGCTGCAGGAGCGCGGCCGGCAGGCCGACGCGCCCCTGCTTGTCGAGCTCCGTCTCCGTGGCGCCTGCGAAGAAGAAGCGCTGCATCCGGCGGCCTTCCTTGCGCAGCGGGTCGAGCGTGGCGAGCCGGCTGTGGACGAGGCGATCCCAGTCCTCGGGGGTGTAGGCGAAGAGGCACCCGTCCATGCCGCGGGTCACGACGATGCCGTTCGTGAACGCCTGCCGGAAACGGGCCGGCAGCGTGAGCCGGTTCTTGTCGTCGATCGTGTGGTCGTATTCGCCGAGGAGCATCGTCTTGGGGCCATCGGTGTTGCTTCACCACGCTCTCCCACTTTGCCCCACGATAAACCACGATTCCCCACTTGTCCACCCCCT
>JAICWC010000144.1 GCA_025934995.1 Thermoleophilia bacterium | reverse complement strand
CGCGTGCACATCCAGCCCGACCCACGTACCCTCGACCATTACCGGCGCCTCCCGTAATTGCGGCTCTACCGCCGCGCCAATCGCGACGGCAACCCGCGCCAACTTACGAGCGAGGCGCCGGCAACTCCATACGGTCTAGCCGGGGAACGGATCGCTCAGCTGATGAACCGGCCGCAGAGGTCGCACATGACGGCGTACTTCTTGACGCCGGTCGGCGAGACGGCGATCTGCTTCTTCACGAGCCGGTGCTCGCAGTGCTTCACCGACGGCAGGCGCGGCAGCGGCGGCAGGTCGGGCATGTGACGCACGGCGCCGCCGACGGCGGGGCAGTTCTTCTCGTGTTCGGCCCAGACGAGGTTGGGCGGCTGCGTCGTGATCGCGACCCAGCCGCAGGCCTCACACGAGAGCTCGGGCAAGGATCAGCTCGGCGATCTGGATCGCGTTGAGCGCGGCGCCCTTGACGAGGTTGTCGCAGGCGAGGAAGAGGACGAGGCCGTTCCGCTCGGCAGCGCGGTCCTCGCGGATCCGGCCGACGAGCACCTGATCGGTCTGCGCCGCGTCGCGCGGCGTCGGCGTGTCGACGACCTGGACGCCCGGCGCGCTGCGCAGGATCTCCTCCGCCTGCGCGGCGGACAACGGCTCCTCGGTCTCGATCCACACCGACTCCGCATGGCCGACGAGGACCGGCACGCGCACCGTGTTGGCGCTGATCGGCAGGTCGGGCAGCTCCATGATCTTCTGCGCCTCGGCTCGGATCTTCGACTCCTCCTCGGTCTCGTCGCCTTCCCAGGACCAGTCGACGCCGACGTTGTGCTCGTCGACCGGCTCCCGACGGAGTGCGTCCATCCGCTGGGCCCCGGCGCCGGACACCGCCTGATACGTCGAAACGCGCACGCGACCGAGGCCGGCCGCTTCGTGCAGGGGCTTCAACGCGCACGTCAGCGGGATCGTGCAGCAGTTCGGGTTTGCGACGATCCCGTCGTGCTCGAGCGCACGGTCGCCGTTCACCTCGGGCACGACGAGCGGCACCCCGTCGACGAGGCGGTAGGCGGATGACTTGTCGATCGCCACCGCGCCGCCGCGCACCGCGTGCGGCACGAGCTCGCGCGACGCCGACGTGCCGACGGAGAACAGCGCAACGTCGATGTCGCCGGCGGCGAGCGCGTCCGGCGTCGCCTCTTCGACGGTGAGCCCTTCGATGATCCGCCCGGCGGAGCGCGCGGAGGCGAAGACGCGAACGTCGTCGTAGCCGCGCTTGCGCAGGAGCCGGAGCGCGACGGTGCCGACGGCGCCGGTCCCGCCGATCACGGCGATCCGAGGGTCAGCCACCGACGCGCTCCTCGGCGAACATCCGAAACCGCTCGTGTACGGCCTGAACCGCGCGCTCGACGTCGGCGGCGCGGATCACGCACGAGACGCGAATCGTCGACGTCGAGATGATCTCGATGTTGATGCCCGCGTCGGCGAGCGCCTCGAACATGTCGGCCGCGACGCCGGGGTGGCTCTTCATGCCTGCGCCGATCAGGGAGACCTTCGCGACGTCGGGGTCGTAGACGACGCCGGCCGCGTCGATCTCCTTCGCGAGCACGTCGAGAATCGGCTCGGCTGCGGGAAGATCGCTCTTCGGCAGCGTGAACGAGATGTCCGTCGTCCCGTGCGCCGAGACGTTCTGCACGATCATGTCGATGTTCACGCCGGCGTCCGCGAGCGCTCGGAAGAGCCGCGCTGCGACGCCCGGCTGGTCGGGCACGGAAAGCACCGTCGCCTTCGCCTCCGACGTGTCGTGCGTCACCCCGGAGATGATCGCCTTCTCGAGCACCAGATTCTCCTCTTCGCGGATCCACGTGCCTTCCGTGTCGCCGTGGGCTGCGCGCACGTGGAGTGGGACACCGTAGCTGCGTGCGATCTCGATCGACCGCGCCATCATCACGCGCGCGCCGGTCGCCGCCATCTCGAGCATCTCCTCGTACGAGACCGTGGGAAGCTTGAGCGCGTCGGCGACGATGCGCGGGTCGGCGGTGAAGACTCCTTCAACGTCGGTGTAGATCTCACACGCTCCGCCGAGGGCAGCAGCGAGCGCGACCGCGGTCGCGTCGGAGCCGCCGCGACCGAGCGTCGTCACCTCGAGCTCGGTCGACACGCCTTGGAAGCCGGCGACGAGGACGATGCGGTCGCGGTCGAGCTCTTCGTGCAGACGCCGTGCGCGGACTTCGACGATCTTCGCTTTCGCGTGCGATGTGTCGGTGACGATTCCCGCCTGGGAGCCGGTCAGTGACACCGCTTCGTGGCCGAGATCGCGGATCGCCATCGCGCAGAGCGAGTTCGAGATCCGCTCGCCGACGGAGACGAGCATGTCGTACTCGCGCGGGTGCGGATGGGGCGAGACTTCGTGGGCGAGGCGAATCAGCTCGTCGGTCGTGTCGCCCATGGCGGACAGCACGCCGATCACCCGGCGACCCGACTCGCGCGCGGCGACGAGTCGTCGTGCGACGTCCTTGATCTTCCCCGTCGAGCCGACGGACGTGCCGCCGAACTTCATGACGATCAGGTCGCGATCGCCCGCGGCCACGTCGGCCGCGAGCTCGGGAACCGCCTCGAAGTGCGTGCTGGACACGCAGAACAGTGTAGGCAGGGCTCCTCGCGGAGCCCTGCCGTCATTCTGCGGTTATTCCTCGATGACCGTCGTGCGACGGCCGCCGGCGCCGCCGAAGCCGCCCCAGGCCGACCAGAAGATGAGCGAGAGCAGGATGCCGACCGCGCCGACGATCAGCAGGATCCAGCCGATCGTCGTCACAGACGTCGCGAGCAGCAGGACCAGGCCTCCCGCGATCAGAAGCAGGCTGACGCTGATACCCATGTATTTCCTCCTTTTGGGAGTTACAGACCTGGAACGGCCGAGCGGCCCGGGCGGTTGCGGGTAGGGTTGGGGGGTGGCGCCGGAGGAGACGAACCTCGACCTGCTCGAGGCGTTCTCGGCGGACGAGATCGGGGAGTGCTCGTCCTGCGGCCAGCGTGCGTGCGTGAAGTTGCGCGACGCGCCGTCGACCTTCTGCCTCGCGTGCGGCGCGGTGCGCGTCGGCGGGATGCGGCTCGACGTCGGCCGGAACGTGCCCGTCGAGATCTAGGTTTTGCCGTCGACGCCGAAGTCGGCGCTGCCGAGCACGGTCGTGCCCTGCCTGAAGACGATGGCGTAGATCGCAGGAGCCAGCTTCGTCACGCGCGGCCTCAGGCTGCTGCGCTGGAGCAGAGCCCGCACCTCGAGCGAGTGGAACCCCTTCGAGTAGCGCGTCCTGACGACCGCGATCGTGACGCCGGTCGCGCACCGGTTCCTGCAGCGCATGAGCGAGAGGGTCAGCGTCGCCGCACGAACGGTGTAGAACCGGAGGACGGGGAGGGGCGCACCGAAGTACACCGTCGTCGGCCGGATCGCCGCGGCGGTCACGGGCCCTCCGGCCGCGAAGGCAGGCGCTGCGACGAGCAGCAAGACGAGCACGAGGAGGATGGAGCGGCGGATCACGGCATCTCGCGGCGGCCGACGAATGCGCGTCCGAGCGTGACTTCGTCCGCGTACTCGAGATCTCCGCCGACGGGCAGGCCACTTGCCAGCCGTGTCACGCGCACGCGGCCGCGCAGCCGGTCGGCGAGATACGCAGCTGTTGCCTCGCCCGTCATGTTCGGGTTCGTCGCGAGCACCACTTCGGCGACTCCGTTGCGCGACACGCGGTCGAACAGCTCGTCGATGCGCAGGTGCTCGGGCTCCACGCCGTCGAGGGGCGAGAGCGAACCGCCGAGCACGTGGTACAGCCCTCGGAACTCCGCCGTCCGCTCGAGCGACACGAGATCGACCGGCTGCTCGACGACGCAGATGACGGAGTGGTCGCGGCGCGCGTCCTGACAGATCGCACACGTCTCTTCTTCGGTCAGGTTGCCGCACTCGCGGCAGAAACGGACGCGCTCCTTCACCTCGTGGATCGCCTCGGCGAGCGCGATCGCCTCCTGCTTCGACACCTGGAGGAGGTGGAAGGCGAGCCGCTGCGCGGTCCGCGAGCCGATCCCCGGCAGCCGCGTCAGCTGCGCGACCAGGTTGTCGATCGAGGGCGACAGCACGCCTCGGAGGGTACTCGTCCCCTCCGGACGGGCTAGCCGCCGAGCCCGGGCAAGCCGAGCCCGCCCATGAGATCGGACTGCATCTGCTGGGCCTTGGCCTCGACCTTCGCGGCGGCGGCACGAAGCGCCTCGTTGACGCCGGCCAGGACGAGATCCTGCAGGCCTTCGACGTCCGACGGATCGACGGCGTCCGGCGAGATCGCGATCGTCAGGACCTGCCCGGCGCCGTTCGCGGTCACCTTGACCATGCCGCCGCCGACCGACGACTCGCCGATCTCGCGCTCCGCGTCCGCCTGCATCTGCTCGACCTGCTTCTGCATCTCCGCGGCCTGCTGCATCAACTTGTTCATGTCGAAGCTCATTCGGTCTCACGCTCCCGGGCGTCGAAGGTCTCCTTCAGCAGTTCCATGAACTTCTCCTCGCCGATCGGCTCGTCGGACGCCTCGTCGTCCTCGCCCGCTTCGTCCTCCTCGCCGACGGCGAACGCGACCGCGAGCCTGCGTCCCGTCACTTCGTAGAGCGCGTCGCGCAGCAGCGTGGAGTTCCTCGGGTCCTCCGCGAGCTTGCGGTGGAACTCGGCGTTGCGGGGGAACTCGATCGTCAATGTGTCGTCCGCGAGATCCGCGGGACGCGCCTCGCCGAAGAGCGAGGACGTCGGGATCGACTTCTCCGCGACGGCGGGGACGATCGTCCGGGCCCATGCCTCCTGCAGCTGTTCGAGCTCGAGGTCCGGTGCCGCGGCCGCAGGAGTCGGGGGCGCTTTCGGCGCTTCGACGACGGCCGGCGAGGCTGCAACGGAGGCGCCGCGCGACTCGAGCTGCTCGAGCCGGTAGGCGATCGACTCGCGCGAGAGATCTGCCGCGGGACGCGTCACCTTGACCAATGCCAGCTCCAGCGGCAGCCGCGGATCGGCGCCCTGGCGCATGTCGTCGACGGCGACTGCCAGGAGGTCGAGCAGCCGGATCACGGTCGGCTCGCCGAGCTGGTTCGCCTGAGCGCGCAATCGCTCGCGCGCCTCCTCGGTCACCGGTAGCGACTCCGGCACCTCGCCCATGTGCTGGACCAGGAGCAGATGACGCAGATGCTCGATCAGCTCAGTCACCAGCCGGCCGAGATCGTGACCCTGCTCGGACAGCTCTTCGACGAACGTCAGCGCACCCGCCGTGTCGCGGTCGACGACGAGGTCGCAGAGCCGGAACAGCGCTTCCTCCTCGACCGTGCCGAGCAGCTGCAGAACGTCCTGAACCGTGATCGTGCCGTTCGTCGCCGACGCGAGCTGATCCAACGACGACAGTGCGTCGCGGTAGGCACCGCGCGCGCTGCGCGCGACGAGCGAAAGCGCCGTGTCCGGGGCATCGATCTGCTCCGCGTCCGCGACGGCGCGCAGCACTTTCAGCAGCTCCTGCAGCCGCGGCCGTTGGAAGACGAACGTCTGGCAGCGCGAGCGCACGGTCGGGAGCACCTTCGACAAGTCGGTCGTGCAGAAGACGAACATCAAGTGCGGCGGCGGCTCCTCGATCAGCTTCAACAGCGCGTTCCAGGCCGCGTCCGTGAGCTGGTGCGCCTCGTCGAGGATGTAGATCTTGTAGCGCCCCTCGACCGGCTGCAGAACGACGCGGTCGCGAATGTCGCGGATGTCGTCGATGCGGCGCTGCGACGCCGCTTCCATCTCGATCACGTCGTGTGTGGTGCCTTTCGCGATGCCGACACACGCCGAGCACGTCCCGTCGGGATGCGCCGTCGGCCCCTTCGCGCAGTTCCGCG
>JAICWC010000061.1 GCA_025934995.1 Thermoleophilia bacterium | reverse complement strand
TTAGGAGCAGCATGTCTACCGTCGTTTCACGCACATCCGAGAACCCGCACGTCCGCCGTGACGTCCCTGCCGTCGAGGTCCGCGACCTGACGAAGGAGTTCCGGCGCAAGGACCGAAGCGCCGGCCGCTTCGCCAAGCGCAAGCGGATGCCGGCCCTCGACCACGTCACGTTCACGATCGAGCGGGGCGAGTGCGTCGCCATCCTCGGTCAGAACGGCTCGGGGAAGTCGACCCTGGTCCGACTCCTGTCGACGCTGCTGATCAACGACGGCGGCGAAGCCAGGATCTTCGGCCACGACGCCTACAAGGAGTCGCGAGCGATTCGGCGGCTCGTCAACCGCGTCTCGGTCGAGGCGAGCTTCTTCAAGAAGATGTCGGCGGCGGAGAACCTGTCGTACGCGGCGCGGTTCTACGGGATGGGACCGTCCAAGACGCGGACGGCCGTGCCGGCGATCCTCGAGAAGGTCGGCTTTCCCGCCGAGCGGCGCGGCGAGCCGATGGAGAACCTCTCGCGGGGGATGCAGCAGAAGGTCGCGCTCGCGCGGGCGCTGCTGACGTCGCCGGTGCTGCTGCTCCTCGACGAGCCGACCACAGGCCTCGACCCGCGCTCGAAGCTCGAGGTGCAGGAGTTCATCAAGGCAGTTCGCGCCGAGCACGACGCGACGATCCTGCTCTGCACGCACGACATGAACGAGGCTGAAGTCCTCGCCGACCGGATCGGCCTGCTCGACCGCGGGGAGCTGCTGTTCCTCGAGCCCGTCGAGGACGTGAAGCGGCGCTACGACGTCGAGACGCTCGAGGAGGCGTTCTTCGCCGCGACAGGCCGCACGTTCGAGGACGAACAGACAGAAGACGACGAGTTCAGGGAGGTGTTCGGCTAGATGACCGCCATCGGAGCAACGATGCGGCAGGAATTGATCGGGCTCGGCGGCATCGTCGAGCGCAACGTCTATCTCACGAAGCGCTACTTCCTCTGGGACGTCGCGTTCATGGTCTGGACGATCGCGAACACGCTGACGATCGTCTTCATCGCCCGTGCCGTGCACGTGTCCGCCGCAGAGGAGAACGTCCTCGCGACACGGCTGCTCGTCGGCGCGGTGATCTGGGCGTTCCTCGGGATCATCTTCGAGTTCGTGACGGAGACGGTCGCGTGGGAGCGGTGGGAGGGCACGATCGAGTACACGTTCATGGCGCCGATCTCGCGCGTCGTGCATCTGTTCGGCGCAGCCGCGTTCGCAGTGCTGTACGGGCTCATCCGCGCGACGATCCTGTTCTTCGCCGTTGCGGCGTTCATCCACATCCACCTGCCGAACGCGAACTACGGCGCCGCGTTCGCGTTGCTCGCGATCGCGTCGGTCTCCTTCATGGGCATCGGGATGATGACCGCCGTTCTGCCGCTGATCTCGCCCGAGAAAGGCGCACAGCTCGGCTTCGTCATGCAGGGGATCATGCTCGTGGTCTCCGGCGTCTACTACCCCGTGAGCGTCATGCCCGGCTGGATGCAGGCGATCTCGAGAGTCTCGCCGGCCACCTACGCATTGCGCGGCGACCGAGCGTCGATCGTCAACGGTGCGAGCGTGCAGTGGGCGGACATGTGGCCGCTGATCGTCATCGGCGCGCTTGCGATGCCGGTCGGGTTGTGGATCTTCTCGCTGGGAGAGAAGTACGCGAAGAAACACGGAAAGCTGAAGCGGAGCGGCTAGTGAAGGTCACGTTCGTCAAGAAGGAACGTCGCTACGACGTCCACGTCAGTCGAGACCGGGCGACCGACCTGTTCATCAGGTCGGCGCCCGGTTACGACGACTGGTTGCCGCACGACGTCCTGCACTTCTTCGCAGAGGCCGAGTTCGGCCTCGACGAGGGAATCTTCGGACATCTCGCAGCCGGCGGGAACGCGCGCATGTTCATCCCGGTCGATCCGAAGGAGACCGTGAAGATCTGGCGCAAGAACCGAATCAAGCGATTGCGGTTGCCGGAAGGTCGGCGCTCGGAGGAGCTCGCTGGGCAACTCGAGTCGCAATGGCGTGCGCGCACCGCCGAGCCCGCGCTGCTCGAAAAGCTCGACCGGCTCGCGGGACAGTGGCACGAACTGCCGATCGGCGGGTCGCTGACCCTCGATTGGCCGCATCCGGAGCGAAAAAAGTAGCTCTGGCATACTCCGGCGGGGGTTGGAACCCGAGGGAGGGGAAATGCCGCTAGCGATGCGACCGGTGCGCGTCCTGCTCGTCGACGACCACGCGATGTTCCTCGCGGCGCTTCATGCACTCCTCGATCACGACGAGCGGATCGAGATCGTGGGCGAGACCGACAACGGCGCGCACGCGCTCGAGCTGGAAGAGCGGTTGCATCCCGACGTCGCACTCGTCGATCTGCAGCTGCCGGAGATGGACGGCTTCGAGACGACGAGACGGCTACACGAACGCAGGCCCGACCTACGCGTCGTCGTGATCAGCGGCATGTCGACCGAGGGCGTCGCCAAGCGCGCTACCGAGGCAGGCGCGGACGCCTTCCTGTTCAAGGGCGGGCTGCACGACGAGATCGTCGACACGATCCTCGAAGCGTCAGCGCAAGCGCGCCAGACACTCCACTAGCCCCTCGCGCCAGTGTGGCAGGCGAGGCGCGTCGGCGCGCTCGCTGCGCAACACCGAGTACGCGGGCCGCGCCGCCGGCCGGCCGAGCTCCGCCGTCGTGATGCGTCGCACACGACAGTCGATGTCGGCTTCGTCGAAGATCGCCTCCGCGAACTCGGCCCAGGTGCACTCTCCGTCCGCAGCGAGATGCCAAATGCCATATGGCTTGTCGAGCAGCTCGCGTGTCGCCGCCGCGAGATGGCCGACGTACGTCGGGCAGCCGCGCTGGTCGTCGACGACGGCGACCTCGTCGCGCTCCGCGCCGAGCCGCAACATCGTGCGCACGAAGTTCGTGCTCGTCCAGCCGAACAGCCACGAGCTGCGCACGATCCATGCCAGCTCGCCGGCGGCGGCCTCGCCCAGCAGCTTCGTGCGGCCGTATACCGAACGGGGGGACGGCGCATCCGACTCGAGATACGGCGTGCGCTTCTCTCCGTCGAAGACGTAGTCGGTCGAGAAGTAGACGAGCGGCGCACCGAGCTCGGCAACGTGCTGCGTACCGCCGACGTTCGCCGCGGTGGCGCCCTGCGGATCGTGTTCGGCTCCATCGACGTCCGACCACGCGGCCGCGTGCAGAAGGAGATCGACGCCGCGAAGCGATCGGGGCGCCGGATGCTCGACGTCCCACTCCGTGCGCGTCAGCCCACGCGCGCCGGGAAACGCCTCGACCAGCGCCGTGCCGAGCTGGCCGCCCGCCCCGGTTACGACGACGCGTCGCGTGCCGACAGGATCGGCGATCTCGTGCTCCAGACATGACGGACGCGCTCGTCGTCCCACGGGACTCCGTGCTCGTCGGGGTCGCGCGCGTCGTATTCCTCGGTGACGAGGTACATGAACAGGCAGTCGGTCAGCGCTTCGTATCCATGCGCATACGTGCCGGGAACGTAGAGCGCGACCGGGTTGTCGTCGCCGATGTCCTCCGTGAACACCTCGCCGCTGTCGCGATCGAGAACGACCACGCGCACCGTCCCCGACAGGCACACGAAGAGATCGTCTTGACCGCGCTCGTGGTAGTGCAGACCGCGGATCACGCCGCGCTGCGACCGGGAGAGGTTGGCCTGCCGGATCGGCTTCGGCAGCGCGCTCTCGCGTGCGAGCTCGGCGAACCAGCCGCGCCCGTCCTCGTGGCGTGTCAGCGGGAAGCGCTGGACTTCCACGTCGCCCGCACGAAATCGTTGACAGCGTAGTAGGCCTCGATGGACTCGCCGGCGTCGCCCCAGAATCCTTCGACGACGTCGGCCTGCATCTCGCCGCGCTCGACATACCAGTTGTTCACGTCGGTGATCTCGAGCTCGCCCCGCCCCGAAGGTTGCAGGGTCGGCAGCACCTCCCAGACTTGCGCGTCGTAGAAATACACGCCCGTGACGGCAAAGTGCGACGGCGGCGCGAGCGGCTTCTCGACGATCTGTGCGACGCGATCGCCGTCCATCGCGGCGACTCCGAGGTGCCGCAGATGCTCCTCCTCGTCGACGTGCGAGAGAACGATGCGCCCACCGCGCTCCTGGGCCTCGAAGTGCTCTACGATCGGCTGCAGCGAGCGCTCGAAGATGTTGTCGGCGAGCATGACGCAGACCTTGTCGCCGCCGACGAAGCGCTCTGCGAGACCGAGCGCCTCCGCGATGCCGCCCGCCTGCTCCTGGTAGCCGTACGCGAGGCGGTCGATCCCGTACTCCTGCCCGTTCCCGAGCAGGCGGAAGAACTCGCCGGCGTGCGTCCCGCCCGTCACGAGCATCAGCTCGTTGATCCCGGCCTGCACGAGCGCCTCGACCGCGTACGTGACCATCGGGCGGTCGTACAGCGGCAGCAGATGCTTGTTCGTGATCCGCGTCAGCGGGTGCAGCCGGGTGCCGGAGCCGCCGGCGAGGATGACGCCTTTCATCGCGGCGTGACTCTAGTAGCACCGGCCGGAGGAGCGGGAGGAGGGGGAGGTGCTCCTCCGGTCGGTGCTTACGGGTGGATCGGGAGGATGAGGAGCACGACGGTAAGGCCGGCGGTCAGGGCGACGATCAGTCTCATGAGTCGAGCGGCCTCCTGTCCACGAGAAGAAGTCTGCGTCCGGCACATGTGAAGCAGGCAAGGAAATCGTTAGGTTTTCGACAATGGCAACAAGGCCGCGCCGCTCGTGCCTCGCCGTGCCCGCGTCGAACGAGCGCATGCTCGCGAAGGCCGCAACGCTGCCGGCCGACGAGATCGTGGTCGACCTCGAGGACGGCGTCGCCCACGCAGACAAGGAGCGCGCGCGGGCGAATCTGCCGGTCGCGCGCGCACAGCGGACGCTGGCCGTGCGCGTCAACAAGGGATCCGCCGCGGACATCGCGGCCGCGAATGCCGTCGCCGACGTGATCGTCCTGCCGAAGGTCGAGTCGCCCGACGACGTCGCGGCTGCGCGCCGTCTGACACACCTGCCGCTCGAGGTCCAGATCGAGACGACGCTGGGCCTCGTCAACGTCGAGGCGATCGCGCAGGAGCAGCAGGTGGAAGCGCTGCTCTTCGGGCCCGGCGACTTCGCAGCCTCGCTCGGAGTGCCCGTGCTGACGATCGGCTCGGGCGCGTCGGAGTACGCGATGGCGCGGGTCGCGGTCGCTGCGAAGGCATTCGGCCTGCAGGCGATCGACGGTCCGTACGCAGCGCTCGACGACGAGGCCGGGCTCAGGACGTCGGCCGAGCGTGCGCTCGCGCTCGGCTACGACGGCAAGTGGGCGATTCATCCGTCGCAGCTCGAGACGCTGCACGACGTCTTCACCCCGAACGAGGCGGAAATCGAGCGCGCGCGCCGCATTCTCGCCACCGACGGCGCCGTCCGGCTGGACGGCGACATGGTCGACGAGGCGACCAAGAAGCTGGCCGAAGGTGTGCTAGCACGCGCCGCAGGGCATGACGACGTCGGATGACCGAACAACGGGAGACCGAAGACCTCCGCCCGGTGCCCGCCGGAAAGCCGGGCGTCTACTGGAACGCGATGCGGATCGCGCTCGCGATCGTGGTCGTAGGGATCGTCGTCACGTTCGTCTGGATCGGCGTCTCGCATTGACGCGCGGCACGTTCCGGACTGCCGCATACCAGACGTACAGCAGGAACCCGACTGCGCCCAGAATCGTTCGAACGATGCGCCCCACGGCTTCACCCTAGGGAGACGAGATGACCGGCCGCAAGCGTGACATCGACGATCTCGCCGGCGAGATCCAGGAGCTCTTCGCCGACATGTGGCAGGTGCCGCGGTTCTCTGCGGGCCTCCGGCAGGGCTACCGGCCGCAGGCCGACTGCTTCCGCACGGAGGACCCCCCCACGCTCAACGTGATCGTCGAGCTGCCGGGCGTCGATCCGTCGTCGGTCGAGGTGGTCGTCGCGGGACGCGCGCTCACGATCAGCGGTGAGCGCACGAGACCGAAGGTCGCGGGCGCGCACTACCTGGCAATGGAGATCGAGTACGGCAGCTTCCAACGGCGCATCGAGCTCGGCGTCGAGATCGACCCGACGAACGTCGAGGCGACCTACGACAAGGGAATGCTCAGGGTCGTGCTGCCGATCACGCCGAAGACGCGTGACGAGAAGGTCAACATCGAGGTGAAGCGCGCGTGACCGAGCCGGAGCAGGAGTACCAGGTGATGGTCACGTCGGAGGAGCAGGAGGAGGCCGAGCGCCTGGGCGACGAGCTGCCGGCCGCGCTACCGGTTCTGCCCCTGAAAGAGACGGTTGTCTTCCCCGAGTCGATGACGCCGCTCGCGATCGGGCAGGAGCGCTCGATCCGCCTGATCGACGACGTCGTCGGGGGAGACCGCCTGCTCGCACTCGTCACCGTGCGGGACGAAGACAACGAGACGCCGGCCTGGGACGACATCTACGAGATCGGGACCGCGGCGGTCGTGCACAAGATGATCCGCGTCCCCGACGGGACCCTGCGCATTCTCGTCCAGGGCATCCGCCGCGTGCGCATCGAGCGGCGTGTCCTCGACGAGCCGTACCTGCTCGGCGAGTTCGTCGAGCTGCCCGACGAAGTCGAGGAGACGCCGGAGGTCGAGGCGCTGACGCGAAACGTGCAGAGCCTCTTCGCTCGGATCATCGGGCTCGTTCCGTATCTGCCGGAGGAGCTGTCGCTCGCGGCGGCGAACGTCGACGACCCGAGCGCGCTCTGCCATCTCGTCGCGTCGACCCTGCGGCTCAAGACCGAGGAGAAGCAGAAGCTGCTCGAGCTCGTGAACATCGAGGAGCGGCTGCGCGAGGTGTCGTTGATCCTCAACCGCGAGCTCGAGGTGTTCGAGCTCGGCACGAAGATTCAATCGCAGGTGCAGTCGGAGCTCGAGAAGGGACAGCGCGAGTTCTTCCTCCGCCAGCAGATGAAGGCGATTCAGGAAGAGCTCGGCGAAGGCGACCCCGAGCAGGCCGAGATGGCGGAGCTGCGGGAGCGAATCGAGGCGCTCGAGCTGCCCGAGGAGGTGGAGAAGGCGGCGATGCGCGAGCTCTCGCGGCTCGAGCGACTGCCGTCTGCGGCCGCCGAGTACGGCGTCATCCGCACCTACCTCGACTGGATCGCCACGCTTCCTTGGGGTGTCACGACGGAGGACAACCTCGATCTCGAGCGCGCTCGTGAAGTCCTCGACGCCGACCACTACGACCTGGAGAAGGTGAAGGAGCGGATCATCGAGCACCTGGCCGTGTCGAAGCTGCGCAACGACCCGTCCGGGCAGATCCTCTGCTTCGTCGGGCCGCCCGGCGTCGGCAAGACGTCCCTCGGCCAGTCGATCGCGAAGACGCTCGAGCGCAAGTTCGGGCGGTTGTCGGTCGGGGGCGTGCGTGACGAGTCGGAGATTCGCGGGCACAGGCGCACGTACATCGGCGCGATGCCCGGAACGATCATCCGCGCCCTGCGCGATGCCGAGTCGATGAACCCGGTGATCCTGATCGACGAGATCGACAAGATGGGCGCCGACTATCGGGGCGATCCCGCGAGCGCGATGCTCGAGGTGCTCGACCCCGAGCAGAACAAGACCTTCCGCGACCACTATCTCGACCTTCCGTTCGACCTGTCGAAAGTGCTGTTCATCTGCACGGCGAACACGACCGACACCGTTCCCGGCCCGTTGCTCGATCGGATGGACGTCATCTCGCTCTCGGGCTACACGGAGGACGAGAAGCTCGGGATCGCGCAGCGATACCTGACGCCGAAGCAGATCGAGCAGCACGGTCTGAGCGACGACAACATCGCCGTCTCCGACGACGCACTGCGGCTCGTGATTCGCGAGTACACGCGGGAAGCCGGCGTGCGCAACCTCGAGCGGCGCATCGCCGACCTCTGCCGGAAGTGCGCGCGCCAGGTGGCGGAGGGCTACGGGGAGCAGATTCCGGTCGACGAGGCCAAGGTGCGCGAATGGCTCGGTCCGCGGAAGTTCTCCGGTGAGGCGCGACGGCGCACCGCCGATGCGGGCGTCGCAACGGGCCTCGCGTACACCGCCGCGGGCGGAGACGTCCTGTTCATCGAGGCGCAGGCGTACCCGGGCAAGGGAAAGCTGACGATCACCGGTCAGCTCGGCGAGGTCATGCAGGAATCGGCGCAGGCCGCCCTGTCGTGGGTGCGCTCACACAGTGAGCAGCTCGGCCTCGCCGACGACTGGTTCTCGGTGCACGACGTGCACATCCACGTCCCGGCCGGTGCCGTGCCGAAGGACGGACCGTCGGCCGGCGTGACCATGGCGACGGCGATCGCATCGCTCGTGCGCGGTCTACCGGTTGCGGACGACGTCGGCATGACCGGCGAGCTGACGCTGACGGGCCAGGTCTTGCCGATCGGCGGCGTGCGCGAAAAAGTGCTCGCGGCGCAGCGCGCGGGGTTGAAGCGCGTGATCCTGCCGAGCGAGAACGAGCACGACCTCGACGAGCTCCCAGAGGAAACACGAGAGGAGATGCACTTCACGCTCGCCGACAACATCGACGACGTGTTCGCCGTCGCGTTTGCGGCGAACGGCGCCGCAGCGGCTACGACGCCTGCGGCCCCGACAGCGTGAACGACGAGTAGAGCAGGTCGCACGCCGCGCCGGCCGGCTCGCAGAAGAGCTGATACTCGCGCTTGCCGTCAAGGACGAAACCGAGCCGCCGGTCGCCGTAGCGATACGAGCGAACCTTTCGACCGGCGACGCTCGTCGTCTGACCCGTTGCACGCTTTTCACCGGCTTCGTGCGCGAGCCGGGTCGCGAGGTTGTCGAGCTCCTTCGTGACGGCGACGAACTCGGCCGGGTCGTACGTCTTGAGGAGCGGGAAGCGTGAGACCGAGACGAGCGCCTTGCCGTGGCGTGCGACCGCCCCATCCGCCCGCCTGACGACTCGCCAGCCGTGCGGCGCTTCGAAGGTGAAGCCGGGCCCGTGCACCCCGACCGCCGTCTCCGCTTGTCCCTGCTTCGACCCCCCACAGGCTGCGAGAATGAAAAGGAGTGCGAGGGGTAGAACCGCCTTCGCCAGCAACCGAAAGGAACCGCCGAGAATGGCCAAGACGAAAGACAGGGTCTCCGACGCGGCAAGCACGGTCAAACCGTACGTCGATCGGGCGCTCCACGACGACGATTTGCGCGAAAACGTGCGGAACGCGTACGAGTCGGCCCGCTCGATCTATAACGAATTGATCGGGCCCCGCCGCGTCGCCGGCCTCGCGTCGCGCGTCGCCACCGACAAGGACCTCCAGCAGGAGCTCAAGTCGGTCATCGCCGAGCTGCGCGAAGCGGCCGACCGCGTCCAGGGCAAGGAGCCGCACAAGGGCCGCAACAGCACGCTGCTCTTCGTCGGCATCGTGCTCGGCGCGCTCTTCAACCCGATCACCGGACAGTCGACCCGCGAGTGGATCTCGAACCGCCTCTTCGGCGGTAACGACGACTTCACGTACCAGGGCGGGAACAGCTCGAACGGCGGCTAGAGGTCGGCCGCTAGGGCGCGAGCCCTAGCGGCCCTCCGCCTTCGGCGGCGCGATCGCGCGCTGCAGCGACTCGGGATCGAGACCGCTCGCCGACGAGATGTCGGAGCTCTGCAAGAGGATCGCGCCGGCTTTCGGCGCCGAGCCTGCGAGCTTCGGCGTCCAGCCGAGAACCGCGTCGAAGCGCACGTCCTGCACACGACGCCAGCCGTCGAGGTACGGCGTGGGGTCGACGGCGCCGTCGTAGCCGAGACCGAGGAGCCCGACTGGATGTACCTCGAAATGGAGGTGGTACGGCGTACCCTCCGCGTCGCCCGTGTTGCCCATGAACCCGAGCACGTCGCCGGCGTCGACGATCGCCCCGTTGACGGCCAGCGGCGAGTACGCGGAGAGATGTGCGTAGTAGAACTCGTTCCCCTCGTCGTCGCGCAACCACAGGCGCCAGCCGCCGATCTTGTTCCAGCCGACCGAGAAGACGGTGCCGTGCGCGACCGCGAGCAGCGGCGTGCCGAGTCCCGCGAAGATGTCGTCGCCGTGATGCCAACCGCCTGAGACGTCGCCGCGTCCTGCGCCGTACGTGTCGCCGTACGACGACGTGCCGTACACGGGGAACACGTAGCCGCCGGCGGTCAGCTGCGGGTGGACGCCCTTGAGCGGCTGGCTTTCGACCGGCAGGCCCTCCTTCTTGCTCTTCGGCTTCGGCGTCGTGACGGTCGGAAGGGACGGCGGCGTCGGCAGCGGCGCCGCTTCGCTCGCCTGCGCGTTCGCCTCCGCGTAGCCGATCTGGATCTCACTCTGCGCGGGGAGGCCGTCGTGATCGGCGGTCAGGAAGACGTCGAGCGCGGTGACGAAGTCGTGGTAGCCGGGCGTCGGCTGGTCGACGCGCTGTCCTTTCTGCTCGAGCGCGATCGCGTAGCCCCAATCCGCGAGCTGGATCTGCTGATTGGGGGTCGGGGTCACCGCGGTCCCGAGGACGACGAGGTTGGAGATTCCGGTCACGCCCATGTCGCCCGCTGCGCTCGCAGTCGACGCGATCGCGTGCGTCTCGCCTGTCACCGACGACGCCGTGATCTCGCCCTTGAAGAGCGACAGGGACGTCACCTGCGCGGTCGCGCCCGCACGCGCCTGCGACCCGCTCGTCGCCGACACGCTCGTCGTCACGGAGGTCGCCGTCACGACAGACCCGTCCGCGGGATACGAGAACGCATCGTCGAACGCCACGGCGTCCGGCGGCGCCGCTGCGACACGCGTGCTCGCGCCCGGCTGATTCGGGACGATCACCTTGATCGCCCAGGCGGTCGCGGTCGCGCCGGCCGACCGATCGGCGACGCCCTGCGAGGCGCCGATCGTGAGAACGGCGACGACGACGGCGATGACGGGGAGTCTCGTGCGCACCGGCCCCTGAAGTATGAGGATCAGGCCTGCTTGAGCCGGTCGCGCGCGAAGGCGAGGAACCGCTCGCGGGCGTCGTCGTCCGGACCGAGCGGCTCGTCGTCCGCGTATTTCGGGTCCCGCGCGATCTCCTCGGCGACGGTGCGCACCTCCCGCGTCAGGGCCGCGTGATGCGCTGGATCGCGGAGCAGCGCCTCGACCCAGTTCTCGGAGCCGTCGTAGTCGGGCAGATCGTGGTCGAAAAGGAGCTGGCCGAGCACGAGGCCGGTGCGGATGTACGCGAAGGTGCGGAACGCGAGGATCCGGTGCGGGGACTCGACGAGCTTCGCGATCTCGGGGTTCTCGTCCTGGATCTGCTGCACGATCGACCCGATCGGCTCGTCGACGAGCGGGATCCAGAGGTCCTCGACGTTCGCCATGCCTGGATTATGCCGGTCGTTTCCGGGCCCGCCAGGCGATCTGAGCCGCTGTGAAGAGAAGCAGCACCGCAAAGAGCTTCCTCAACGTCGATTCCGGCAGGGATTCGGCCACCTGCGCGCCGCCGACGGCCGCCCCGATCGACGCGACGCCGATGACGGCTGCAGGCTTCCAGCGGACGTTGCCGTAGCGGTGGTGCCGCCAGACGCCGACGACGACCGTGGGGATGATCGCGAGCAGCGACGTCGCCTCGGCGTGCAGCTGCGACAGCCCGATCCAGGTGAGCGTCGGGACGAACAGGATGCCGCCGCCGACGCCGAACATCCCTGCGAGCACGCCGGCGACGACGCCGAGCAGGACCGCGAGGAGATAGGTCGTCATCTAACGAGCATGTCGATTGCGATCCCGACGAGCAGCGCAGCAAAGAGAAACGAGAGCGTGCGAACGGGCAGGCGACGCTGCAGGGCCGAGCCGCTTGCAGCACCGAAGGCGGCGGGCACGCCGACGAGCAACGCGTACAGCGGCCGCACTTCGCCGTGGACGACGTACGTGACCACGCCGGCGGTGGCGGTGACGCCGATCGCGGCGAGCGACGTTGCAGGCGCCGTGCGCATGTCCCACTTCGCGGCGATCAGCAGGAGCGGCACGATCACGACACCGCCCCCGACGCCGAAGAGCGCACTGAAGAAGCCTGCGACGAGGCCGATGAGGACGAACGTCACGGCGGCCTATGCTACGAGGGTGGCGCTCGAAGCGGTGACGACAGCGCCCGGAGAGTCTGCGATCTTCCTCGACTTCGACGGCGTCCTGGCGCCGATCGTCGACCGGCCGGAAGATGCGTATCCGCCTCCCGAGACACGCGCGGAGCTCGCACGTCTCTGCGGGCGGTACGCACTCGTCGCGATCGTCAGCGGACGCGCGGGTGCAGACGTGCGCGCGCGGGTCGACGTCGACGGGCTCGTCTACGTCGGCTCGCACGGCCTCGAGCTCGATCGCCAGGCAGAGCGGTGGCGTCACCAGATCGCGGACTTCGTCTCCGACGTGCCCTGGCCGCCGGCCGAGACGGAGCTGAAGGGCCTCTCGGTCGCCTTCCATTTTCGCCACCGCGAAGACGAGCGGCAGGCAGTGCTGGAGCTGGAGGAGATCGCCGCGCGGGCGAACGACGACGGGCTCGTCGCCCGGTTCGGCCGCAAGGTGCTCGAGGTCCTGCCGCCGGTCGGCTCGAACAAGGGGACAGCGGTGCGCAGCCTGCTGGACGGCGCCGGTCTCGAGCGCGCGTTCGTCGCCGGCGACGACACCACCGACCTCGATGCATTTCGCGCCGTCGACGATCTCGCGCACCGCGTGCGCGTCGCCGTGCTCGCACCGGAGTCGCCCGAGCTGCTCGCCGAGCACGCGGAGATCGTCGTGCACAGCACCGAGGAGTTTCTCGACGTCCTCCGCATTCTCTGACGCGTTTCGCGGGCACTACGGCGAGCCTGCGCGGCTCGAGTGGGACGGCGAGATCAGCGACGCCGAGTGGGCGATCGCGACGTACAACCCGGAGCGCTTCCACGACGTGACGCTCTTCATCCTCGATCCGCCTCGGCGGCTCGCCCTCATCCGCAAGCCGCACTTCGCGCTCGACGTCTGGCGCCCGCCCGGGGGCGGCATCAAGCCGGGCGAGGATCCGACCGAGGCGGCAAAGCGCGAGGCGCTCGAAGAGACCGGCCTGCACGTGCAGCTTCGCCGTTACCTCGTCGAGGCGCATGCGGTCTTCCGCAACGGCGGCCGAGAGCTGCCGTGGACGACGCACGTGCTGCTGGCCGAGACCGAGGACACCGGGCTCGCGCCAAACGACCCCGGCGAGATCGCCGACGCTCGCTGGGGCACGCTCGAGGAGCTCGCCGGGCCGCTGCGCGAGATCCTGCTCGCGACCGGCCGTGCCTTCTGGCGCTACCCCGTCGCGTTGCACGCCGCGGCGCTAGATCAACTCGAGGACCTCCGGGATCGAGGCGATCCGCGCGCCTGACCAGCCTTGGACTCCGTCGCCGATCATCACCGCCCGCATGCCGACGCGCTCGGCGCCGGCCAGCTCGTCGTTCGCGCCGTCGCCGACGAACACTGCCTCGCTTGGCGCGACACCGAGTCGCTCGCATGCCAGCTCGTAGATCCGCGGGTCGGGCTTGAGCATCCCGACTGCGCAGGAGAAGACCTCGACGTCGAACAAGCCGGCGAACGGCGTGTCGGGCCAGACGTCCACCACGTCCTCGCTGCAGATCGTGATCAACCCGGTCTTGAGGCCGCGCCGTCGTAGCTCGCGCAGCGTGTCAACGACGCCGTGGCGGGGCCCCATCAGCACCGCGCGGCCCGTTTCGCGTCGAAGCGCGACGAGCCGCTCAGCGAGGTCATCGTCGAGGTCGAGTGTCGCGATGTACGTCGCAAGCGGACCGCTGTCCCGCGCCGGGCGACCATCCCGCCAGAGGCTGTGGAACCCGTCCCGATCGCGGCCGAGCAGGTCGGCCGCTGCATGGGTGAACGCGCGAGAGCGCATGTCGTCGTAGTCGACGAGCGTCTCGAAGAGATCGAAGATGACCGCCTTCATCGCGAGTACCCGACGTCGATCGGGTGCGGCGGGAATTCGACGACGCGCGACTCGCCGTTCGGCCGCCACCCCCGCTTCTCGTAGAAACGGCGTGCGCGGACGTTCTCCGCGAGACACCACAGACGGGCGACGCCGAGCTCGACGGCCGCCTCGTGCAGCTCGTCGGCGACGCCGGTCCCCCACCACTCGGGCAGCACGTAGAACCCGTGCAGCCAGTCGCCCTCGATGCCGGCGACACCGACGACCTCACCGTCGCGCTCGGCCACGAGGACAGTCCCCTCGAACCGTCGCCACCGGTCGCGGATCGCGTCGTCGGGAAACGGATAGAGCTCCGGCGGGAAGACGTGCGCGAACCCGGCCAGCGCAGCGGCGCGCTGGACGCGGAAATGCGTCTCCGCCTCGTCGTGGCCCGAGCGCCTGATCACGCCTTGTGAACGCGCACCGCCGTCCCGTAGGCGCAGATCTCCGTCCACTGCGGGCCCATCTCCGAGGTGTCGAAGCGCATCGCGATGATCGCGTTCCCGCCCTTCGCCTCGGCCTCGGCGACCATCCGCTCCATCACCTGCTTTCGACTGTCGACGAGCGCGGTCGTCATCCCCTTCAGCTCGCCGCCGAGGATCGACTTCAGCTGCGCGCCGATCTGCGACCCGATGTTGCGTGACCGCACGGTCAAGCCGAAGACCTCGCCGAACACCTCGTCGACCTCGTATCCCGGAATGTCGTTCATCGTCGTGACGATCATCGGTTGAGCACCTCCCATGCCTGGTGGACGTCCGCTTCCGTCGTGCGCGTGTTCCCGACTGCGAGCCGGATGACGTACCGGCCGTCGAGCTTCGTGTGCGAGAGAAAGATCTCACCGCTGCGATTCGCGCGCTCGACGAGCTGTTCGTTCTCCTCGTCGGACACGTTCTTCCGGAAGACGACGAGCGAGAGCCGCTGCGGCGCCACGAGCTCCCAGCCCGGATCGTCCTCGACGAGCTGCGCGAACACGCGCGCAAGCCGGATGTGCTCCCGCTGCATCGCACGCAGCTGCTCGGCGCCGTAGCAGCGGAGCACCGCCCACAGCTTCAGCGAGCGGAAGCGACGGCCGAGCGCGGGGCCGTACTCCGACAGGGCGTACACGTCCTCCGGCGTCCGCAGGTACTCGGGCACGAGTGAGAACGCCTCCCGGAACTCCTCCGGCCGCGACGTCCACAACAGCGAGCAGTCCATTGGCAACAGCAACCATTTGTGCGGATTCACGACGAGCGAATCCGCGAGCTCGACGCCGTCCTGCGACCAGCGCTCCTCCTCGCAGATCCAGGCCGACCCCGCATACGCGGCGTCGACGTGCAGCCACGCGCCCGCGTCGCGCGCACGCGCGGCGAGCTCCCGGACCGGGTCGACGGACGCGAACGAGGTCGTCCCGACCGTTGCGACGACGCACGCCACGTCGTCCAGCGCGACGTCCGCCGTCATCGCGAGCTCGACCGCCGGCTGCTTGCGCAGCTCCATTCCGAGCATCCGCGCGCCCTTCTCGACCGACGAGTGCGCGTGCTCGGAACAGACGACGACGTTGCGGCCGGTGACGTGCCGCGCGGCGATCAGCGCCGCGAGTGTCGAGGTGGACGCCGTGTCCTCGATGTGTCCGTGCCAGCCGGCCGGCAAGCCGAGCAGCTGCCGCACCCAGTCGACGACACGGAGCTCGAGCTCGGTCGACGCCGGCGACGCGCGCCAGTGCAGCGCGACCTGGTTCGTCGCGGCGGCGAGCAGCTCGCCGAGGATCCCGGGCTCCGACGCCGTGACCGCGAAGTACGCGAAGAAGCGCGGGTGCTGCCAGTGCGTCAGCGCCGGCAGGATCAGCTCGTCCATGTCGCGCAGCACGGCGGAGAACGGCTCGCCTTCCTCGGGCGGCGACGCCGGCAGCTTCGCGCTCAGCTCGCCCGGCTCGACCTGC
>JAICWC010000082.1 GCA_025934995.1 Thermoleophilia bacterium | reverse complement strand
TGTAACGGACTAGGCGAGCGGCGGGTTCTGGACGTTGTTCTCGGTCGCGTACTTCTCGGTTAGCTCATCGACGACCGCGATGCCCTTGCCGTAGGCGTAGTTGATCTCGACGAAGGCGTTCCACTTGTCCGGGAGCGCGTCCTCCGGGAAGATCGCCTCGACCGGGCACTCCGGTTCGCACGCGCCGCAGTCGATGCATTCCTCCGGATCGATCACGAGGATCCTGCCGGCCTCGTGGATGCAGTCGACGGGGCAGACGTCGACGCACGACTTGTCTTTGATGTCGATGCAGGGCTCCGAGATGATGTACGTCACGGCGCCGACTTTACCGAGAGGGTCAGTTGGAAGGCGTCAGTTCTTCCACGAGCTCGCGCGCCCGCTCGACGAGCGCCGACTTTGCAACGACCTGATCGAAGCCGGCGGCATGCGCGGCGCGGAGGCCGGCGGTGTCGGTGTGGTTCGTGTAGCCGAGGATCGGGACGTCCGCGTAGGTGTCGGCCACCTCCTCGGCGTCGACCCTTGCGATGTCGACGATCACCAGGTCGGGCGTCTCGGCGCTCTCGACCGTGATGAAGTGGTGTTCGGGCAGCAGGGCCTCGAGCTTGCCCCGGAAGAAGAGGTCGACCCCACACAGCAGGATCGTCGCCACCCGGAGAACCTTAGAACCCTTGACTGACGCGTACAACCTCGGACTCGCCCATCTCCGCGCCGGCCGGTTCTTCGAGGCCCACGAAGAGCTCGAGCACGCATGGCGCGCGGCCGCCCCGGACGAGCGCGACTTCTACCAGGGGCTCGTGCACGTGGCGGTCGCCTGGTACCAGGCCGGACGGGGGAAGCCGATCGCGACCGAGCGGCAACTCGAGAAGGCGCTGCGGCGGCTGGCGGCGTTCGAGCCGTCGCACCGCGGGGTCGACGTGGCGGCGCTGCGGCGGCAGCTAACCGATCTGCGCGAGCGGGCGACGCTCGACCTGCCGCCGCCCGAGGTCTAGGGCAGGCGCAGCCGGTCGATCTCCGCCTGCGTCTTCGCCAGAAGGGCGCGGCTCGGATGCTGCGTGCCGAAGTAGACGCGGACCTCGAGGTTCCAGCCGGCGACCTCGACCCAGCGGAGACGCTGCTGGACGTTCGGCGCCGGCTGCCCCTCCCACCCGTGGTCGACGCGGAAGTCGCGCAGCCTCAACGGCAGCCGCGCGCGCGGGAACGGGCCGACCGGCGCGTCGGGCCGCGACGCGTCCGCCCAGATCAGCACGCCGTCGCGGCGAAGGCGCCTGAGGCTCGTGAATGCCGCGAACGGCTGTTGCGAGCGCGCGTCGGGCGCAGTCACAGCGAGCACCGTCCGCGGCTCCGTCGACGGATGCAGGATCGTCCAGCCAGGGGCGGGCGCGAACGCGATCACGGCGAGGTCAGCCCGACCGCGTCGAGCGCGCGGTTGAGCGCCACGTGCAACCACCAGTCTCGGTGAAAGAAGAGGAGCAGCCCGAGACCGACGAGAATCGCGCCGCTGACGATCTCGATCGCGCGGATGCGGTCGCGCGCCCACCGGAAGGCGCGCATCGCGCGCGTGAACGCGACGCCGGCGACGATGAACGCGACGCCGAGGCCGAGCGCATACGCGGCGAGCAGCACCGCGCCTTTGAGCACTGCGCCGGTGTCGCTCGCCAGCACGAGCACCGCGGCGAGCACCGTGCCGATGCAGGGCGCCGCGCACACCGCGAACGCGCCGCCGAGCAAGGCACCCGAGCCTCGCCGCCGCGCGCCGGCAAGGAGCCCGGGCGCCATGACACGTTCCGGCATCGGCAGCGCGCCGACGAACGCAAGCCCCAGGACGACGAGCACGAAGCCCGCTATCTCCGCCTGCGCAGTCGCCGAGACCACGCCCCCGATCGCCGCCGCACCTGCGCCGAGGATGACGAAGACGACGGTGAAGCCGCCGATGAACGGCAGCGATGCACGGACGACGCGCCGCTCGGCGAGGTGACCGGGCTGCACGCTCGAGAGCGCCGACAGATAGCCGGGGACGAGCGGCAGCACGCACGGCGTCACGACGGAGACGAAGCCGGCGAGGAACGCGACGGGGATCTTTACGACCACGGTTCGCGCACCAGCTCGTCCACCTGGGCGGCAAGCGCCGGGTCGAGCGGTTCCGCGACCTCGACCTCGCGGCTGTGCGACCAGCGCCAGACGCCGAGTGCGAGCAGCAGCGCACCGCCGATCAGGCCTGCGATCGGCAGCCACCAGGCAACGAGATCGAAACCCTTGTGCGGCGGCGCGGCGAGGATCCCCGCGCCGAAGTTCGCGACGAGCTCGGACTCGATCTGCTTCGACGTCGCGCACTGGTCGATCCGCTGCGCGATGAAGTGCTTGATTCGCTGCGCCGCCGGCGCATCCGACTGATCGAGCGTCGTATGGCACGTGGGGCACATGATCTGCCCCTCGAGATACGGCAACGAGGTACGGGGATGCGTGCAGGCAGCCGCCGGCGCCGCGAGCACGAGCGCCGCCACAACGACGGCGAGGAGCCTCACGGCTTGAGCGCCGCCTTGATCCCGTCGAAGAACGCGTGCTGCTGGTGCGCGACCGTTCCCTCGATGTGCGAGCCGACGAGCCGTCCCTGGGCATCGATGAAATACGTCTCGGGGACGCCCGTGAGTCCATAGCGGTCGCCGACCATCCCGGAGCCGTCCTGCACGGTCGGGTACGTGATCCCGTGCGCCTGCAGGAAGTGACGGCCGTCGCTCGTCACGTCGTGATAGTCGACGCCGAGGAAGACGACCCGGTTCTTGTACTGCCGCGCGGCCGTCTCGAGCACCTTCGACTCGGCTTTGCACGGCTCGCACCACGACGCGAAGAAGTTGAGGACGACCGGCTTGCCGCGTAGCGAGGCGAGATCGATCGTCCCGCTCGCGTCGAGGCGCTTCGCCGTGAACACCGGCGCCGGGCCACCGATCTTCGGCGGCTTCGACTGGTGCGTGAGCCGCCACACGAGAAGGACGAAGAGGGCGGCAACCGCGACGAGAGCCGTTGCCTGGAAAGCGCGGGTCACGCCGAAATTATGAAGACAGGCGTGCCGACTTCGACGTGGTTGAAGAGCCACTCGGCCTGTGGGACGAGCATCCGGATGCAGCCGTGCGAGAGCGAGTAGCCGATCGACGCCGGCTCGTCGGTGCCGTGGATGCCGACGCCGGGCGCGCTCAGGCCCATCCAGCGCGTCCCCAGCGGGTTGTTGGGCCCCGGCGGCACGGGCTTCAGACCCTTCGCCCACGGCGACGCCGGCGGGTACCACCACGGGTTCTTCCACTTGACGACGATCTGGAAGCGGCCGAGCGGCGTCGGATAGATGTTCTGGCCCGTGGCGACGGTGAAGGTCCGCACGGTCTTCATCCCGTTGTAGAGGGTCAGCTTGTTCGCGCTCCGCCTGATCAGGATGACGGGGCCGATCGTCTTCGGAGTGACGGGCGGCTGGGTCAGCTTCGCCTTCAGCGTGATCGTCGACCGCGTCGCGTGCACCAGCTCGTCCGTGATCGCGAGGAACGCCTTCGAGCGGTCGATCGTGCGGCCGAGCACCGACTTGGTCACGAACGGCCGCTGCGCCCGCAGGAGGAGCCGCGACGAGACGGGTTGGCGGTTGAAGCGCTTCGAGAGCTTGTCGATGAAGGCGCGGACGAGAGTCGCGTCGTAACCGCCGCGGAGAGAGAGCGCCGTGTTGGGCGCGACGGTCAAGGCCCGAGCAACCGCGGTGTCGGCGGAGACCCGCCCACCGAGGATGCGCGTCGAGACGCTGATCGTGGTCGCGTCGAAGCGCAGCGTCAACGGCTGCGCGAACGCCTGCTCGACCGCGGCGACCGCCTGGTCGACCGGGAGCCCTCCGATCTGGACACGCTCGAGCGTGACGCCGACCGGCACGACCTGCTCCGCCGTCGTCGTGGTCGCCGCCGTCGTGGTCGCCGGGGTCGTGTCCGTAGCGGTCGTCGTGGGGGGCGGCGTCGTGTCCGCGAGGACGACGGCCGCGAACACGCCGGCGGCCAGCATGGCGACGAGAACTGGGACGAGGCGCTTCACGTGTGACTACTACCCCCGGGAACGATGCGTGGATCGTCCGTGATGATAGCGTCGACACCGCTTTCGACCAGGGTTTTTGCAAGTCCTGCGTCGTTCACCGTCCAGACGAGAACCGCGACGCCGAGCCGGTGGCAGATCTCGACCACCTCGTCCGTCACGACACCCCAGTTCAGCGTCGCGCCGACTGCGCCGGCCGCGCGGAGCCAGCGCGGCAGCCGCCTCGGCAATGCCCAGCGCATGGCGGCGAGACCGGGACCGACGAGCGGCTGCAGGAACGGCGAGCCCGCGACGCCGTACCGATCCTCGGGGTACGTGAGCGCGCGCGGCAGCTTCGGCGCAAGCTCCGCGAAGCGCCCGAGCGAGGGCAGCGAGAACGAGCTGACGAAGGCGCGCTCTTCGAGGCCCGCTTCGTGGAGGCTCCGGACGACGTCCGCTTCGACGCCGCGCGTCTTCACGTCCACCTGCACCATCAGCTCGAGCTCGGCGACGAGCGCGAGCGCCTCGGGAAGCGACGGCGCGTCGGGTGGAAGCTCGGGCCCGTGCGCGACGACGACACCGCCGTTCCGGCCCGGCAGCACGTCGAGCTCGACGGCGTCGACGCCCGCGCGTGCGGCTGCTTCGATCGCCTCGAGCGTGTTCTCACGCGCCAGCGCAGCCGCGCCGCGATGGCCGATGAGCAGCGGTCGCCCGCTGCGGTGCAGCTCGATCACGTGCGCCGGATGACGACGACCGCGACGTCGTCGGTGAGCTCGCCGCCCGCCCACGTCCGCGCGTCGTCGGCCAGCCGCCGTGCGAGCCCGCGTGGCGATAGCCCACGCTGCTCGGCGAGGAGCGCATCGAGCCGTTCCGTCCCGTACAGCTCGCCGTCGTGCCGGGCCTCGACGACGCCGTCGGTGTAGAGGACGAGCGAGCCGCCCGGAGGAAGCTCGTCGTGAACCTCGTCGTAGTCCTGGTGCGAATCGATGCCGAGGATCAGGCCGTGCGCATCGAGCCCGCGCACCGTTCCGTCCGGAAGCACGATGCGCGGGGCCGGATGGCCCGCGTTCGCGCACGCGACTGCGCCGGTGACGCCGTCGACGGTGACGTACGTCATCGTGATGAACTTGCCGGGCGCAATCTCGTCGACGACGACGTCGTTCGCGCAGGCGAGGAAGTCCGCGGGCTCTGCGTGCTCGCGGGCGAGCGAACGGAACACGAACTTGGCCATCGCCATGTCGGCCGTCGCCTCCACCCCGTGCCCGGTGACGTCGCCGAGCACAACGGCGAGCCGGCCGTCGGAGAGCTGCAGGAAGTCGTAGACGTCGCCGCCGACCTCGACGCGCGCCGACGACTCGTAGACCTCGCCGACCTCGAGCCCCGTGACGTCCGGATGGCCGCGAGGGAGGAGCGAGCGCTGCATCGTGTCGGCGAACTCCTTCTGCTGCTGGTAGAGGCGCGCGTTCTCGAGCGCGAGCGCCGCCTGCCCGGCGATCGTCACCGCCGCCTCGATCGTGTCGCCGGTCACCGGGCTCCCCGGACGGAAGGAGAGGATCGTCAGCACGCCCATCACCTCGTTCGGCAACCCCAGCGGGATGACTGCCCCGGTCCACCCGCGGGCGAGGAACGGCTCGAGGAGCTCGTGCCCGCGCGCGATGCGCTGCGGCCGCGCGTCGCGGAACAGCCGTTGCGAAAAGGGCTGGGAGCGCCCGAGGATGACGCGGGTCGGCGGGTCGAGCTGCTCGTCGGCGATGTGGAGCGAGCGCGCCTCGAGCAGCTCGCGGCGGCCGTCCGGCATCTGGATCAGCGCGGCGTCGAGATCGAGCACCTCGACGACGGTCTTCGTCAGCGCGTCCAGCATGTCGTCGAGCGAGAGGCCCTCTGCGAACGTGCGCGAGATCTCATACGTCGCGCGCTGCGAACGCGCCGTCGCGCGCTCCTTCGCGAGCGCGGCTTCGCGCTGCCGGGCGAGCTCGTTCGACTCCTCGTGCAGCTGTGCGTTCTGGACCGCCACGGCGAGCTGGCCTGCAAGGGCCGCGAGCAACGACGCGTCCTGCTCGGCGGTCCGACCGTAGACGGCGAGCAGGCCGACGACGGAGTCGCGGACGAGCAGCGGCACTGCGAGCGTCGCCTCGATGCCCGCCTCGCGGGCGGCGTCACGCGCATCCTGCAGTCGGGGGTCGCGGGTCGCGTCGTCCATCTGCACCCCCGCCCGCGCGCGTGCGGGCCCGAGTGCGATCTCGAGCAGCCGTTCGGCGACGCGCAGGTGTGGACCGACGACGCCTCGTTCGGCCGCAACCGCCAGCTGACGATCCGGCGTCAAGAGATAGATCGCGACGCTGGCGACGCCCAGCAGCTCTGCGACGCGGTCGACGGCGGTGTCGAGCGTGTGCGCGAGCGAGAGCTCGGCGGTCGCCTGCCCCACGACGGCGAGGAGTGCGCGCGTTCGCTCGAGCTCGAGCGCAAGCGAGTGCGCCTGCGAGCTCGTGCGCAGCGCATGCGCGGCGCGCACGCCGAACGTCGTCAGCCGCGTCAGCTGCTCGGGCGTCGGTTCGTCGTCGGGCCCGAACAGGAGTTGGAGCACGCCGACCGGCGGCTGGCCGAGCGGCAGCGAGACCGAGATGCCGCAGCCGACTGGAAGGCCGGCCGCCCGCACCGGCTGCACCGCGCCCGAGTCGGCGACTGCTGCGTCGACGAGATCGCGCAGCCGCGCCACGTCCGCCTCCGGCTCGAGCCCGTACGAGCCCGCAAGAACCGCATCCGCGTCCCAGACGAGCCCGACGGGGGCGCCGACGACCGTCGCCGACACGCGGGCGATCTCCCCCGCCGTGTGCGTCGAGTCGAGTGCGGCGGCGAGCGCCTCGCCCGCGAGCTCGAGTGCGGGCCGCGTCAACTCCGAGGCGGCGGACGCACCTTCGCGCGCGAATGCGCGCAGCAGGAGCGCGACGTGGGCGCCGGCGATCTCGGCGACGAGCCGCTCCGTTTCGTCGAACCGATCGGCGACGCGGTACAGCTCGAGCGTCGCCTCGTGCAGAGGGACGAGCAGGATCGAGCGCGCGGCGGCGCGCTCGGCCGCGTGACGCGCGCAGGGCGGTGCGCCGGCGAGATCGTCGACGACTGCCTCGGGCAGGTCCGCGAGCGGCAGACGCGTGCCCTCGAGCTCCGCCGCGAGCGCCGGCGTTGCCGAGACGGCGAGGGCCTCCAGCTGATCCGCGCCTGTCTGTACGCGCACGATGGCCACATCGGCGTCGGCGGCGGTCCGGGCGGCCTGCGCCACCGCAGCGAGCGCTGCGGCCCGCGTCGGCTGCGCTGCAGCGGACGAGAGCGCGTGCGCGAGCTCGGCGAGCGCGTCGGTGGAAAGCGCCTCGTGTGCCCGAACGACCACCCGCGAGAAGTATGGCTCCTAATATCCGTTCATGGCCGACCCAGAGCCCGAGGACGTCCCCGTCGATCCCTCGGCGATCGAGCTGCGCTATCGCCACGCGCGCGCACGCCGCGTCGCGCGCGTACGGCACAAAGAGGAGAGCCGGCTCGCGCGGTATCGGTTCTACATCGTGATGGTCGTGTTGATCGCGATCGCCATCGGCTTCGTCGTCGCTGCCTGGCACGAGATCCACCGCCTCTTCGGTCTTTAAGGATTAGGCTGGCGCACGTGCAGACGCAGGAGCCCCTGCCGCCGCCGCGGCGCGACCCCTACGAGGCTCGCGCGATGCGCGGCCAGCACGTGTCCGGCTACTGGGGGGAGCGGCTGGCGTGGGTCGCCGGCCTCGTGCTCGCGATCTCCGCCTTCACCGACTGGTATGCGGGCAGCCAGGCGGATGGGCTCACGCTCTCGGTCACGGGCTGGCACACCGGCGCCCTCGGCAAGCTCGTCTTCTTCGCCGGGCTCGCGACCCTGATTCTCGAGGCGCTCCGCGAGGCCGGCATCGAGCTGCCGGCGACGGTGCCGGAGTCGCTGATCCTCATCGCACTCGGTTCGCTCGCGACCATCTTCGTCTTGATCCGGTTGATCTCGATCCCCGACACGTTCTTCGACACGGCCGGCCGCGGGATCGGACTGTTCATCAGCCTCGCCGCAGCACTCGCGCTGATCGCCGCCGGATTGCTGCGAGCAGCAGAAGAGCTGTAGCGACTCCGATCACGGCGCCGCCGACGACGTCGAGCGGGAAGTGCACGCCGACGTAGAGGCGCGAATACGCAATCGCTGCCGCTAGGACGTAGAACGCGGGAGCGCCACGCGGCACGAAGAACGACAGCATCGTCGCGCCTGCGAAGGCCGTCGCAGTGTGGCCGGACGGGAAGGAATGGCTGTGCGGGATCGCGACGAGCGGCCCGGGGTCGTTCGGACGCTTCTCGCCGACGACGACCTTGACGATCCCCGCGAGACCGTCCGCAGCGAGGACGGCGACAGCGGTGAGCACGAAGACGAACGCGTTGCGACGCGCAAGCGCGAGCACGAGTGCGAGCACGAACCAGATCAGTCCGTGGTTGCCGAGCTTCGTGAGCCAGACGAAGACGTCGTTCAGCGGCTGCCAACGGTGCTGGACGATCCAGCGCTCGGCGTGTCTGTCCCAGCCGGTCAGGAGGTGATGCCTTTAAACCGGCGCGATGGTCTTCGTCTGGTCGATCAACTGCTGCAGGTCGAACGGCTTGCCGATGAATCCTTGTGCACCGTTCACGCTCGCCTGCTGCTGCGCCTCCTCGTCGACCTTGCCGCTGAACATGACGACGGGAATCGCGCCCGCGCCGTAGCGCTCCTGCACGCGGCGGAGCATCTCCCAGCCGTCGACCTGCGGCATCATCACGTCGAGGAGCACGAGATCGGGCTTCGCGTCCTCGATCGCCGCCATGCCCTCTTCGGCGCTGCCGGCCTCGCGCACGACGTAGCCCTCGAACTCGAGGTTGACGCGCACGAGCTCGCGCACCTTCTCGTCGTCGTCGACGAGCAGGACGAGCGGGCCGCTCTTCGGCCGTCCGGAGGGCCCGGAACGGTCGAGGAACGACTCGAGGTCGGCGCGCCGGTAGCGCCGGTGCCCGCCCGGCGTGTAGAAGGCGGGGACGCGGCCCTGGTCCGACCACTTGCGAATCGTACTTTGGGCGACGCCGAGAAACCGAGCTGCCTGGCCGAGCGTGAGCCACTCGCTGTCGTCCCTGTGCGCCATCGGGGGTAATTCTGACCAAAGCTTCCGGTTGTTACACCTACGGGGTCAGTGTTTTCGTGTGTGTAACCGTTAAATTCGGCGTCGGGTTGTCGTGCAGCGCCTCGCCGACGGCGACTCCGATCCCGAACAGGATCACGGCGGCCGCGATCGCACTCAGGAGCTTCAGCGACGGCGTCATGCGAGGTAGTCGGTCGCGCCGCGCTGGTACGCGTAGAAGGCGGCGGCGAGGACGAGCGACAGGTCCCGCGGCCAGCCCGGCGAGGGCTCTCGTTCCTCGACGACCTCGCGGGCCCAGCGGTCGGCGTTGCGATACGCGCGGGCGAGCTCGTCGAGCGTGAACACCTGGCCGACCTGCTTCCGCAGCTCCTCCGTCACGACTTCGATCTGCCGCAGCAGCGTCTCGTAGCGGCGGCGGTCGTCGCGCTCCGCCTCGAGACGGCGCTCGCCCTCCTCCCACTCCTGCTGGACGAGCTCCGTGGCCACCTCAGCTAGTACAGCAGGCGTCCGGCCAGAGCCGCGGCAGCTCGGCGGCGATGCGCTCGCCGAGCTCGTAGCCGGGGTGCGCGAGCGCGAACGCGACGTGCGCGTGCAGACACTTGAGGCTGCCGGCTGCGGGGCGCTGCCCGCCGACGCCGAGCTCGAGCGAGGCGCCGTCGTCGGCTCCCCGCGCGTCGCCCGCCAGCTGCTTCCGGATCCGGCGGCTCTCCTCGTCCGCGCGGCTTCGGCTCTCCCCGAGCTCAGCGTCCTCTTCTTGCGCGCGCGTCCACCGCTCGACACCGCCTGCCGCCTCGAGGCGCGAGATCGCGGCAACGAGGTGGCGGCACGTGACGTAGTACGTCGTCGGGAACGGCTCGCCCGTCGGGTCGTACGGGCTCTGCTCCGTGACGGCCGGCTTGCCGAACGGACAGCGGACGGCGACGCGGCGGAAGGCGCGCGGCTCACGTCCGATCTGCCGTGCGACGGTCGCGCGGTCAGTGTCCATGCGGCGACAGGCTACGCCGCTCGAGCTGCCGCCACTGCCGGATGCCCTTGACGATGAACAGATGCTCGCCCGGACGGACGTAGCCGAGGGCGCGCGCTTCGCGGGCGAGCGTCGCGAGCGACGTCGAGGCGCCGAGTTGGCGCTCGAGCCGTGTCTTCTCCTGCTGGAGCTTCTGCACCGCCGTGGCACGCTGCGACTGTTCGCCGCGCGCGTCGACGTACGCCTTCAGCGGGCGGTAGTAGAGAAGCCCGACGAGGAGCAGCAGCCCGACGGCCACCCAGCGGCGGACGAAAACGGTGCGGGACGGGCGGCGTGCCATCGTCCCGTGACTTTCGCGTCACGAATCCGTGACCCTTCTATGACGGGGACTGTCCCCTTTTCCACAGCCGTCCGTTCTAGGCGATGTCCACTTTGATCACGTTCGTCGAGCCCGGGATGTTCACTGCCGTCCCGGCCGTGATGACGACGCGGTCGCCGGGCTCGATCAGGCCCGCTTCGCGGGCGGCGCTGACGGAGACGTCCCAGAGCTCCTCGACATCGGGCGCCGCCGGTATGTGCAGCGGCGTCACGCCCCACTCGAGCGCCATCTGACGCTGCGCCCACGAGATGTGCGTGAGGGCGATGATCGGACGCCGCGGCCGCAGGCGGGCCACCGCCGACGCGGTCGCGCCGCTGAACGTCGGCACGAGGATCGCGGCCGCGCGCAGCGCCTCCGCGACGTCGCAGGCGGCGTTCGACATCGCCCCGCCGATCGTCGGATTCTGCCCGGCCTCCGGAATCTCGTGGCGGTAGCCCATGCTCGGCTCGACCGCCCGCGCGATGCGATCCATGTAGGCGACCGCCTCGACCGGATACTCGCCCACCGCGGTCTCGCCCGAGAGCATGATCGCGGACGTCCCGTCGAGCACCGCGTTCGCGACGTCGGACGCCTCGGCACGCGTCGGCTCCGGCGACGAGATCATCGACTCGAGCATCTGCGTCGCCGTGATCACCGGCTTCCCGCGCTCGAGCGCCTTCTGGATGATCAACTTCTGCAGCAGCGGGACGCTCGCCGCGCCGATCTCGACGCCGAGATCGCCGCGCGCGACCATCACCGCATCCGTCTCGGCGAGCACGTCGTCGAGGACGTCGACCGCTTCCGACTTCTCGATCTTCGCGATCACGTGCGCGTGCGAGCCCGCCTGCTCGATCAGCGCGCGCAGGTCGCGCACGTCGGCGGGCGAGCGCACGAACGACAATGCGACGAAGTCCACGCCCAGCGAGAGCGCGAAGTCGAGGTCGGCCGAATCCTTGCGGGTGATCGACGGGATCGGAATCGGGACACCCGGCAGGTTGACGCCTTTGTGTGAGGAAACGCGACCGCCCACCACCACCTGGCACGTCGCGCGGCCGCTCTCGACTCCCTCGACGTGCAGCCGGACGAGACCGTCGTCGATCAAGACGTCGTGGCCCGGCTTCAGGACGTCGCCGATCACGGCGGGTGCAATCGGGAGCTCGCCGTTCGTGCAGTTCTCCTCGGCGCAGACGACGATCTTGTCGCCGCGGGTGAGAACGAGAGGCTCTTCGAGGTCGCCGATCCTGAGCTTCGGGCCCTGAAGATCGGCGATCAACGCGACGGGGTGCCCGCTGTCGGCCTCGACCTCGCGGATGCGCCGCACGACTTCGGCGTGGTCCTCGTGCTTGCCGTGCGAGAAGTTCAGACGCGCCGCGTTCATGCCGGCGGCGACGAGCGCGCGCAGA
>JAICWC010000032.1 GCA_025934995.1 Thermoleophilia bacterium | reverse complement strand
GAGCAGGGCACCGACGACGTGCGGGAGCTGATCGCATGGATCGAGTCCAAGGGCGGGAGCCTGCGCCACCGGGACGCGGGCATCTCGATCAAGCCGATCTCGATCACCGGCACGCGCAAGATCTTCGAGTTCGCGTTCGACTACGCGCGAAAGAACGGGCGCAAGAAGGTCACTTGCGTGCACAAGGCCAACATCATGAAGTTCAGCGACGGCCTGTGGCTGCACGTCGCGCGTGAGGTCGCGGCGGAGAACTCCGACATCGAGTTCGACGATCGCATCGTCGACAACATGTGCATGCAGCTCGTGCAGCGGCCCGAGGAGTACGACGTCCTCGTGCTGCCGAACCTCTACGGCGACGTCCTCTCCGATCTCTGCGCCGGCATGATCGGCGGTCTCGGGCTCGCGCCGGGAGCGAACTACGGCGAGCACGCCGCGGTGTTCGAGCCGACGCACGGCTCCGCGCCGAAGTACACCGGCATGAACAAGGTCAACCCGATGGCCGAGATGCTGTCGGGGATGCTCATGCTCCGCCACCTCGAGGAGCGCGACGCGGCCGACCGGCTCGAGCGCGCGATCGCGGCGGTCATCCACGAGGGCAGGAGCGTGACGTACGACATGAAGCCCACGCGCGACGACCCGACTGCGGTCGGTACGAGCGGAGTCGCCGACGCGATCATCGAAAAGCTGGAGGCTGGTGTTCCCGTATGAACGTAGGCTTGACGGAGTTCACAAAGAGCGGAAGCGCCGGCGTTGCCGGCGCGGGGAGCGGGAAATGAGCAATAGGAGAAAGGTCACCGTCGTCGGCGCCGGCAATGTCGGCGCGACCTGCGCGCAGGTGCTCGCGACACGCGACTACGCCGACGTGGTGCTCGTCGACATCAAGGAAGGCCTGCCGCAGGGCAAGGCGCTCGACATCAACCAGATGGGTGCGGTACTGGGCTACGAGCCGAACGTCACCGGCTCGAACGGCTACGAGGAATCGGCCGGCTCGTCGGTCGTCGTCGTCACGGCCGGGCTGCCGCGCTCCCCGGGAATGTCGCGCGACGACCTCGTCTCGACGAACGAGAAGATCGTCAAGGACGTCACGGAGAAGGTGATCGCCCAGAGCCCGGACGCGATCCTGATCATCGTGTCGAACCCCCTCGACGCCATGTGTCATGTCGCGAAGAACGTGTCGGGTTGGCCCAAGGAGCGCGTGTTCGGGATGGCGGGCATCCTCGACACGGCGCGCTTCTCGACCTTCATCGCGTGGGAGACCGGGTCGTCTGTGAAGGACGTGCAGGCGATGGTGCTCGGCGGCCACGGCGACCAGATGGTTCCGGTCGTCTCCGCGACGACCGTCGGCGGCATCCCGCTGCGCAAGCTCGTCGCCGACGACGCGATCGAGGCGATGGTGCAGCGCACGGCGAAGGGCGGCGGCGAGCTCGTCAACCTGATGGGCACCTCCGCCTGGTACGCGCCGGGCGCGGCCGCCGCGCAGATGGTCGACTCGATCATGCTCGACGAGAAGCGTGTGCTCCCCTGCACGGCGTACCTCGAGGGCGAGTACGGGATCGACGGCCTCTACATGGGCGTGCCGTGCAAGCTCGGCCCGAAGGGGATCGAGGCAATCGTCGAGCTCGACCTCTCCGGCGAGGAGCAGCAGGCGTTGAAGGCATCCTCGGACGCCGTGCGCGACGTCGTCGGGGTGCTGACGACGTAGAGCCCGCCGAATTCGGCTGATCGGCGGCGCGTGAGCAAGCGCGGCCGCTACCGTGGCGGGCCGTGGACCTCGGGCTGAAAGGGCGCACTGCGCTCGTCTGCGGCGCCTCGTCCGGGCTGGCGCTCGCGAGCGCCGAGGCGCTGGCGGAGGAGGGCGCCAACGTGACGATGTTCGCGCGCCGCCGCGACGTGCTGGAACGCGAGGCGGACCGCCTCGGCACGCTCGCCGTCCGCGGCGACGTGACGCTCCCGCAGGATCTCGAGCGCGCCGTCGCGCAGACGCTCGAGGCGTTCGGCGGTCTCGACATCCTGATTTGGAATTCCGGCGGCCCGCCCGCCGGCAAAGCGACGGACGTCACGGCGGACAGCGTCGAGCAGGCCTTCGAGCTGCTGCTCCAGCCGGCCGTGCGGCTCGTCCAGCTCTGCCTGCCGCACCTCGAGCGCAGTGGCAACGGCCGGATCATCGCGATCACCTCCCTCGCCGCAAAAGAACCGACGCAACATCTCGCGCTCTCGAACATGCTCCGGCCCGGCCTCACCGGGTATCTGAAGACGCTCTCGGCCGAGCTCGGGCCGCAGGCCGTCACCGTCAATTGCGTCGCCCCCGGACGCATCGACACCGACCGGCTCGCACATCTCTATCCGAACGGGCCGACGGAGGAGCAGCTCGCGGAGATCCCGCTGCGGCGGTGGGGCACGCCGCGCGAGTTCGGCGACGTCGTCTGCTTCCTCGCCTCCGACCGCGCTCGCTACGTGAGCGGTCAGACGATCGTGGTCGACGGCGGCCTGCAGCGCTTTCTCTTCTGATGAGACAGCGCGTCAACCGGTGGCACGTGGCCGGCGGCATCGTCGTGCTGCTGCTGATCGCGGTCGGCGCGCTCTACCTCGCGCCGTCGAACGACTACATCCTGCTCCCCGATCCCGCGCATCCAGTCGCGCCGCTCGTGCGCGTGCAGGGCGGCCACGATCCGAAGGGCCCGGGGAAGATCTACTTCGTCGACGTCTTCGAGCGCCGCGCGTCCGAGCTCGAGGCGCTCTTCCCGTGGATCCACCGCGGCTCGACCGTCGTCCCCGCGAGCCTGCTGGTCCCGCCCGGCGTCAGCGACCAGGCCGCGCACCAGGCCGACCTCCGCGCGATGAAGATCTCGCAACAGATCGCGGCCGCCGTCGCGCTCAAGCACCTCGGCTACAAGGTCGTCGCCCGCCCGAGCGGCGTCGTCGTCGACGAGATCGAGACGACGAGCCACGCGGTCGACCTCCTGCGACCGGCGGACGTGATCACCGCGGTCGACGGGACGGCGACGCCGACGATCGCGAGCCTGCGCGCGACGCTGAACGACGTCAAGCCCGGACAGACCGTGAGGTTGCAGATCCGCCGCGGCACGCAGACGATCACGTCGCGGGTCAAAACGATCGCGAATCCGGTCGCCAAGGGCCACGCGATCATCGGCTTCACGCCCGACCAGGCGGCGGACATCAAGCTGCCGCTCAACGTCCAGATCGATGCGGGCAACGTCGGCGGCCCGTCGGCCGGTCTCGCGTTCACGCTCGAAGTCCTTTCCGAGCTGGGGCACGACCCGACGCGGGGCTACAAGGTCGCCGCCACCGGGCAGATCGAGCTGAACGGAGCCGTCGCGGCGATCGGCGGCGTCAAGCAGAAGACGTTCGGCGTGCGCGACGCGGGCGCCGACGTCTTCCTCGTCCCGGTCGACCAGGGCAACGCGGCGACCGCGAAGCGCTACGCCGGGCGCCTGAAGATCATCCCGGTGACGAGTTTCGACCAAGCTCTGCGAGCTCTCGCAAAGCTGCCGCCGAAGCGTTAGCGAAACTACCGGAAAATCGTCAGTTTTCGTCGTCGGCAACGCTTGCCCGCGGCGTGATCGACCGTAGGATCGAGCCGTCGTCCACCCTCGAGCGAAGTAGAGCCCCCGGACAAATGAGCAAACGGACCGAAGCGACCTGCAGCGACTGCTATTTCCGCCGCGCCGGCCTGTGCGCCCTTCCCGGCGAGACGCCGTGCCCCACGTTCAGAGCGTTCGCCAAGGGCGTCATGGTGACGCCGAAGCAACCGCAACTCGTTCCGCTGCGCGCAGCATCGTAGGATTCGGTCATGCGCCTGGCGCGCCGACCGAAGATCGACACCGACCGGATCAACGAGGACTGGCAGCCGAAGCTGTACACACGGCTGATCATCCTCGCGCTGCTCGTCGCCTACGTGATCGCGTTCGTGCTCGAGAACAGGAAGTCGGTCCACCTGCACTTCGTGTTCGCGACCGCGAGCGTCTCCCTCGTGTGGCTGATCCTGCTGAGCCTCGTGATCGGCCTCGTGGGCGGGATGCTGCTCGCGCAGCTAGAGCGACGCCGGCGCCGGAATCGCGCTCGCTAGGCGCGCGACGCCGTCGGCGATCTCGTCCGGCGACACATAACTGAACGCAAGCCGCAGCGAGCGACCGCCGCTGCCGTCCGCGAAGAAATCTGTCCCGGGGACGAACGTCACTCCGGCGCGCTCGGCGTCCGCGAGTGGCGGTGCATCCTCCGGCAGGTCGAGCCAGATGAAATAGCCGCCCTGCGGGCGACTCCACGTCGCGCCGTCGGGCATGTGCCGTTCGAGCCCTTCGAGCATGGCGTCGCGGCGCGCCTTGAGCAGCCCGTTGACGCGTTCGAGGTTCGGCTCGAAGTTGCCGCGGCGCAGGAACTCGTGCACGGTCGCCTGTGTCAGGTACGGCGGCGAGATGTACGTCGACGTCGCGAGCGCCTCGACCTGCTGCGCGAGCTCCAAGGGAAGGACGAAGTAGCCGACGCGCACGCCCGGCGCGACCGTCTTCGAGAACGAGGACGCGTAGGCGATTCCTTCGCCGCCCGCGAGCTCGAAGAGCGACGGCAGCGGCTCGCCCTCGTAGCGCACGAGCCCATACGGGTCGTCCTCGAGCACGAGCAGGTTCCGCTCGCGTGCGAGCTCGACGAGCCGCCTGCGGCGCTCGACCGACAGCGTGCGGCCGGTGGGGTTCTGGAAGGTGGGGATCGTGTAGAGGAACGCGGCGTCGCCTTCGGGCAGCTCATCCGGCAGCAAGCCGTCCTCGTCCACCGGCACCGGCACGATCTCCGCGCCCAGCCGGCGCAGGATCTTGATCGGCCGGTCGTACGTCGGCGCCTCGACGAAGACGCGCGCGCCCGGCGTCACCAGCTGCTCCGAAAGGAAGACGAAGCCCTGGAGCGACCCGCTCGTGATCACCACGCGCGCCGGCTCGACCCCGTGACGCTGCGCGATCCACTCGCGCAGCGGACCGTAGCCGCCGCCCGGGCCGTAGAGGAGCACCGGCGCGCCGCCGTCGAGCAGAGCGCCGCGTGCGCAGTCCGCCAGTTCCTCGATCGGCAGGCATTCAGGCGCCGGAACGCCGCGCGCGAACGAGATCACAGCCATGCCGCCAGCCTAGCGAGCCGGGATGCCGGCGCTCGCCACCTCCTTGCCCGCGGCGTCGTACGCGACGACACGGTATGGACCGCCGGGCACGGGGCCGGGCTCCTTGCCGGCCCTCGGCGACGCCGGCAGCTCGGCGAGGAACACGTTGCCGCCGAATGCGGCGTCGCTTGTACTGCCGTCGCCGGCGACGACGGCGACCTTGGCGACGCCGGCGTCCGGCTCGACGCTCCCCTCGAGGAGGTTCTCGTAGTGATCGCCGGCCAACGTCGTCTCGCGCCCGACGCGCAGCGGCGGCCCGCCCTTCCACTCATCGGGGCCTGCGCACTGGCCGCCGCCCATACGCGTCGGCTGCGCGCCTGCAGGCGCCTCGAACGTGCACACACCGCCGAGGTGATTCGGCGCCTGCCAGACGGCCATCGTGTCGCCCGCGGCGAAGGTCCCGAACGGCTGCGTCAACGTCAGGCTGACGACCTGGTGCGCCTTCGCGAGCTCGGGCTGGAAGTCCTCCGGCGAGGGCTCGTCGCATCCGCCCGGATCGCCGAGGTTGCCGCCGCCCGACCACTCCTTGCCGGGCGCTACCCCGACGTATACGCATGCCTTGCGGATCGTCGCGCCGGCGCTGTCGAGGATCGCGACGTCCCCGTGCGTCTCGTCGAGCGTGCTCCACTTGTCGCGCGGCACGTCGAAGAGGTAGAAGCCGCCGCGTTCGAGCGGCACGCGGCCGAGCCCGACGCCGGAGAGGTCGAGGACGGCGGCGCCGGGGTCCAGGATCCGGCCGTACGCGATCCAGTGCGAGTCGTCGGCGCGCGTCATGTACTCGGAATCGGCGACGGTGGTGCACGACGTGCCCATCCCCTTCGTGCCGTCGAGGAAGAGCGAGAGGCAGTAGCCCTTCCCGCCGTTCGTCGCGACTGCGTCGAGCGCCGCATCGTCGGTGCGCGCGACCGTCGCCTTCTCGGAGAGGTCGAGGTCGATGCCGTCCGATTCGTTCTCCTGTGCGGCCTCCCCGAGCTGCCCCGCCTGCACGGCGGGCGTGTTGTTCGTCCACCAGTCGTCGTACGTGCCTGCGACGCCGACACCGGCCCCCACGACGAGGATCACGACCGCGGTGGCCAACATGACGCGGTTCCGCCGGCGCCTCTGCGCCGCGTCGCGGCGCACTGCAGTCGCGAGCTGGTCGAGCAGCTCGACGGTGTCGATCGTCATGTTTCGCTCCTTCCGATTTGCGTCCGAAGGGCGCCGAGCGCGCGAAAGACGCGCGTGCGAGCCCCTTCAGGGGTCAAGTTCAGGCGGTCGCCGATCTCCGCGTAGTCCAGGTCGCCGTAGACGCGCAGCTCGAGTGCCTCGCGCTGGTCGTCCGGCAGCTCGTCGAGCACGAACACGTGCTGCTCGGCGTCCAGCCGGTCGAGGATCTCCGCCGCGTCGTCCGCGTCGGGGACCGGCAGCCCGAGCCGCAGGCGTGCGCGACGCTCGATCGCACGTTCCCGGTAGACCCGCCGCACGAGGTTGCGCGCGATCCCGAACAGCCACGGCCGCGCGTCGCCGTCGCCCGGATCGCGATAGCGCGACCGGGCGAACCACGCTTCGGAGAGCGTCTCGGCGAGTACCTCCTGCGCGAGCGTGTCGTCGCGCAGCCGGGCGCCGAGCCAATCGGCGAGCGAAGCGGAATGCCTCCTGCAGACCTCGACGAACGCGTCGGGATCGCGGCGTGAGCGCCGGAGCAGCGTGGCGTCCGAGTCCATCACTCCACCATGCCACTGCCCACCGCCCGCGTTTCAGGCGGAAGCGCGCGTTACTTCAGCCGCTGGACGACGAGCTGCGCGACCTCGGTCGGCGTCGTGCCGACCTCGATCCCGCGCGCCTCGAGCGCTTCCTTCTTGCCCTGCGCGGTGCCGCTCGAGCCGGAGATGATCGCGCCCGCGTGGCCCATCGTCTTGCCGGGCGGCGCGGAAAAGCCCGCGATGTAGCTCAGCACCGGTTTCGTCACGTGCTCGGTGATGAACGCAGCCGCCTTCTCTTCCTCGTCGCCGCCGATCTCGCCGACCATGACGATCAGCTCGGTCTGCGGATCGTCCTGGAACTTCGCGAGGACGTCGATGAACGAGGAGCCGACGACGGGGTCGCCGCCGATGCCGACGATCGTCGAGTTGCCGAGCCCGAGCTGCGTCAGCTCGTGACCGATCTGGTACGTCAAGGTGCCGCTGCGCGAGACGAGACCGACAGCGCCTTCGCTGAAGATCTCTGCCGGGATGATCCCGACGTTCGCCTTCCCGGGCGAGAGCACGCCCGGACAGTTCGGGCCGATCATCGTCACACCCTTCGTACGGAAGTACGTGTACGCGGCGAGCATCTGGTGCACGGGTACGTGCTCGGTGATGCAGATCACGGTCTGCACGCCGGCGTCGACCGCTTCGAAGATCGCGTCGGCGGCGAAGCGCGCCGGCACGAAGATCAGCGACGCGTTGGCACCCTCCCGCTCGACGGCGTCGGCGACGGTGTTGTAGATCGGAATGCCTTCGACGTCCTGGCCCGCCTTGCCGGGCGTGACGCCGGCGACGACATTCGTCCCGTACGAGCGGTTGCGCAGACCGTGGAAGCGGCCTTCGCTGCCGGTCAGCCCCTGGACCACGAGCCGCGTGTCGTTGTCGACGATGATCGCCACTACCGCTTCACGCCCTTGATCACGAGCGTCGGCAGGCTCATCCAGCCGTCCCGGATGCGGTCGCCGAGCAGCTCGCGCACGCGGGCCTGATCGGCAGGCGACGTGCCGGTGCGGTCGAGCCACGGCTGCACTTCCAGCGGGCGCTCCATGAACGCCTCGTCGACGAGGTCGAGGCCTGCGAGCTCGAAGAAGCTGTGCCATTCGGGCGCGCTGTAGTTGCGCACGTGGCTCGGGTCGCGCAGCCGGTCGGCCTCCTCGGACGACTCGCTGACGAACGTGTTGTCGCAGATCACGACGCGGTCCCTCGCGACGCGCGCCATCTCCTTGACTGCGGTGAGCACGTCGGCGAAGTGGTGCGCGGCGACCCGGCATGCGACCGCGTCGAAGCTGCCGTCGGCGAACGGCAATGCTTCGGCAGGCGCGGTCGTGTCGGCCTGCATCCCCGGCGCCGGATCGACGGTGACGACCGTCGCGCCCTCCTCGCGCAGGCGGCGCGCGACATGGCCGCCGCCGGTCGCGACGTCGAGGACGGTGACGCCCTCCGCCGGCTCGCACCAGGCGACGACGAGGTCGAGGTCCTCCCCGCTCGAGTGGATCGCGCTCGTGCGATACGCCTCGGCGCGCTCCGACCAGACATCACCGTTCATTTCGCGAGCTCCACCGCTTTGCGTGCGCCGTCGAGCATCGTCGCCTCGGGATGGATGTTCGACTTCCCGGCGTCGGCGAGGATCTGGCGGCCTTCGGCCGAGTTCGTCCCGTCGAGGCGGACGACGATCGGGTACCTCGACATGTCGAGCCGGTCGAGCGCCTCGAGGATCCCGCGCGCCACCTCGTCGCAGCGCGTGATCCCGCCGAAGATGTTGAAGAAGATCGACTTGACCTGCGGGTCGCGCGTGATCACCTCGAGCGCGTCGACGACGCCTTCCGCGTTGCCGCCGCCGCCGAGATCGCAGAAGTTCGCAGGACGGCCGCCGACGTGCGCGACGACGTCGACGGTGCTCATCGACAGGCCCGCCCCGTTGCCGCAGATGCCGACCTCGCCGTCGAGCTTCACGTACGTGACGCCCTTCTCCCGCGCAAACGTCTCGAGCGGATCGGCCGCTGCGTTGTCGCGCATCTCCGCGATGTCGGGGTGCGCGTAGAGAGAGTTGTCGTCGACCGTGAACTTCGAGTCGAGGGCCTTGACCTCGCCGTCCGGGGTGACGATCAGCGGGTTGATCTCGCAGAGCATCGCGTCGAACTGCGTGAACGCGGCGTAGAGCTTCTCGACGATCGCGGCGATCTGCTTCTGTTCGCCCGCGTCCTCGACGCCGCCCCCGTAGATCAGCCGCCGCGCGACCCACGGCTGGAAGCCTTCGCTCGGGTCGACGTGCAGGCGGATCAGCGCCTCCGGGCTCTCCTCCGCAACCTGCTCGATCTCCATGCCGCCCTGCGTCGTGAACATGAAGAGCGGCTTCTTCGCTCCGCGGTCGAACGTGATCGAGAGGTAGTACTCCTTCGCGATGTCCGACGCGCTCTCGATCCAGAGCTTGCGGACGACGTGGCCGTTGATGTCGAGACCGAGGATGTCGTTCGCCTTCGCCTCCGCGTCCTCCGGGTCGTCGGCGAGCTTGACGCCGCCCGCCTTCCCGCGGCCGCCGGTCAGCACCTGCGCCTTGACGACGACGGGGCCGCCGATCTCCTCCGCCGCCCTGCGCGCTTCCTCGGGAGTGGTGGCGAGTCGCCCGTCGCTGACGGGGATCCCGACGCGCCGGAAGAGCTCCTTGCCCTGATACTCCATCAGGTCCACGGCGGCTGACTCTAACGACGGCGGCTCGAGATGCCGATCAGTTCTCGGTGGGACGTGGTGTGATCGGAATGGGCGTGCTGCTCGGCGGACTCGTCGGCGGTTACGTGCCCGTCGTCCTCTGGGGCGCGAGCTCGCTCGGCGTGCAGTCGCTCCTGTTCGGCGCGGTGGGAAGCATCGTCGGCGTCTTCGTCGGCGCACGCTACGTCGACAGCTAGCGCCGCTACCCTCGGGCGACGTGGATGCGATCGTCGCCGAGGACCTCCGCAAGAGCTACAAGAACGTGCAGGCCCTCGACGGCCTCTCGTTCAGCGTGCGGGACGGCGAGGTCTTCGGGCTCCTCGGGCCGAACGGCGCCGGCAAGTCGACCACCGTGCGCGTCCTGACGACGCTCACCCGACCCGACTCGGGTCTCGCGCAGGTTGCGGGCGTCGACGTGGTCGCCCACCCGAACCGCGTGCGCAGCGCCATCGGCTACGTCGCCCAGGACTCCGGTGTCGACTGGGAGGCAACCGGCCGCGAGAATCTCCTGCTGCAGGGCCGCATCCACGGAATGGGCGGCAAGCCGCTGCACACGCGCGTCGACGAGCTGCTCGAGCTCGTCGGGCTGCGCGACGCAGCCGACCGCGTCGCGCGGGGCTACTCGGGCGGCATGAAGCGCCGGCTCGACGTCGCGACCGGCCTCGTGCACAGGCCGAAGGTCCTGTTCCTCGACGAGCCCACGACGGGGCTCGATCCAGAAGCCCGCGCGGCGATGTGGGTCGAGGTCGAGCGGCTCGCCGAGCAGGAAGCTCTGACGATCCTGCTGACGACGCACTACCTCGAGGAGGCCGACCGGCTGGCGGAGCGCGTCGCGATCGTCAGTCAGGGCCGCGTCGTCGCCGAGGGGAAGCCGGACGACCTGAAGCGCGGCCTCGAGGGCGAGTCGGTCACGGTCGAGCTGCAGGAGGTGGACGGCCGCCTCGCCGACGCCGAGCGCGTGATCGCGCAGATCGCCGGCAACGCAGTCGTCGACGGGCAGCAGGTGCGTGCCCGCGTCCCGAACGGCGCGCAGGCGATTCCGGCGATCCTCGGGGCGCTCGACGACGCCGGCGTCGCAGTCGCCTCCGTCACAACGGCGCGGCCGTCGCTCGACGACGTGTACCTCCACTACACGGGCCGCGCGTTCTCGGAAGAAGACAAGGAAGGAGCATCGTGATGCCGCTGCTGCGCCACACGTGGTGGATGGTCGTGCGCCAGGCGCGCAATCTCGGCCGCGAGCCGATCTGGATCGTGATGATGATCATCCAGCCGATGCTCTGGCTGCTCCTCTACGGCCAGCTGTTCAAGCGCGTCGGCGCGCAGGGCCCCTCGAGCGGCAGTTACATCGAGTTCCTGACGCCGGGGATCGTCGCGATGAACGCGTTCTTCGGAGGAATGTGGTCGGGCATGGCGATGATCAACGATCTCGACCGCCACGTGATCGACCGCTTCCTCGCGGCGCCGACGGTGCGCATCGCGATCGTTCTCTCCCAGGTCATTCGTGCGGGGCTCACGGCTGTCGTGCAGGCGCTCGTCATCCTCCTCGTCGGGCTGGCGCTCGGCGTGCGCGTGCACGGCGGCGCCCTCGGCTGGCTGAGCGTCCTCGCCGCCTCGGCGCTCCTCGCCGGAGTCTTCTCCGGCTTCTCGCACGGCGTCGCGCTCCTGATGCGGAAGCAGGCGTCGATGATCGCCGTCTCCAACATGATCGGCATGCCCTTGATGTTCCTCTCGTCGATCCTCGTCACCGTCGCGCTGATGCCCGGCTGGATCCGCGCGATCGCAAAGTTCAACCCCGTTAACTGGGGCACGAGCGCCGCGCGCAACGCCGTGCTCGTCGGAGGACACTGGGGGCCGACCGGCATCTATCTCCTGCTCCTCGCGGGCCTTGCGGCCGTCACGTCTATGTTCGCGACCTGGTGCTTCCGCGCCTACCAGCGATCCATCTAGCGGCGCTCGCGCTCACGCTCGCGCTGCCGGCGGTCGCGCACGCGTCGTATGGGTGGCCGCTGAAGCCGTTCGACGAGCAGCACCCGGTCCGGAGCTTCTTCGACGACCCGCGGCAGGAAGGAGCCGAGGCCGCGTCGTTCCACTTCGGCATCGACATCTCGGCTCGGGACGGCACGCCGGTGTATGCCGTCGCAGACGGCGTCGTGCGGCTCCAACCCGACAGCGTCGCGCTGGTCGCCGACACCGGCGACCGCGTGTTCTCCTACTGGCACGTCGATGCGCTCGTCGCCGACGCGACGCACGTGAGTGCGGGCACGGCGATCGCGACGATCAAGCCGGGTTTCGGGCACGTGCATTTCGCCGAGCTCCACAACGGCCAGTACGTCAACCCGCTGCGTCCGGGCGGCATCACGCCGTACGTCGACGCGACGTCCCCCACCGTCGTGACCCTCTTCGCGGCGAGCGGCACGCGTAAGCTCGACCTCGGCGCGTTGTCGGGGACGGTCGACCTGCTGGTCGACGCATACGACACGCCGCCGACGCCGCTGCCCGCGCCGCCGTGGAACCTGACGCGGGTCGCGCCCGCATACATCCGCTGGCGGTTGCTGCGCAGCGGCGCAGCGAACGCCGCGTGGCACACCGCCGTCGACTTCCGCTCGTATCTCGCGCCGCGCGAGAAGTTCGCCGACGTCTACGCGCCGTGGACGACGCTCAACGGGCCGAACAAGCCGGCGCGGCTCGTCTACTACCTCGCTCATGGCTGGGACTCGTCGCGCGTTCCCGACGGGCGCTACCGCCTGCAGGTAGCCGTCTTCGATTCGCAGGGCAACAGCGCACGCGCCGGCATCTGGGTGACGGTCGCCAACGGATGAGCGTGCGGGCTAGCGCACGGTCACGCTGAACGAGCGCGACGCGTACGCGTGCGGCGTCTCGCCGCGCGTGCGGGCAAAGACGATGGTGGCATGCCCCTTGCCAACCGCCTTGAAGACGATGACGACATTGGCACCGACGTCCGCCTCGTCGACTTCGCGCAGGACCTTCGGGTTCAGCGCACGCGCGATGCGCCACGACGTACCGGCGGCGTGTTGAAGCGCGACGGCGACAAGCTGACCGCGCTGCGTCGCGATCGTCGAGACCGGCCCGATCGGGATACGCCCGACCGGTGGAGACGTCGCACCCGCGACGCCCGAGAGGGCGAGCGCTGCGACGAGAGCTCCGAGTACGCGCACGCTGCCGACCCTACGGACGGCGATGTTCGGAACGGGTAAATCATTCGACACGACAGATGACCTGGCCGCTGCCGACCGCATCGCCGGCCGCGATACTGAGCCCGGCCACGACGCCGTCGCGGTGCACGCGGACTTCGTTCTCCATCTTCATCGCCTCGACGATGCAGATCACCGTGCCGGACTCGACGGCGTCGCCCTCCGCAACGGCGACCGACAACACCGTTCCCTGCATCGGGGAGACGACGGCGTCGCCGCCGCCGGCCCCGCCGGCGCGAACACGCTCGGCGCGACGCCGCGCGAGCTCGCGCCACGGCTGCTCCGGTTGCAGCACACGCACGCTGAAGCGCTTTCCGTTCACCTCCACTGCGCGCACGACGGGAACGACTGGAGCCTGCTTCGAGGCAGCGGGCAGTGTCTCGGGCTCCATCGCCGTAGCACGCTCTCTCATCTCGTCCGACTCGACGAGGCCGTGGCAGGTCTCGCCGCGCACGAAGCACTCGTGGGACAGAAGCGCCTTGTGGAAGCCGATCAGGGTCTTCGGCCCTGCGATCACGAACTCGTCGAGCGCGCGGAGCATGCGCATGCGCGCGTGCTCGCGGTCGACGCCGTGCACGATCAGCTTCGCGATCATCGGGTCGTACGCGCCCGAGACCTCGTTGCCCGCGGCGACACCCGAATCGACGCGTACGCCGGGGCCTGAGGGCTCGCTGTAGGCCGTCACCGGCGCCGGCGCGGGCAGGAAGCCGGCGGCGACGTCCTCTGCGTTGATCCGGCACTCGATCGCGTGGCCGCGGAGCTGCACCTGCTCCTGAGCAAGCGACAACGGCTCCCCCAGCGCGATCCGCACCTGCTCGCGCACGAGGTCGACGCCGGTCACCTCCTCCGTGACCGTGTGCTCGACCTGGATGCGCGTGTTCATCTCCATGAAGAAGTACTCGCCGTCCTGCGTCAGGAGGCCCTCGATCGTTCCGGCCGAGCGATAGCCGCACGCGCGCGCGGCGTCGACGCCGATCTGTCCGATCCTCGCCCGCAACGCATCGTCGACCGCCGGCGACGGCGTTTCCTCGACGAGCTTCTGGTGACGCCGCTGGATCGTGCAGTCGCGCTCGCCGAGATGGATGACGTTGCCATGGGCATCCGCCAGCACCTGGACCTCGACGTGCCGCGGGTCGATGATGAGCTTCTCGACGTAGACGTCGCTGTTCGCGAAGTAGGCCTGCCCCTGCCGCTGCGCAGTCTCGAATGCGCGCTGTGCGTCCTCGCGGCGTTCGACGACCTCCATCCCCTTGCCCCCGCCGCCCGCCGCCGCCTTGATCAACAGCGGGTAGCCGATCTCGTCGCCGAGCGTGAGCAACTCGTCGACCGAGCGGACGGGGTCGGTCGTGCCCGGAATGATCGGAACGCCCGCGTCGCGCATCGCCGTTCGCGCCGCGGTCTTGTTGCCCATCAGCTCGATCGCCGAGGGCGGCGGCCCGATCCACACGAGCCCGGCCGCCTCGACCGCGCTCGCGAACGCGGCGTTCTCGGCGAGGAAGCCGTAGCCGGGATGAACGGCGCCGGCACCCGAGCGCGCCGCCGCCTCGAGCAGCCGGTCGACGTTCAGGTAGCTCTCGGCCGGGGCCGTGGGACCGAGCAGATACGCCTCGTCCGCGTAGGCGACGTGCAGCGCGCCTGCGTCTCCCTCCGAGTACACGGCGACGGAGCCGAGGGCGAGCTCGCGCAACGTCCGAAAGACGCGGATCGCGATCTCGCCGCGGTTTGCAACGAGGACCTTGTCGAACATCGGCGCACCGTATTCTCCTGGTTCGTGTCCCCCGCCGATCAGCTGACGGTCGCGCGCGCTGCCTCGGTGCCGGTCGTCGTCCTTCTGTACGCGCTCCACTTCCACGGACACGCGTACTGGGCGACCGCCGTCTTCTGCGCGGCGATGGCGACCGACTGGCTGGACGGGCGGCTTGCGCGGAGGCACGGCCGGTCGTCCGCCCTCGGCTCGCTGCTCGATCCGATCGCCGACAAGGTGCTCGTGCTGGGGACGCTCGTCATGCTCGTCGGGCTCCGGGTCGTCCCCGCCTGGATGGTCGCGGCGATCGTCGTGCGCGAGGTGCTGATCACCGGCCTGCGCCAAGCTGCCATCGAGCGCGGCATCGTGCTCGCGGCGCGCGACCTCGGAAAGCTCAAGACGTGGGCGCAGGCGATCGCAGCCGCGCTCGGCGGCTTCGCCGCGGCAGGCGCATGGAGCGACCGCGTGGCGTGGTGGGCGCTGCTCGTCGCCGTCGTGCTGACGTGGGTGTCAGGCCTCGACTACGCCCGCAGTGCGCCGTCGCTCTTCAAGGGAAGAGCGACCGCTAAGCCGGCGTAAGGCCACGGGCGTTGCACCAGTCGCTGAACCGCGCCCACGCGCGCAGGTATTCGCGCAACTGGTAGAAGCCCTCCTCGACTTCGGCCCGGACAGCCCAGTGGCAATGCCCGCAGTAGCCGAGCTCGTCGACGGCCGGAGCCTCGTTGCAGCGGATGCACTCCTCGAACATGTGAGGGAAACGTCCGCGCGGAGGCTCGGGTTACGGCTCTGGAGCGTCCTCGAAGGAAAGATTTTGTGAGGTAGATGTCTCTTCGGGGAGGGCGGCGAGAATCGCCGCGCGCTCCTCATCCGACGGCTCGGGCGTGATTTCGAGATTCATGCTTTCAAGCCTAAAGTGGTCGCCGCCTCGGGTCGATGGGCACAGTGATGAGCCGCCGCATCGCACCTCTCGCTTGCGCTGCCCTGCTCGCATCGGCCGCGGCCGCGCATGCGGGAACCGAGCGGCCCGCGTCGTGGGCCGCGCCCCAGATCCGCGCGGTCGCCGCGGCGGGGCTGATGGGTGCGACGAACGTCCAGACCTTCCGCGGCAGCGACCCGCTGACCGCGCAGGCGCTCGAAAACCTCGTCTTCGACCTGAAGGCACGGCTCTCGCCGGCGCCGGAGGCGGGCGACCCGGAGAACGTGCCGGGCCCGCCGACCGTCACCGACCCGGCGATCACGACCCCCGGGACGACGACGACCATCACGACCACGACTGCCGTCCCGACGCCGCCGCCCGCGGCGCCGAAGCAGCTCGCGGACGGCGGCCGCCCCGTCCAGATGTGGGAGCTGGACGCCCGCCTCGTCGAAGCCCTCGGGCTGAACGACGCCGCGTCGACGTTCGCGAAGAACGCCCGGGCCGCCGGCTTGAAGGTGCCGTCCCGCTTCGGCACCGAGGTCGTCGCGCGGCTCCTCGGCCTCCGGCTGAACCATCCGGCGAACGAGGATGCGCTGGAGCTCCGTCCCCAGGACACCGCCTCCCGCGCCGAAGCCGCGTACTCGCTCGCCCAGATCCTCGGCTTCTCCGATTGGCAAGTGGCGGGCGTCGAGCAGGCGGCCCAGGAGTTTTCCCTGCCGGCGCTGACGCAATGGCAGACCCGGATCCTCGACACCGCGGTCGCCCACATCGGCATGCCGTACATCTGGGGCGGCGAAAGCGACACGACGGAGAGCCCCTTCGGGGTCACCTCGCGCGGCGGCTACGACTGCTCGGGCTTCGTCTGGCGCGTCTACAAGGAGCAGTGGTATCCCGGCGAGGGCGCTCTCGCGTCGACGCTCCGCGGCCGAACGACCTTCGAGATGAGCGGCGAGGTGCCCGCGTCCCGACGGGTCCCGTTCGCGAAGCTCGAGCCCGCCGACGTCCTCTTCTTCGGCGACAAGGGCCCGCGCTCGCAGCCGTCGCAGGTGGGGCACATGGGCATCTATCTCGGTAACGGCTGGTTCATCCACTCCTCGGAGTACGGCGTCGCAGTCGCGAGCCTTACCGGCTGGTATCGCAGCGAGTTCGCGTGGGCCCGGCGCCCGCTCGCGGAGGCTGGCCTTTCTTCCTGACGTACGGCTATCCCTTTCGGGGGAGAAACGTCCGCAATTCCACGATCACTCCATCGGGTGATTTCACGGAACGCCTCGAGCGGTGAAGATCTGGAGGTCTGGCGTCCCAATTGCTCTGGAGGAAGAAATGCTGGAATGGAAACCGCGGCTTCTGATCCTGCTGGCGCTGCTCGTGATGCTCGCATCCCTGCTCGGCAGCTTCGGTTGGTCGCCGTACAGCTTCGGCTGGTAACCGGCCGGTCGTAAGGGGAGAGGGGAGATGCACGGAGCGCTCCGAGGAAGCGCGCCCGCCCCCCAAAAGGGGCGGTGAGCACCACCTCCACCCCATCTTCCAGAGTTCTCGCGATCGTGGCCCCCGTCATCGTGGCGGGGGTCATCGCGACCGTCGTTGCGTGCTTCACGTACGCCCGCGCGTCGCATTCGCTCGGCTCTGAGCTCGCGATCCTCGCGCTCTTCCTCGGGATGGCGCTCGTCGAGCGTTTCCCGGTGCCGGTGGAAGGCGTCGACGCCGGCGGCGTCACGCTCGGGCTCGTCTTCGCGGTCGCGACGGTCGTGCTGTTCGGCTGGCAGGCGGGGATCTTCGTCGCCGCCGGCGGCGCCACCGTCACGCACCTGATCGGGCACCGCCCCCCGCTGCGGGTCGCCTACAACGGCGCGATGTTCGCGCTCTCGGCGACGATCGCCGGCCTCGCGGTGCGCACGATTCCCGGTCATTCGGTGGGGGCCCTGATCGCGCGCCTCGCCCTCTGCTCGTTTCTCTACAACTGGGTCGTCAACCTCGTCCTGATCAGCGCCGTGCTCGCCGCCTCGTCGGGCAAGCCGTTCGTCAAACTCATGGTCGACAACATCCGCAGCACGACTGCGCCCTTCGCGCTGATGACGTCCGCGGCGCTGATGCTCGTCGTCATGTGGGAGCGCTCGCCGGCGCTCTCTTTCGCGCTCGTCGGGCCGCTGTTCGCGATCGCGCTCTACCAGCGGTCGACGTTCGCCGCGCTGAAGGCGATGCAGCTCGCGCTGACCGACCCGCTGACCGGCCTGGGCAACCACCGCAGCTTCCACGAACGGCTGCAGCGCGAGCTCGCGGCGGCCGAGGAGAGCGGCACGTCGCTCAGCCTCTGCCTCGTCGACATCGACGACTTCAAGAGCGTCAACGACCACTTCGGCCATCCGGTGGGCGACCGTGTGCTCGGCCAGGTCGCGGCGCGACTGCGCCAGGGCGGCGAGAGCTTCCGTCTCGGCGGCGACGAGTTCGCCGTGCTGCTGCCGGGCCTCGACGACCGCAATGCGGTTGCCGTCGCCCGGTCGATCGTCGAGCGCGTCGGCGCCGCACAGCTCGATCAGGTCGGATCGCTGACGGTGAGCGCCGGCGTCGCAACGTTCCCGATCCAGGGCGTCGGGCGCGACGAGCTGATCCGACTCGCCGACTCCGCGCTCTACTGGGCGAAGGAGGACGGCAAGAACCGCGCGCGCACCTACGAGGCGGCGAAGATCGAGCTCGCGCAGCTCCAGCAGCTCGCGGACTCGCCCGATCGCGCCGCGCGGTACCGCGCAGCAGCGTCTCTCGCGAAGGCCGTCGACGCCCGCGATGCGTACACGGGCTCCCACTCGGAGCGCGTCGCAGACCTCGCGGCGCGGATCGCGCGCCGGCTCGGGAGCGACGATTCGTCGATCGAGCTCACGCGCCTCGCCGCGAGCCTCCACGACCTCGGCAAGCTCGCGATCCCCGAGGAGATCCTGCGCAAGCCGAGCGAGCTGAACGAGTCCGAGCGGCTCGTGCTCCAGCGCCATCCGCAGATCGGCTATCGGATGCTCGAGAGCCTCGGCGTCGAGCCGATCGCAGAGTGGGTGCTCCACCATCACGAGCGCTGGGACGGCGACGGCTATCCCGACCGGCTGCGCGGCGACGAGATCCCGCTCGGCGCACGCATCATCTTCGTCGCCGACGCCTACGACGCGATGACGAGCGAGCGCGTCTACCGCAAGCCGCTGTCTCCGCGCGAGGCATTGGAGGAGCTCGAGCGCTGCTCCGGAACGCAGTTCGACCCCCAGATCGTCGAGGCGTTCTCGGAAGAGCTCGGGGTCCGCCCGCGCGTCGCCGAGCTCGCGCGCTAGCTCGGCGAATCAGCTCACCTCAGGACGCAACATCCTCGGGGGTGGCCTCGAGGGCGACGCGGTTCATCGGCAGACGCGTCCCTTGCAAGACGGCGGCTCCGACGAGTGCGGCCGCCACGCCGGCGCTCCCCGACACGGCGAACGCCAGCATCGTTCCGCCCCGCTGCGCGAGCCAGCCTCCCAGCAGGCCGCCGAGCGGCGCTGACGCGAGGACGGTGTACGTGTAGAGGCTGATCACGCGGCCCCGGAGCGCGTCGGGCGCCGCGAGCTGCACCTGCGCGAGTGCCTGCCCCGACCACGTGGCCCAGCCCGCGCCGGCGAGGAAGAGGAGGAACGCCGCAGCACCGTCACGTGCACCGCCGCGAGGCCGAGCACGGGTGCGGAAAAGAGCAGCGCGCCTGCGATCAGCAACCGCCGTCCCGTCCATGTTCGTGCGGCTCCGGCAAGCGCACCGGCCACGGCACCGGCGCCGTAGGCGGCGAACAGCGCCCCGAACGTCCTCGGGCCCCCGTGCAGCGTCTCACCGGCGAGCACCGAGAGGAGCGTCCGCATCGCGCTGAAGCCGAAGAGCCCGAGCACGACACCGATCCCCATGATCGTCAGGAGGAGGCGGGACTCGCGCACGTGCGCGACGCCCTCGCGCAGCGCGCGGAGCCCACCCTGACGCTCGCCACGCGTGATCGGGAAGAGCTCGGCGGCCCGCATCGCGATCAGCGCGGCCAGCACGGCGAGAAACGAGCACGCGTTGACGGTGAAGCACCAGCCTGCGCCGACGGCTGCGATCAGGACGCCGCCGAGCGCCGGGCCGACGATCTTCGCGCTGTTCTGCAGGCTGACGTTGAGGGACACGGCATTCGGCAGGTCCTCGCGTTCGACCAGCTGGTAGATGAGCGCATGCTTGCTCGGGTTGTCGAAGATCAGCGCCACGCCCGTTCCGGTGGCGAGGACATAGAGGAGCGAGACGCCGCCGGACCCGGTGAACGACACGACGGCCAGCGCAGCGGCGACGCACATCGCGAGGCTCTGCGAGAACATCAGCACGCGCCGGTTGTCGAAGCGGTCGGCGATGACGCCGCCGTACAGACCGCCGACCATGAACGGCCCGTAGCGGCAGAAGACGAGCAATCCCACCTGGAACGGCGAGTGCGTCAGTTGCAGGACGAGCCACGGCAGGGCCGTGTCCTGCATCCACGAACCGCTGTACGAGACGATCTGACCAGCGAAGTAGAGGCGGTAGTTGCGGTACTTGCGGAGGCTCGCGAGCACCGCTCGACGTTAGCCGGGTCTCACTGGTTCCACTTGTCGGCGGTCTTCTTCCCGTGCCGCGAGTTCTTCGCTCGAACGCTCGCGACGTCCTCGTTGCCCTGCTCCGGGAGCTCCGGCTGTGCGTCGTGCGAGCGGGACAGCGGCTCGTTCTCCGGGCGTTCGAACTTCTCGGGATGCCGCCGCTGCTCGCGGTTCGGCTTGATCTCCTTCGTCTCTGGGACCTTCTCGCGTTTGGGCATGCCCGGGCTGTACCCGGATCGGCGGGCGCTAAAGCGGGATGTTCCCGTGCTTCCGCTGGGGGCGGGGCTCCCGTTTGGTCAGGGCCGTCTCCAGGGCGTCGATCAACGTCGGACGCGTCTTGCGCGGCTCGATCACCTCGTCGACGTAGCCTCGCTCGGCCGCTGTGTACGGATTCGCGAACCGCTCCTTGTAGTCGGCGATCAGCTCGGCCCGCTCCTCCGGCGCACGGTCGCGGTAGATGATGTTGACCGCGCCCTCCGGCCCCATCACCGCGACCTCGGCGGTCGGCCACGCGAAGTTGAAGTCGGCGCGGATGTGCTTCGAGCTCATGACGTCGTAGGCACCGCCGTACGCCTTTCGCGTGATCACCGTCAGCTTCGGAACCGTCGCCTCCGCGAACGCGTAGAGCAGCTTCGCCCCGTGCCGGATGATCCCGCCCCACTCCTGCTCGGTGCCGGGCAGGAACCCAGGGACGTCGACGAACGTGAGCAGCGGAAGGTTGAACGCGTCGCACGTGCGGACGAAGCGCGCCGCCTTGTCGGACGCGTCGATGTCGAGCACGCCTGCGAGCGCGCGCGGCTGGTTGCCGACGACGCCGACCGCGTGCCCGCCGAGCCGCGCGAACCCCGTGACGATGTTCTCCGCGAAGTGCTCCTGGACCTCGAGGAACTCGCCGTCGTCGATGACGCGGCGGATGACCTCGTGCATGTCGTACGGCTTGTTCGGCGAGTCCGGGATCAGCGTGTCGAGCTCGGCGTCCTCGCGGTCGCGCGGGTCGGTTCCGGTCGTGCGCGGCGCCTGTTCGCGGTTGTTCTGCGGCAGGAACGAGATCAGGTAGCGCGCATCCTCCAGACACGACTGCTCGTCGGCGGAGACGAAGTGCGCCACGCCCGACTTCGTCGCATGCGCCTGCGCACCCCCCAGCTCCTCGAACGAGACCTCCTCCCCGGTCACCGTCTTCACGACGTCGGGGCCGGTGATGAACATGTACGACGAGCCCTCGACCATGAAGATGAAGTCGGTGATCGCGGGCGAGTAGACGGCGCCGCCTGCGCAGGGCCCCATGACGAGCGAGATCTGCGGGACGACGCCGGATGCCTGCACGTTGCGCCAGAAGATCTCGGCATACCCGGCGAGCGAGACGACGCCCTCCTGGATGCGCGCGCCGACCGAGTCGTTGATTCAGATCACCGGACAGCCGAACTTGACGGCGAGATCCATGACCTTGCAGATCTTCTCGGCGAAGACCTCGCTCAGCGAGCCGCCGAACACGGTGAAGTCCTGCGAGAAGACGAAGACCCTGCGGCCGAAGATCGTTCCGTACCCGGTGACCACGGCGTCGCCGTACGGGCGCCGCTCCATCATCCCGAAGTTCGATTCGCGATGGCGGACGTAGCGATCGAGCTCGACGAACGAACCGGGATCGCACAACTGCTCCGCACGCTCGCGGGCGAGGAGACGATTCACCTCACGGCGCTTTGCCACCGCCCGGTCGCTGCCTGCGTGCAGCGCCTGCTCGCGCAGCTCGTGCAGCCACGCGAGCTTCGCCGCCGTCGTGTCGTGCGTCTCGGACACTCGGGCGGAGCCTAACCTGCTCACGGTGAGACGCCGCCTCCCTCCCGCGCTCCGCATTCGCAGCTTCGCGCAGTTGTGGGCGGCGATCCTCGCGTTGCGGTTCGCCGAGAACATGGTCGCGGTCGCGATCGGCTGGCAGGTGTTCGCGATCCACCGCGACCCGCTCGATCTCGGCCTGATCGGCCTGATGGAGTTCATCCCGCTGCCGCTCCTCGCGCTGCCGATGGGTCAGCTGACCGACCGGCTACCGCGCCGGTTCATGTTCGCGACGGGCCTCGTCCTCGCTCTGACCGTGTCGGCGCTGCTGCTCGTCGTGACGCTGCACGGGGCACGGCAGCTGTGGCCGTTCCTCGCGCTCGCCGCATTGACCGGTGTCGCGAACTCGATCGCATGGCCGGCGTACGGCGCGATGACGCCGGAGCTCGTGCCGCCGGAGCTCGTTCCCGGGGCGATGGCACTGCGCTCGATCGCGAGCCAGACGTCGGTCGTCATCGGGCCTGCGGTCGGCGGACTGCTCTTCGCGGCGAAGCCGGCGCTCGTCTACGCCGTCGCCGTCGGCCTGTTCGCAATCGCCACGATCGCCGTCGGCACGTTGCGGACGCCGCGCGTCGAGCGCACCGGCGCGGCGCCGGGCCTCCAGGATCTCGTCGCCGGCGTCCGCTTCGTCCTGCAGGCGCGGATCCTTCTGGGCGCGATCAGCCTCGACCTGTTCGCGGTGCTCTTCGGCGGTGCCGTCGCGCTGCTGCCGGTATACGCACGCGACATCCTCCACGTCGGGCCGATCGGGCTCGGCGTGCTCCGCGCGGCGCCGGCCGTCGGCGCGTTGAGTGCTGCGATCCTGCTCGCGCGCCGACCGCTCCAGCGGCCGGCAGGCCCGACGCTGATGCTGTGCGTCGCCGCCTTCGGGGCCGCGACGGTCGTCTGGGGCGCGTCCCGCTGGCTGCCGGTGACGCTCGTCTTCCTCGCAGTCATCGGCTTCGTCGACATGTTCAGCGTCAACATCCGCTCGAGCACGGTCGCGCTCGTGACGCCGAACGAGCTGCGCGGTCGCGTCACCGCGGTGGAGATGGTGTTCATCAGCGCGTCGAACGAGCTCGGAGCATTCGAGTCCGGCGTCGTCGCGACGCTGTTCGGCACCGTGACGTCGGTGGTCGTCGGCGGCGCGCTGACGATGGGGATCGCAGGCGTCTGGACGAAGGTCTTCCCGCCGCTCGCCAAGATGGGGCGGCTGGAGGACTTGCGACCCGTAGAGTCGGCCTGATGGAGTCGCTCGACCGTTCCACCATCTGGCCGTACGACGAACGAGGCGAGCCGCGCGACTTCTATTACTCGCGCTACGGCAGCCCGACCGTGGCAGCAGCCGAGCGCGCGGTCGGAGAGCTCGAAGGCGGAGAGGCGCTCCTCTTCCCGTCGGGCGCGGGCGCGACGACCGCCCTCGTGCTCTCGCTCCTGCAGCCCGGGGACACGGTCGCGCTCGCCGCCGGCGCGTACTACGGCACGGGCGTCACGTTCTCGTCGCTGCACAAGTGGGGCCTGAAGCACGTCGAGTTCGACCAGACGGGCCCGCCGCCCGACGGCGTACAGCTCGTCTGGCTCGAAGCGCCGTCGAACCCGTTTCTCACGATGCCGAACCTCGAGACCGCGGCTGCACACCCCGCACCGGTCGTCGTCGACTCGACCGTCGCGACGCCGGTGTTCCTGAGGCCGCTCGAGCACGGCGCGGACTACGTGCTCCACTCGGCGACGAAATATCTCGCCGGTCACGACGACGTGCTCGCGGGCGCCGTCGTCGGACGCGACCTGTCGGAGTTGAAGCTCTTCCGGACCCGGAGCGGCATCTCACCGGCGCCCGACTCCGCGTGGCTCCTCTCGCGGGGACTGAAGACGCTCGAGCTACGCGTCCATCGGCAGACCGAATCGGCCACCCTGCTCGCCGAACGGCTGCGGGCGCACCCCGCCGTTCACACCGTCCGCTACCCGGGGATCAGCGGTCTGATCTCGTTCGACGTCGACGATCCGCGGCGGGTCGAGACCTCGACGAGGCTGATCGTCAACGCGACGAGCCTCGGCGGCGTCACGTCGGTCATGGAGAGCCGCGCCCGCTGGGAGGGCGACCGCGTCCCGCCCGGCCTCCTCCGTCTCAGCGTCGGGCTCGAGGATCCCGAGGCGCTCTGGGCCGATCTGGCCCATGCTCTCGCACCGGCCGCCTAGGTCTCGAGGCTAGACGCCGTAGGCCGTTTGGCCTATCCTTTGAACTCGCTTTCGGGCTTTCGCACCGATCGTGGCGTATTTTCAAGGGGTATTTGTAGCTTGGAAAATGGGGGCGCCGTTTCCGCGGCCATTCCCCACGCAATACCAGTCCTATCGAAGGGCTGGCCGGGACCCAACGATTCGAACTGGAGGATCTCTGTGGCAATCGGACCTGAGCTCGAGCGCCGCAAGCGGGGGGCTCGCGCCACGACGAAGAACGGGACGCGGTCGAACGGCGCGAAGCGCGCCGGCGACGACCGCGGGATGAGCCATGCCGAGCTCGAGGAGCTCCTGCACGCGCTCGAGGCAGCACGCGACGGCAATTTCGCGCTCCGGCTCTCCGTACCCGGTCACGGGGCCGCCGGAACGGGGATCGCCCGCCAGCTGCGGACCGCGTTCAACGAGCTCGCCGACCGCCGCGAGGCGTTCAGCAGGGAGATCACGCGCGTCG
>JAICWC010000010.1 GCA_025934995.1 Thermoleophilia bacterium | reverse complement strand
CGTCGTGTCCCGATTGACGGGCCGGGTCTGCTCTTGCGGCCGGCGTCTCGGCCTCAAAGACTGATCACCAAGTTGGGCTTACTCCTCCTGATCTCGATTGCGTGACACACAGAAAAGCCGCTGCATGCAGCGGCCCGTCATCCTCGTCACACTCGACTCGGTTGAACCCCGCGAAGACTCTGTGGCCTTGGAGGTGAGGAACGGGTCCGCCCCTGCTTTTCAGGCTGTCAGCGTAGCAAGCTTTGCGAGGAAATCCACGAGCGGCGCCGTCGTCTGCTCGCCGCCACGTTCGCGGATGGCGAGGGATTCATCGCTCTCGCGATCGCCGAAGACGACCGTGAACGGGATCTTCTCGAGCTCGGCGGCGCGGATCCGCTTGCCGATCGTCTCCGTCGGCTCGCCGACGTCGACCCGGTAGCCGGCCTCGGCGATCCGCGCGGCAAGCACGGACGCGGGCTCGAGGTGCCCCTCGGAGACCGGCAGCACCCGGACCTGGACAGGCGCGATCCAGAAGGGGAACGCGCCCGCGTAGTGCTCGGTGAGGATGCCGATGAACCGCTCGAACGAGCCGAAGAGCGCCCGATGGATGACGTACGGCGTCTCCTCTTTATTGTCGGCCGTCATGTAGGTGCAGCCGAGCCGGCGCGGCGTCGCGTTGTCGAGCTGGATCGTGCCGACCTGCCACGACCGGCCGAGCGCGTCCTCCATGTGCAGGTCGATCTTCGGGCCGTAGAAGGCGCCGTCCCCCTCGTTCAGCTCGTACTCGAGACCACGGCGCTCGAGCGCCGACTTCAGCGCTCCTTCCGTGAAGTCCCACTCCTCGTCGGTGCCGAGGCGGTTGTCGGGCCGAGTCGAGAGCTCGAACTTCGCGCCGAGGTCGAAGAGGTCGTAGAGGTACTTCACGTGGTCGAGGCAGCTGAAGATCTCCTCCTCGATCTGCTCCCGCGTGCAGAACGCATGGCCGTCGTCCTGGGTGACCTTGCGGACGCGCGTCAACCCGTGCAGCGCACCGGCGAGCTCGTTGCGGTGCAGCGGCGCCGCCTCCGCGTAGCGGAGCGGCAGGTCGCGATACGAGCGGAGCCGGCTGTTGTAGAGCCACATGTGGCCCGGGCAGTTCATCGGCTTGATCGAAAACGTCCGGTCCGGCTCCGGAATGAGGAACATGTGCTCGCGGTACTTCTCCCAGTGACCGGACAGCTCCCACAGGCGCTGGTCGTAGATGAGCGGCGTCTGCACCTCCAGCCAGCCGCGCTTTGCGTTCTCGCGCTTGCGCACGGCCTCGAGCTCGTTCCAGATCACCTGCCCCTTCGGGTGCCAGAACGGCGAGCCGGGCGAGATGTCGTCGAGATGGAAGAGATCGAGCTCGACGCCGAGCTTGCGATGATCCCGCCGGCGCGCCTCTTCGAGCTGCTGCACGTGCGCGTCGAGGTCTTCCTGCCGGAAGAACGCGGTGCCGTAGATGCGCGTCAGCTGCGGTTTCGACGAATCGCCGCGCCAATACGCACCGGCGAGGCTCGTCAGCTTGAACGCCTTGATCGGCTTCGTGTCTTGCAGGTGCGGGCCGCGGCAGAGGTCGGTGAAGTCGCCCTGGGTGTACAGCGAGATCTCGCCCTCTGCGGTATCGACGAGCTCGACCTTGAACGGCTCGTCCTCCGCCTTGAAGCGCTCGCGCGCCTCGTCGCGCGAGATCTCCTCCCGCGACCACTCGCGCCCCTCCTCGATCTCGCGCTTGACCTCCGCCTCGATCGCCTCGAGATCTTCCTCGCGGATCGGCTCCGGAAAGAGGAAGTCGTAGTAGAAGCCGTTCTCGATCGGCGGCCCGATCGCGATCTTCACGCCGGGATGGAGACGGCGCACGGCTTCGGCGAGCAGGTGCGCGCTCGAATGACGGAGGACGTAGAGCGCGTCGGGGTCGTCGGTGTCGCGCGTCGTCAGGAACTGGACCGGCTGCCCGTCCCGCAGCGGCAGCCGCAGATCCTGCACGGCGCCGTTCGAGCGGACGAGCACCGCCTGCTCGGCGAGCTTCGGCCCGATCGCGCGCGCAGCGTCGAGACCGGTGGCCCCGTCGGGAAGTTCAAGCTCGGTGCTGTCGGGCAGGACGACCTTCATGAGCGAACAGGATATGGAACACCCTCGCGAAGACGACAGGAACGATGAGCTCGACGAGTCGCCCGTGCCCGACCCGACGCAGAAGGACACCGGCGGCGGCGACGATCCCGAGGCCGACTAGCTCTTCCTCTCCTCCCCGAACTCGAAATCCCACATCGCCACGTCCGATCGCGTCCCGCCGACGCGTTCGTAGAGCCGGTTCGCCGCCTCGTTGTCCGGCTCGGTGAGGACGAAGGCCTCGCGGATGCCGAGCTCGGCGAGCTGCTCGAGCAGCAGCCGACCGATGCCCCGCCGTCGATGCGATGCGAGCACGTCGACCTCGTAGACGAAGAGCTGCCGAAGGTTCCCATGACGGCGCGGCAGGTCGTACGCCAGGACGAAGCCGACTTCCTCCTCGTCGTCGACGGCGACGAGGAGGATCGCATGCGGGTCGTCGAGCAGCTCGCGGTGCTCGACGAACACCGACGCGTCGTCGCCGCCGAGTCGGCGGATCTTGATGGTCACGCAGGTGATTTTCCCGCACAGACGGGAAATTTTCCTGCATGCCCAACAAGAGCAGCAACGTCAAGAACGAGAAGCAGTACGAGGCGCTGAAGGACAAGGGCATGTCGAAGGAGCGCGCAGCGAAGATCTCGAACTCCTCCGGCTCGTCGAGCCGCGGCGGCAAGAAGTCCGGCTCCTCCAGCTCCTCGCGCAGCAACTCGTCGCAGGGCGGAACGACTGCGCAGAAGAAAGCCGCCGGCCGCAAGGGCGGCAAGGCGACTGCGAACAAGTCGTAACGCGTACACCAACTGCAACGCATACGGCACGCAACGCATGTGCGTGCCGTTTGCATTGCGTGTCGCGGGGGCAGTTATCCACATGGCAAACAGCGAAGAAAAGGGGACAGTGATGGCGGAAAGCATCCGCGACGTGATGACGAAGGACCCGCATGCGCTCGAAGGCGGCGCAAGCGTGATCGACGCGGCACGACTGATGCGCGACGAGGACGCCGGGATCGTGCCGGTCGTCGAAGGCGAGAAGCTCGTCGGCACAGTGACCGACCGCGACATCGCGGTTCGTGTCGTCGCCGAGGGAAAATCCCCCGAGTCAGTGACGGTCGGAGAGATAGCGTCACGCGATCTGGTGACGATCGATCCACAGCAGGAGTTGTCAGAAGCGCTGCGTCTGATGGCAAGACATCAGGTGCGTCGCTTGCCTGTCGTCGAAGAAGATGGGAAACTCGTCGGCATCGTTGCCCAAGCGGACATTGCTCGCAACGCTTCCGACGCGCAGACAGGTGACCTCGTCGAGGACATCTCGAAGTAGGAGAGATGCGGTTCCTGCTGAATGTCAGCCGAGGCAGCGCGCATACTGCACAGGTCAGCGTTGCCACCGACATCGCCCACTAGGAGGGAGCAGATGGCAACAGCACGCAGAAGGTCCAGCGGAACGACACGGTCGTCCGGTGGGACCACCCGCAAGCCGGCGCGCCGTACTAGCACGCGCCGTACAACGTCGGCGCGCAAGCCGGCTGCCCGCCGCACGACGGCGCGGAAGCCCGCAGCTCGCCGCAGCGCGACCGCACGCAAGCCGGCAGCACGCAAGCCGGCGGCACGGCGCACCACGGCACGCAAGCCGGCAGCACGCAAGCCGGCGGCTCGCCGCAGCTCGACGGCCCGCAAGCCGGCAGCACGCAAGCCGGCCGCCCGCCGCAGCTCGACGGCCCGCAAGCCGGCAGCACGCAAGCCGGCCGCCCGCCGCAGCTCGACGGCCCGCAAGCCGGCAGCACGGCGCAGCTCGACCGCGCGCAAGCCGGCGGCTCGCCGCAGCACGGCACGCAAGCCGGCGGCACGCAAGCCGGCCGCACGCCGCAAGCCGGCCGCACGCCGCCGCAAGCCGGCGGCACGGCGCAGCACCACAGGCCGTACCGCCGCCCGCGCGACAACAGCACGGAGTAGCGGAACCACCCGTCGCACGGGCGGGAGCAGTACGACTCGGCGCTCCGCGTCGCGCAGCACCTCGGCGCGCACGCGGACGGGCACGAGTCGCTCAGGCACGACGACCCCCGCGATCGAAACGACGGGCGCGGAAATGCTGACCCCAAGTGGAGTCGGCACGACGCCCTCGCTCGGAACGATCGGCGGCCTCGGCTCGGAGAGCGAGGCCCGGAGGTCGAACGGCTCGAGCGAGTCGTCTGACGAGTAGCACCGCTCGCTCGTACGCACTACCGGAGGCCCCGCTCACGCGGGGCCTCCCGTTTTCGGGGCTCGTCTTGGAGTCGCGACCCGACTGCGCTAGCGTCGGAACCACGCATGGACGACCGCGCACGGCGGATCGCCGAGAACGAGGCGCTGTTCCGTGACCTGAACGAGGAGGTCGGCGCCGTCGCGCATTCGTTCTCCGCGGGCGGCGAGAGCCGCACCTTCGACTTCCTGTGCGAGTGCGGCGACCCTGCTTGCGCGCAGCGCGTGCCGGTGACGCTGACGAAGTACGAGGAGCTTCGCGCCTCGCCGCTCCGTTTCGTCGTCGTCCCCGGACACGAGTTCCCGGACGTCGAGCACGTGATCGAGACCACGCCGGCCTACAGCGTGATCGAGAAGTTCGGCGAAGCAGCGACGATCGTGCGCGACCGCGATCCGCGCCGCTAGCGGATGTCGACCGGCGTCCCGGTCCCGAAGCGGTGGATCATCCATCTGAGCGCCGTGCTCGTCGCCCGGATGCAGCCGTGCGATTGCGCGTGACCCGGCGTGCCGCCGATGCCGTAGATGCCGTGAATGGCGATCTGGCCGGGCCCACCGTCGAATTCCTGGAACACCTTCGAGCGCGCGCTGAGCGCGAACGCGTCCGGCCAGCCGAGTGACCGGTGCGGGAGGATCAATGCCTCTTCGACATAGAACCGCCCACGCGGCGTCGGTGTAGAGCTCGCGCCGACGACCACCGGGAAGCTGCGGGCGATCTTCCTGCCATGGAAAACGAAGAGCCGCTTGGAGTGCGTCTTGACGACGACGTGCCACGGCGTCTTCCACGTCCTCGCCTGCTTCGCCTGGATCCAGCCGGTGTGGCCGTTCGGGCGGCCGGGGAGGAGCACGTGCAGAAAGCCTTTCCGCCTGCCGAGCACGGGGACCGACAGGCGCTGATGCGAGAGCGGCGTGTAGGTCGGCAGGGTGCGGTGCATCGGCGCGTGCAGGCTCGGCGTGCGAAAGATCGCCGCCGGATGATGGAGCGTGGCGATGACGAAGACGAGCGCAGCGCGGTGCACCTCTGCGTTTTTCCGGGTCAGCGGCGACGCGAAACGAGCTCGTCCTCGACGTCGGCGATGTCGACGCCGGCGACTGCGAGCAGGACGTACAGGTGGAAGAGCACGTCTGCGGCTTCCTCGACGAGCCGGCCGTCCTTCGACGCTGCGGAAATCGCCGCCTCCCCGGCCTCCTCGACGAGCTTCTGCGCCGCCTGACCGACGCCGCCTGCCGCGAGCGCCGCGACGTACGAGCCGTCCGGCCGCTCGCGCACGCGCTCGACGACCGTCCGCCACAGCTCGGGCGCGAAACACGAGCGGGAGCCGGTGTGACAGGTCGGCCCGCTCGGATGCACGCGCAGCAGCAGCGTGTCGTCGTCGCAGTCCTCCCGGATCTCCTCGACGACGAGCGTGTTGCCCGAGCTCTCCCCTTTCTTCCAGAGCCGTTCGCGGGATCGGCTCCAGAACCAGGCCTCCCCCGTTTCGCGCGTGAGCCGCTCGGCTTCCTCGTCCATCCACGCGAGCATCAGCACCCGGCCGTCGCGCGCGTCCTGCACGATCGCCGGTTTCACCGGAGCTCGACTCCGAGCTCGCGCAGCTCCGCGCGCAGCGCTACGAGCCGTTCGGGATCCTCGTGAAGAATCGACGCGAGCAGAGCCGCCGATGCGACGCCGAGGGCGTCGGCAACGTGCTGTGCGTTCCCGGCGCCGCCAGAGGCGACCACGGGGACCGACACGACTTCACCGATCCGGCTCAAGAGCTCGAGGTCGTAGCCGCCACGAGTGCCGTCGCGGTCGATCGATGTAACCAGCAGCTCGCCCGCCCCGCGCTCCTGGCACTCGTGCGCCCACTCGAGCGTGTTTCGCCCGGCGTCCTTGGTCGCCGCATGCGACCGCACGCGCCCCTGCTCCGTATCGATCGCGACGACGACCGCCTGCGTGCCCAGCGTCTCCGCGAGCTCGCCGATCAGCTCCGGCCGCGCAAGCGCCGCGGAGTTGACGCTCACCTTGTCGGCGCCGGCTTCGAGCACCGCACACGCGTCGTCGACGCTGCGAATCCCACCGCCGAACGTGAACGGAATCGTCACCTGCTCGGCGACGCGTGCCGCGGTTGCGACCGCGGCGGCCCGTGCATCGAGCGTCGCCGTGATGTCGAGGAAGACGAGCTCGTCGGCGCCCGCGTCCGAGTACGCGGCCCCGAGCTCGACCGGATCGCCGACGTCGCGCAGCCCCTGGAAGCGCACACCCTTGACGACGCGCCCGCAGGCGACGTCGAGGCACGGGATCAGGCGCGGGAGAGGCATCGCTCCAGGAAGCGCGCGCCGGCAAGGCCGCTCTTCTCGGGATGGAACTGCACGCCCGTGAACGAGCCGTGCTCGACGATCGCGGCGAGGCCCTCGCTCGTCGCCACCGTGGCCGGGGAGTCTGCGACGTACGAGTGCGCGAACCAGTACGCCTCGCCTTCAGGCTCGACTTTGGCCCAGCCGATGCGCGGCACGCGCTGCGCCGCGACGCGCACCGCGCGGCCCGGCACGAGCGCGAGGCCGTCGACGCCGCCGTCCTCGTCGCTCGCCTCGAGCGCCAGCTGCAGGCCGAGACAGATGCCGAGCGTCGGCTTCGTGCGTGCGCGCAGCACCTCGTCGAGCCCGCGTTCGCGCAGACCGGCCATGGCGGTGCGCGCGGAGCCGACGCCGGGCAGGACGGCGAGGTCGGCGAGCTCGACGTCGTCGACGAGCTCCGCCCCGAGGCGGCGGAACGCGAGCTCGACCGAGCGCACGTTGCCCGCGCCGTACCGGCAGATCGCCACCGTTTTCAGAGGACGCCCTTCGTCGAGGGCAGCTCGTCGCCGCCGACGCGGGACGCATCGCGCAACGCGCGGCCGACGGCCTTGAACGCGGCCTCGGCCACATGATGCGGATCGATCCCCTCTGCGCTGACGTGCAAGGTCATCCGGCCGGCGTGCGCGAAGCTCTCCAGGACGTGGCGCGCGAGCCCGGGGTCGACGGCGAGCGAGATCTCGGCGCCGCGGCGTCCGCCGAGATCGACGGCGGCGCGTGCGAGCGCGTCGTCCATCGGCACGACGGCGGAGCCGTAACGTGCGATGCCGCGGCGGTCGCCGAGGGCGCGGTCGACCGCCTCGCCGAACGCGATCGCGGTGTCCTCCGACGTGTGGTGGTCGCCGGTCTCGAGATCGCCGCTCCCTTCGACGACCGCGTCGAAGCCCCCGTGGAACGCGAGCTGCTCGAGGAAGTGGTCGTACAACCCCGCGCCGGTGCCGATGCGCACGCGGCCGGCACCGTCGAGCCCGAGCCGGATGCGGATCGTCGTCTCGGCCGTCGCGCGAACCGACCGCGCCGTGCGCGACTGCGGCTCCGGTTCGCCGGCGAGCGCCGAGAGCAGCAGGTCGTCGTCCTCGCGATCGCGGACGCTGATTCTGATGCCCCCCGGCTGCAGGCGCACGACGCAACCTCGCTGCAGCAGGCGCGCGTGGACCGCCTCCGCGTCGTCGACGGGGACGTAGACGAAGTTCGCCCACGAGCGCATCGGCTCGTAGCCGAGCGCTCGCAACTCCGCCGCGAGGCGCTCGCGCTCCTCGACGACGGAGCTCACGTCGGGGGGAGTCCTCAGCGCGGCGAGGGCGAGCGCGACCGAGAGCGTCGACACCTGTGCGGGCGCCTGGCGTTCGTAGATCTCCGCAGCCGCTTCGCGTTCGGCGAGCAGGTAGCCGATCCGAGCGCCGGCAAGGCCGAACGCCTTCGAGAACGTGCGGATGACGATGACGCCGTCGTTCAGCAGGGGCAAGGCGGTCTCGCCGCCGGCGTATTCGAAGTACGCCTCGTCGACGGCGAGCGGCCGGGCGTCGGGAATCTCGGGCAGGTCGCCGTAGGGGTTGCCGGGTCGACAGAGGAACGTGAGCACCGGCGACTCGGCGCCGACGGTCGCGCCGGCGAGATGCGCCGAGACCTTGTAGACGGGATAGGTCGGCTCCTGCGGGATCGCGACCACGTCGCCCGGGCCCGCGAAGCAGCGCGCCAGCAACATGATCAGGTCGTCCGCCCCGGCGCCGAGAACGACGTTCTCCGGCTCGACACCCGCATACTCCGCAATCGCCTCGTGGATGAACGGATAGCCGCCGTGCGGGTACGTGTTGATCTCGCTCAGCGCGTGCGCGATCGCGCCGGGGCGCGAGCTCGGCAGCGGCAGCGGCGGCGTGTTGCCGTCGAAGCGGACGATCTGGACGGGATCGAGCCCCGCGCGGCGAGCGAGCTCCTCGGTCGAGGGCGCCCACGCGTACGGCTCGAACTCCGACGGGAGCTCTTTCACCGTGCGACCGCCTGCGCGTGCGCGGTCATGCCCTCGACCGCCGCGAGCGCCTCGACGATCGGCCGCACGAGCGCGAGCCCGTCGGGCGTCAGCCGCTGGGTCGTCACGGGCTTGAGAAACGTCTCGAGACCGAGCCCGCCCGTGGACCGCGCCCAGCGACCGGTCGGGAGGACGTGGTTGCCACCGGTTGCATAGTCGCCGCTCGCGACGGGTGACGAACCACCCACGAACACCGCTCCCGCGTTGCGGATCCGGGGCGCAAGGCTCTCGGCCTCGCCGAGGAGGACGACGTGCTCGGGCGCGAGCTCGTTCACGCGTCGCAGCGCCGCCTCCAGATCGTCGGCTTCGATCAGCTCGCACATCGCCTCGTGCCCGTGCTCGCGTTGGGCGGCGAGCTCGAGCTCGGCGATCGCGCGGTCGCCCCCTCGTCCGAGGACGACGACGACCTCGGACGGGCCTGCCGGCAGGTCGATCGCAACGTCGCGCGAGACGAGCAGCTTCGCCTCGTTCACGAATGCGTTCCCGGGGCCGACGATCTTGTCGACACGATGGACGTACGCGAGCGCGGCGATCGCCTGCGCGCCGCCGACGGCCCAGACCTCGTCGATGCCGAGCAGCTCCGCGGCCGCGGCGACGAGCCCCGAGCCCTGCGGCGGCGTCATGACGACGATCCGCTCGACACCGGCCGCCTGTGCGGGCACGGCGCACATCACGAGCGTCGAGACGAGCCCGCGCGGGACGTAGATGCCCACCGACTCGAGCGCCAGCCACCGACGCTCCAGCTCGACGCCCGGCTCGACCTCGAGCCTCACGTCGCGGGGACGCTGCGCCTCGTGCCAGCGCCGCACGCGCGCCGCGAGCTGGAGCACCGCCCCGGCCGGCAGGTCGCCGCCGGGCGTTGCACGCGCCGGCGCGACGCCGTCGAGCTCCACGGCCCATCGGCGCACCGCATCGTCGCCGCGGGCTTTCACGTCCTCGACGATCCGTTGGACGGTCATGCCAGCATCCGCTCGAGCGGCACGAGCAGGATCGACGTCGCGCCCTCGGCCTCGAGCGCCGGCAGGAGCCGCCAGACTTCCTCGGCCGGCACGACGCTGTGCACGGCGACCATGCCCGGCTCCGCGAGCGGCAGGACGCTGGGTGAGCGGGAACCGGGAACGAGGTCGCAGATCCGGGCCAGCGCGTGCTCCGGCGCGTTCAACATCAGGTAGCGCGCGCGGCGCGCCTCGACGACGCTGCGGAAGATGCCCGCGAGCTGCTGCGCACCGCCGTCGCGACTCTGCGGGCCGATCAGGACAGCTTCGGATTCGAGCAACACGCCCACCGAGCGGAGACCGTTCGTGCGCAGCGTGCTGCCGCTCGAGACGAGGTCGACGATCGCGTCGGCAAGGCCGAGGCGCGGCGCCAGCTCGACCGAGCCGTGGACGTCGACGAGCTCGACGTCCTGCAGGCCGTCGCGCGCGAGCCGCGGAAAGCTCGTGGCGACGCGCGCACCGCGCAGGTCGTCGAGCGACTGCACAGCCGACTCCTCCGGCACGGCCGCTTCGAGCGAGCAGGCGCCGTAGCCGAGCCGGACGAGCTCGGTGACACGCGCGCCGCTCTCGCGCACGATGTCGATCCCCGTGATCCCGCAGTCGACGACGCCGTCCTGGACGTACTCGGGGATGTCGTCCGCGCGGACGAGCAGGGCCTCGACCGGCGCGTTGCGACAGGGAAAGGCGAGCGCGCGGTCGCCGGGCGTCTCCGGGCCCAGACCGGCGTCGTGCAGGAGCTCGATCGTGGGCTCGCGCAGCCTTCCTTTCGACGGGACGGCGATCTTCATCTGCGCCTCCGTTGCAGCGCGAGCCGGTAGCCGCCTTCGCCGTTGCGGAGCCACTGCGCGACGCGGGTCACGGTCGTCGTCGACGCGTGGGCCCGCTTCGCGACCTCGAGGTACGGCAGGCCCTGGTCGAGAAGCTTCGCCACGTCCCACCGATGCGCCATCGCCTCGAGCTCTGACCTGGTGCAAAGATCGCGGAAGAAGCGCCGCACCTCGGCCGCCGTTCGGAGCGACGCAATCGTCGCGAAGAGCTCGTCCTCTGATGTCATCGTGTTAGCATGGTAACACGTTGCTAGTGATCCCGGCAGTAGACGTGCTGGACGGACGAGCTGTGCGGCTGACGCAGGGGGACTACGACCGGGTCTCGATCGACGCCGGCGACCCGCTCGCGCTCGTCCGCCGCGCCGCCGGCTTCGCTCCTCCGTTCGTCCACGTCGTGGCCCTGGGCGCGGCCCGGGACGGCGGCCCGCCGCTCGAGCTCGCGCGCGCAGTGGTGAACGCGGCGGCGGAGGTGCCGGTGCAGCTCGGCGGCGGCGTCCGCTCGGTTGCGGACGCGGACGCGCTGCGCGCAGCCGGGGTCGCGCGCGTGCTGGTCGGCACGGCCGCCTTCGGCGACGTCCCCCTCGAGGACTTCGGCGACGTCGTGGTCGCCGTCGACGTCAGGGACGGGATCGTCCGCATGCGCGGCTGGCGCGAGTCCTCGGGCTTGACGACGGGCGAGGCGCTCGCGCGGTGCACCGAAGCGGGCGTCTCGAAGATCCTCTGCACGGCCGTCGATCGCGACGGGACGGGAAACGGCCCGGACGTCGAGCTGCTGCGCGAGGCGCGTGCGGCGTTCGACGGCGAGATCCTCGCTGCCGGAGGCATCCGGGACGACGCTGACCTTGCGGCCCTCGCTGCGCTCGGAATCGACGGCGCGGTCGTCGGCCGCGCCTGGCTCGAAGGCGCGATCAGCTTCTGAGAAGCAGCACGAGCAGCGCCTTCTGCACGTGCAGGCGGTTCTCCGCCTCGTCCCAGATCGCCGACCGTTTTCCGTAGAGGACGTCGGCGGTGATCTCCTCGCCGGGATGCGCCGGCAGGCAGTGCATGACGAACGCGTCCGGCGACGCGAGCGCGAGCAAGGCGTCGTCGACGCGGTACGGCTCGAGATCGATCAGCCGTTTCACGCGCTCGTGCTCGTCGCCCATGCTGATCCACGTGTCGGTGACGACGACGTCTGCGCCGTCGACGACATCGCGCGGATCGCGCACGCTCTGCACGCCTGGGGCCTCGTACCCGGGCGGGCAGGCGGCGACGACCTCGTACCCGAGCAGCTCGCCGAGCGCCGCAAGCGATACGAGCACGTTCGTGCCGTCACCAACCCACGCGACACGCACGCCGTCGAGAGAGCCGAGCCGGTCACGGATCGTGAGCGCGTCGGCCAGCGCCTGGCACGGGTGCTCCTCCGCGGTCAGGGCGTTGATCACCGGGATCGACGCCCACTCGGCCCACGCCGCGAGCTCGGCATGCGCGTGTGTGCGCACGGCGAGTGCGTCGAGATACCCGGAGAGCGCGCGTGCCGTGTCCGGCAGCGACTCGCCGCGGGAGAGCTGCAGCTCCTCCGGCGCGAGCGCGATCGCTGCGCCGCCGAGCTGCGCCATCCCCGCCGAGAACGAGACCCGCGTCCGGGTCGAATGCTTTGCGAAGTAGAGACCGAGCGTCGCGCCGGCGAGCAGGGGCTGCTTGGGCTGCTCGCGCAGCTCGACCGCGAGGTCGAGCACCGCCTCCGCCTCCGCGCTCGAGAGATCCGCGATGCGCAGCAGATCGCGCCCGGTCAACGACGAGACCGTCAGCATCCCCACCGCTCCTTCGCGGCGGCGACGGCCGCCCCGACGTCGCCGAGCCGATTGCCCGCCTCGGGAGCTGCGAACGTGCCGTCACGGACCGAGGCCGCAACGCGCTCGTGCGCATCGCGGAAGGGCACACCCTCCTTGACGAGTGCTTCCGCCGCATCGGTCGCGAGGAGCAGCGGGTCGGCGCACGCGGCCGCCATCCGTGCGCGCTCGAACTCGAGGCCTTCGACGAGCACCGTCAGCGCGGCGAGCGCGCCGCGCACGTCGCGCCGTGCGGCGAAGATCGGCGGCTTGTCCTCCTGCAGGTCGCGGTTGTACGAGAGCGGCAGCCCCTTGACCGTCGCGAGCAGGCCCGTCAACCGACCGATTGCAGAGCCGGCTTTTCCGCGCGCGAGCTCGGCGACGTCGGGGTTGAGCTTCTGCGGCATCATCGACGAGCCGGTCGCCGCATGCTCGGGCAGCTTTGCGAAGGCGAACTCCTTGCTCGACCAGAGCACGAGCTCCTCGCCGATGCGCGAGAGGTGCGTGAAGAGGACGGCGGCCGCGTACAGGTAGTCGAGAGCGAAATCGCGGTCGGCGACGGCATCGAGCGAGTTGCGCATCGCGCCCGCCGGCGCGGGCAGCGGCAGCGTCGAGCCCGCGAGCGCGCCCGCGCCGAGCGGGCTCGGCTCAGCCTGTTGCGCCGCGAAGCGGAAGCGCGCGCGGTCGCGCTCGAGCATCTCCGCCCACGCGAGCAGGTGGTACCCGAGCGTCACCGGCTGCGCGCGCTGCAGATGTGTGTAGCCCGGCAGCGGCGTCTCTGCCTCAATGCCGGCATGGCTGAGGATCGCGGCGGCGAATGCGACGAGCGCGGCGTTCGCCTCGGCGCACGCGTCTTGGACGTACAGCCGAAACGCGGTCGCGACCTGGTCGTTGCGCGAGCGGCCTGCGTGGATCTTCCGCCCCACCTCGCCGAGCTCGGCCTCGATGAACGAATGCACGTCCTCGGCCGCCGGATCGACCGAGTCGAGCGTCGCGAGCTTGTCGCGCACCTCCGCGAGCTCCGCGTCGTCGAGCAGACCCGACGCCTGCAGGCGCTCGGCATGCAGGAGCGTCCCTTGCACGTCGTACGGGAGCAGCTCGGCATCGTCGGCGTGCAGGAACTCCCAGACCTCCGGCGCCGGCTCGTTTCCGACGCGTCCGCTCCACAGCGTCACAGCGGCCGGTACCCCCGCCGCTCGTGCAGCGCGCGCGTGTCGCCGATGTCGTTGATCTGCACGGCCAGCTGGCCGATCCGATCGCCGGCCGTGAACGCGGTCGCGCTCCGTTCCATGCTCAGGCGCTCCGGGTCGTACGAGAGCTCGCCGGCGGTGCCGAGGATCGTGTAGTCGTCGCCGCGCCGCAACTCGATCGTCACCTCGCCGTCGATCGGCTGTGCAACCCAATGCTGCAGCGACTCGCGCAGCATCAATGCCTGCGGGTCGAACCATCGACCCTCGTAGAGCAGCCGGCCGAGTCGGCGGCCGTCGACGGCGTACCGCTCGAGCGTCGCCTCGTTGTGGATCGCAGTCAGCAGCCGTTCGTAGGCGATGTGCAGCAGCGCCATGCCCGGCGCCTCGTAGATGCCGCGGCTCTTCGCCTCGATGACGCGGTTCTCGATCTGGTCGGACATCCCGAGCCCGTGCCGGCCCGCCACCTCGTTCGCCCAGCGGATCACGTCGACAGGGTCGCCTACGGGCAGCCCGGACTCGAAGCGAATCGTCACGACCTCGGGCTCGATCACGACGTCGGGGTCCCAGAACGCCACACCCATGATCGGCTCGACGATCTTCATCGACGTCTCGAGCAGCTCGAGATCCTTCGCCTCATGCGTGGCGCCTAGGATGTTCGCGTCGGTCGAGTAGGCCTTCTCCGCGCCGCGCGAGCCGTGCGGCAACCCGCGCTCCTCAAGCCACTCGCTCATCTCGCGCCGGCCGCCGAGCTCCTCGACGAAAGCGGCGTCCAGCCAGGGCTTGTAGATGCGCAGCTGCGCGTTCGCGAGCAGGCCGTACCGGTAGAAGCGCTCGACGTCGTTGCCCTTGTACGTCGAGCCGTCGCCCCAGATCTCGACGCCGTACGACTGCATCGCGCGCACGAGCAGCGTCCCGGTGACGGCGCGGCCGAGCGGCGTCGTATTGAAGTAGCGGCGGCCGGCGGTCTGGACGTGGAACGCGCCGCACTGCAGTGCGACGAAGCCTTCGCGCACGAGCGCGGCTTTGCAGTCGACGAGCACCGCTTCCTCCGCGCCGTAGCGACGCGCGCGCTCGGGAACCGCGGCGATCTCCGGCTCGTCGTACTGGCCGAGGTCGGCGGTGAACGCATAGGGAATCGCGCCGTTTTCGCGCATCCACGCGAGCGCGCAGCACGTGTCGAGGCCGCCGCTGAACGCAATGCCGACGCGCTCGCCTGCCGGCAGCGCGTCGAGGATCACGCGGCGCATGGAGATGTCGACGCTCACGCAGCTCCTCTCAGCTGCTGCGTGCGAAGTTCGTCGACGAGCTCTCGACCGCTGATCGGCTCGCGGGCGACCAGCAGGACGGTGTTCTCGCCCGCGACGGTGCCGGCGATGTGCGGATGCCGCGCGACGTCGATCGCCTGGGCGAGCGCGCTCGCATAGCCGTACGGCGTGTGGACGACGACGACGTTCGCGCTCGGCTCGAGCGAGAGCGCCCACCGCGCCAGTGCCGCCTCGAGCTCCTCGCTGTAACCCGTGTCCTCGGGGAACGCGTAGATGAGCCGGCCGCTCTCGTGGCGCACCTTGATGAGGCCGAGCTCGTGGATGTCGCGCGAGATCGTCGTCTGCACGACCTGATGGCCTTCGGCGCGCAGCGCGTCCGCAAGGTCCGTCTGCGTCGAGAGCGCCTGCTCGCGGACGAGTCGGAGGATCGCAGCGTGACGTTCGTTGCGGTTCACATGACCTCCCGGAGGATCGTGAGAGCTTGATCGACGTGCGTCTCCCCGACGACGAGCGGCGGCGCGAGCCGCAGCACGTTCGCGCCCGACGTCAGCGTGACGAGGCCGGCGTCGAGGGCGGCGTCGACGATCGGCCCGGCCGGCACGTCCAGCTCGACCCCCACGAGCAGGCCGCGGCCGCGCACGTCGACGACGTGCGGGAGGCCGGCGAGCCCGGCGCGGAGGCGCTCGCCGTTCGCGCGCACCGCCGCCAGCAACTCGTCGTCCACCGTCTCGCAGACGGCGATTGCCGCGGCGCACGCCACCGGGTTCCCACCGAAGGTCGACCCGTGGTCGCCCGGCTCGAACGCGCCTGCGGCGGCATCGGCGACGAGGAGGCAGCCGATCGGCAAGCCGTTCGCCAGCCCTTTCGCGAGCGTGACGAGATCCGGGGTGACGCCGAGCTGTTCGAATGCGAAGAACGTGCCCGTCCGCCCGACGCCGGTCTGCACCTCGTCGAATGCGAGCAACGCGTCGAGCTCGCGCGCAGCGGCGACGAACCCGGCGTCCAGCGCGATGACACCGCCCTCGCCGAGCACGGGCTCGAGCAGGACGAGCCCGATGTCGTCCGACATCGCCGCCCGCAGACCCTCGACGTCGTTCGGCACGACGAAGCGGACGCCATCCAGCAGCGGCTCGAATGCGGCGCGCTTCGACGGCTGCCCCGTGACCGAGAGCGCCCCGGCCGTGCGGCCGTGGAAGCTCTGCTCGAGCGCGATCACGCCGCGCTTGCCCGTCGCCTTGCGCGCATACTTGAGCGCCGCCTCGTTCGCCTCGGTGCCCGAGTTGCAGAAGAACGCCTGGGCGCCGCCGAAGCGCTCCGCCAGGATGGTTGCCAGCACGCGCACGGGGTCGGTCGCGAAGAGGTTCGACGTGTGCCAGAGCTTGTCGAGCTGGGCGTGCGCCGCAGCGAGCGGCGCAGGATGGCGGTGCCCGAGCGAGACGACGGCGATGCCTGCCGCGAAGTCGAGGTACCGCGTTCCATCGGCGTCGACGAGATGGACGCCGTCGCCCTCGACGAACACGACGCGTGGAGTCGGATACGTCGGGAGCAGCGTCGATTGCAGCGTCGTCGGGCTCATGCCCGCTCCCGGCGCCGGCCGGCACGGCGCTCCGTCGAGCCGACGCTCATGCCGCGACCGCCGTCACGCCGATGTCGGCGGCGACGCCGTTCTTCGCCGCGTGTGCGGCGGCGAGCAGCTTCGGCACGATGCCGCCGTCGAACAGGCCGTTCGAGATCATCGACTCCGCGCTGTCGGCGGCGATCGACTCGATCAGCTCGCCGTGCAGGTACACACCCGCGACGTCCGTGACGAAGCTGATCCGTTCCGCGCCGAGACCGACGGCGAGCGCCGACGCCATCTCGTCCGCATTGACGTTGAGCGGCCCACGCGCGAGCGGCGAGACGACCGGCACGAGCCCTGCAGCGAGCACGCCGATGATCGCCGGCGGCGCGCATGGCAGTGGATCGCCGACGAGACCGAGCTTCGGGACCTGCCGTGCGGCCAGCCCGATCTCCGCCCCGTTGAGCGGGACGGCGCGCGGGCCGATCGCCGCGCACACAGCGGCGCTGACCGCGGCGAAGCTCTCCTCGACGATCGCGAGCACCTCGCGGGTCGTCACGCGGCGTCCGTGCACGAACTGCGGCACGAGGCCGCGGCGCTCCATCTCCTGCGAGATCTGGGGCCCGGCGCCGTGCACGACGACGGTCGGCTCGTCGCCGACGTCGATCCGTCCGACCGATGCGCCTCCCACCTTGAGGACGACCAGCCCGCGGCGCGTCACGTGCGGTACTCCGCATTGATCTTCACGTAGTCGTACGAGAGGTCGGTCGTCAGGTACGTCGCGGCGCCCTCGCCGAGCGCGAGGTCGATCTCGATCGCGCAGCTGCCGTTCGTCAGCTCGGGCTCGTCGCCGGTCGGCGACCCGTCGACGAGCACCGGGACGCGGTCGATGACGATCGTGAGCGTCTCGGGGTCGAGTGCAGCGAAGCCCCCGCCGAACTTCGCCGATCCGGCCGCGGCGGCGATGCGGCCCCAGTTCGCGTCGTGCCCGAAGAGCGCCGTCTTGACGAGCGGCGACGTTGCAACACGTTCCGCGATCGCCCTTGCCTCGCCGTCGCTCGCGGCGCCGCGGACCGCGATCTCGGCGACGACGGATGCGCCCTCGCCGTCGGCGACGATGTGCTTCGCGAGCTCGCCGCAGACCTGCTTGACGCACGCCGCGAACTGCACGTCGGTGTCGGGTGTCCGCTCGACGCCGCTCGCGCCGTTGGCGAGGAGGATCACGGCATCGTTCGTCGAGCATTCGCCGTCGACGGAGATCGAGTTGAAGCTCGCGTCGACGGCGGGCCGCAGGAAATCGATCGCCTCACCGGCCGCGAGCGGATAGTCGGTCGTGACGACGGCGAGCATCGTCGCCATCCGGGGGTGGATCATCCCGGAGCCCTTCGCCATGCCTCCGACGGTGAAGCCCGACCCGCTCGCCGCCGCTTGCTTCGCACATGTGTCCGTGGTCATGATCGCCTCGGCCGCGGTGCCGCCCCCGTGCCGCGAGAGCTGGACGGCTGCCTGCGCGACCCCGTTGAGGACGCTCGCGACCGGCAGCGGCTGGCCGATGACGCCTGTGGAGAGGACGAGCACTTCCTCCTGGGCGATGCCGAGCACCTGTGCAGCCGTCGCGGCAGTTGCGCGCGCGTGCGCGATGCCGGCGGCGCCGGTTGCCGCATTGGCGTTTCCGCTGTTGACGACGACGGCCTGCGGCTGTGCGCTCGCGAGATGCTCCTTGCACACGACGACGGGCGCCGCTTGCACGCGGTTGATCGTGAACATCCCTGCGCCGGTCGCAGGCTCGAGCGAACGGACGATCGCGACGTCGCGCCGGCCGTTCTTCCGAATGCCGCAGTGCACGCCCGCCGCGACGAAGCCCTTCGGCGCCGTGACGCTCACGCTTCCCGCTCCCGGCGCCGGCAAAGCCGGCGCCTCCGCTCTTTGACGAGCTCCGTCGAGCCTACGCTCATACGAGCACTCCGTTCAAGAGCAGGCCCGCGGTCTCGTCGAGACCGAGTGCCAGGTTCGCGTTCTGGACCGCCTGGCCGGCTGCACCCTTGCCGAGGTTGTCGATCGCGCAGAGGACGACGGCGCGGTCGGTCGCGCGATCCTCGAAGAGTGCGATCTCGGCTCCGTCGGTGTGCTGCACGCGTGCAAGCTCGGGCACGACCCCGTCCGGCAGGACGCGCACGACTGCGCTGTCGGCATACGCGTCTTCGAGCAGCGGCCGAAGGTCTCGCGTGGGCTGCACGTAACAGGTCGCGAGGAGCCCACGCCGCACGGGCAGCAGGTGCGGAACGAAGCACACGGGAAAGCCGAGCGCCTGCGCGATCTCCGGCGCGTGCTGATGGGCTCCGACCTTGTACGGCGACAGGTTCTCGAGCACGAACCCGGCATGCGAGCTGCGCCGCAGCTCTCGGCCCGCGCCCGAGACGCCGGACTTGGCGTCGACGACGACGCTCGCCGGCTCGATCGCATCCCTGACCGGCCAGAGGGCGAGGATGGCGGCGGTCGCGTAGCACCCCGGGTTCGCGATCAGCTCGCCTGCCGGCGGCAGCAGCTCGGGGATCGCATAGCTCCAGCCCGTGTTGGCGGCCGGATGCTCCCAGCCGTACCACGCCCCATAGAGAGAGGTGTCCTGGAGGCGGTGTGCGCCCGAGAGGTCGACGACGACGGTGCCGACCGGAGGCGCGAACGCGGCCGCCCGGTCGTGGTCGAGGCAGAGAAAGAGGAGGTCGGCGCCGGCGGCGGCCGCCTCGGCGTTCGGCGTGAAACGCGGCAGCGAGCCGTTCAGCCGGACATCGAGCGCCGAGGACGGCTCGCCGGCGAGCGAGTCCGAGCCGAGGGCCACGACCTCGAGCTCCGGGTGTCGGAGAACGCGGTCGAGCGTCTCCTGGCCCGCATACCCGGACGCGCCGATGATCGCGATTGTCGGCACAACGATCGCATAATACGCGATCTAGTGCGTAATATGCAAATTAGAGCGCGGGCGGCGGCAGCCGCCAGCGGCTGCCCTCTTCGGTCACGAGGAACATGCGGGCCTCGGGATGCCGGTCGGCAACCGTCCGCGAGGCCTGGATCACCCGGTAGATGACGACGCCCCGCCGTCGTTCGTCGATCGGCTCGACGTTGACGAGCGCCTCGGCCTCGGAGCCGTCGGCGACCATCGCGCCGTAGTCCTCGCCGAGCAGGTCGGCGAGCAGGTCCGCGGCGGCGCGCGGGCTCACGTGGACGATGACCGGCGGATGGACCATCGCCGGTCACCCTATTCCTCTTACTGGGGCGGACCGTCCGCGAACGTGATCGACACCGTCCCGGCCGCGCCGAGTGCGTCGACGTAGGCGATCGTCACGGTGTCGCCCGGGTGGTGCGCGAAGATCGCGGTCCGCAGATCCGCGACAGTCTGGATCGGCTGTCCGTCGATCGCCGTGATCACGAAGCCGCGGGCGAGGCCCGCCGTCGCCGCCGGCAGGCCGTCGACGACCGAGTCGATGGCGACGCCGTCGGGGCCGTCGAGCGGCGCGACGCCGAGAAACGCCGTCTTGCCGATGTGGACGAGCGACGTCGCCGTGCCCGCCTCGATCTGGCGGACGAGCGAGATCGCCTTGTTGATCGGGATCGCGTAGCCGAAGGACGCCTGGAAGGCGGCGTTCGAGGAGCCGGCGGCGTCGACCCCGATCACGCGGCCCTTCGAGTCGAGCAGCGGGCCGCCCGAGTCGCCGGGCACGAGCCGGGCGCTCGTCTGGATCAGCCCGGACAGGCTGGCGGTGCCGCCCTGGTCGTCGTTGACCGTGATCGCGCGGTTGAGACCGGTGACCTTGCCGTGGGCGATGACGAGCTTGCCGCCGCCGTTGGCATTGCCGACCGCCGTGGACAGATCGCCGATCTTGAGCTTGGAGGAGTCTGCCCGCGTCGCAGTGGCGAGATTGACGGCGCCTTCGAGCTTGAGCAGCGCGATGTCGTCGCTGACGTCGTAGCCGAGCACGTCGGCCGCGTAGGTCCGCTTCGTCGACGGGACGGTCACCTTGATCGTCGTCGCGCCGCGGATGACGTGGTTGTTGGTGAGGATCTCACCCGTCTTCGTCAGGACGATCCCCGTGCCCGCCGCAGCTGCGTTCTCGTACTGGAGGTTCGTCGTCACGAGGACGACGCCCTTCGTCAGCGTCGGAGCCGGAGCGGTCGTCTTGGTCGCCGCATCGGCTGCGCCGGCGAGCCATGCGGCGGCGACGACCGCGGCTGTGACTGCGGTGATTTTGCGCACGCATCACTAGTAGCCAGAAGTCGTAAGGAGGTCGTAAGAATCGCCCGTGGCCGATAGCGTGTTGCCGATGGCACAGCTGGAGCGGTCGGCGATCGAATCGGCGGAGCGGCTGCTCGGGAACCTCGAGCAGGTGGTGATCGGCAAGCACGAGCAGATCGCGCTCGTGCTTTCGGCCCTCATCTCCGGCGGCCATGTACTTCTCGAAGACGTCCCCGGGACGGCGAAGACGATCCTCGCGCGAGCGATCGCCTCCAGCGTCGACGGTGCCACGTTCTCCCGGATCCAGTGCACCCCCGACCTCCAGCCGACGGACGTCACCGGGCTCTCGATCTTCAACCAGAAGACGCGCGAGTTCGAGTTCCGGGCCGGTCCGGTCTTCGCCAACGTCGTGCTCGTGGACGAGGTGAACCGGGCAATGCCGCGCACGCAATCGGCGCTGCTCGAGGCGATGGGCGAGCGCACGGTCACGGTCGACGGCGTCACACGTCCCCTCCCCACCCCGTTTCTCGTCATCGCCACCGAGAACCCGATCGATCTCGAGGGGACGTTTCCGCTGCCCGAGGCGCAGCTCGACCGCTTCGTCCTCCGGACGGCGCTCGGTTATCCGACCGAAGGCGAAGAGGTGTCGATCGTTGCCGCGCAACGCCACGGACATCCGCTCGACGAGCTCGAGCCTGCGCTCGGCGCCGACGAGCTCCGCGCGTTGCAAAGCGCTGTCGAGGACGTCTACGTCGACGCCCTGATGTTGCAGTGGATCGTCCAGCTCGTTCGCGCGACACGCGAAGCCGAGGGTGTCGCGATCGGCGCCTCCGTGCGCGGCAGCCTGATGCTCGAGCGCACGGCGCGGGCGTGGGCGCTCGTCCACGGTCGCGACCACGTCGTTCCCGAGGACGTCGAGTGGTTGTTCCTGCCGGTGCTCGGCCACCGTCTCGTGCTCACGTCTGCTTATCTCGCAGAGCGCCGAACGCTGGGGCGGGTGCAGCTGCTCGAGCAGATCCGGCAACGCGCGTTCGAGCTCGCGCCGCCGCCGGCGCCCGCCTGGGAATGACCACGACGACCGGCGAGCGGCGGACGTTCCCGCTCGTGCCGCGCCGGCGGTCGACCGGGCTTCCGTTCGGAGACCTGCCGAGCCGCCGCCGCGGTCAAGGAGGCGACGTCATCGGGACGCGTCCATATCAGAGCGGCGACCCGATCACCTCGATCGACTGGTTCGCGTCTGCGCGCGCGTCGTCGGCGACGGGAGGCGACGAGTTCGTCGTGCGCGACCACGCCGCGGACGAAGCGGCGCGCGTCGTCGTCGTCGTCGATCGCCGCCCGTCGATGTCGCTGTACCCGCCGCCGTTCCCCTGGCTTGCGAAGCATGTCGCGTTGCGCGAGGCGGTCGCGGCGATCGCGGCGAGTGCGGCGGCCGCGCGCGCCGACATCGCCGAGCTCGACTTCGCCGACGGCGAGGCGCACTGGCTGCCGCCGGGCCGCTGGGACCGGCAATGGCAGGTCGTCGAACGTGCAAACGGCGACACACCGTTCGGCGCCCCGGAGGACACGCTCGAGCGCTCGATCGCTTTCCTGGAAGAGCACCGCACCGGCCTCCCGGTCTCGACGTTCGTCTTCGTCCTGTCGGACTTCCTCGCGCCGACGACGGCCGAGGCCTGGCAAGACGCGGTCGCGCACGGCTGGGACGTCGTGCCGGTCGTCATCCAGGACCCGGTCTGGGAGCGGAGCTTCCCCGACGTCGCCGGCGTTGCGGTCCCCGTCGCGGATCCGCGGACCGGCGACATGACGCTCGTCCGCCTGAGCCGGAGGCAGGTGCGCCGCCGCCGCGACGAGAACGAGCAGCGCTATCACGCGGTCGTCGCCGAGCTCGAGTCGTTCGGCCTCGATGTGGTGGAGGTCGCGGCGAGCGATCCGTCGACGGTCGACGGCGCGTTCATCGCCTGGGCGGAGGAGCGGCGCCGCAGACGGTGGTCGCGATGAAGCAGGCAGGCGTCGTCGTCGTCGCCGCGGGCGTCGCAGTCGTCGCGATCCTGCTGCTCGCACACTCCGACTCCGCACCCGGCGGAGCTCCCAGCGCCCCGCTCGCGCTGCACGTGACCTTCACGCCGCCGCTCGTGCAGTTCGGCGACCCGACGACGGTGCGCATCGACGTCGAGCTCGACCGGGGCGCGGTGCGGCCGAGCACCCTGCACGTCATCCCCGACTTCGCGCCGCTGACCGCGCTCTCCGCTGCACGCACCTCGCGAACCGTCTCCGGCCGGCTCGAGACGGTCTCGATCGTGCAGCGCGTTGCGTGCCTGAGCGCTCAATGCCTCGGCGGGACGGTCACGCTCCGGCCGGTTCACGCGTCTGCGACCACGCGCGGCGGCGCAGCCTCGTCCGCGTCGACGTCCCCGCAGCTCCGGGTCGGAAGCCGCGTCGCGGCCGCGGATCTCGCGCGGGCGACGCCGCATTTCGCGGCGGACACGGCACCGCCCTCCCCGTCCTATCGCATCTCACCGTCGACGGCGGCGACGGTGCTCGACGTGATCGCCGCCCTCGCCGCGACCGGCGCAGCCGCGCTCGTCGCCCTTCAGGTGCTCGCAGTCGGACGGCGGCGTCGACGCGCGGGCACGACCGACGAGCTCGACCGGGCGTTGCGTCTCGTGCGCGAGGCGGAGACGCGGCCGGTTCCCGATCGACGTCGCGCGCTCGCGCTCCTCGCGCGCGTCCTGCGGAGTCGCAACGTTCGCCTCGGTCCTACGGTCAGCGACCTTGCGTGGTCGGAGCCGCCGCCCGATCCGCAGGCGATCGACGCACTCGTCAGCGACGTCGAAGCGGAGCGCGCCGGGTGAGCACGATCCCGCTCGCCGACGCGCCCGGGCTGCGCGCTCCCGGCCGGCTGACGTTCGCGATCCGCGCCGCACTCGCAGCCGTCGCGCTCGGGGCGACGATCGCCTTCTTGGTCGTCTCGCGGCACCCGACGACGCGCACCGTCGTCCCGCTCCCACGGAACGCGAGCACGGTCGTCGTGCTCGACGTCTCGGCGAGCATCTCGACCGACACGTACGCCCGCATCGGCGGCACGCTTGCGGCGCTCTCGCACAGCGGCGCCCGCGTCGGGCTCGTCGTCTTCTCCGACATCGCCTACGAAGCGCTACCGCCCGGCGTTCCGGCCTCGGATCTCGATCCGTTCGTCCGCTACTTCACCCTGCCGCAGGAGTCGCAGCTCGGCGCAGCGCCGACATTCCCGCCCAATCCGTGGACGAACACGTTCACGGCCGGGACGCGGATCTCGTCCGGCATGGAGCTCGCGCACACGATCGCGCAGGCGCAGTCGCGCCGGCCGACGGTCGTGCTCGTCAGCGACCTCGACGACGACCCGCAGGACCTGGCGCCGCTCGCCGCCGTGATGGCGGCGTATCGCCGCGACGATATTCCGGTGCGCGTCGTCGGCCTCGACGCGTCGCCGCAGGACGTGACGCTCTTCGAGCGCCTGCTCGGACGCGCGGTGCCCGTCACGCAGGCGCCGACGCTCGACCAGGTGCCGCCCCGCGACGTCACAGGGTTCCCCGGCGTGCTGCTCCTGCTCGCGATCGCAGCGGCGGCGGCGCTCGCGCTGCGCGAAGCCTGGTCGCCGCGGCTCGAATGGAGCGCAGGATGAAGATCGCCGGCGCGGCGGTCCTCGCTGCGGTAGCCGTTCTCGCCGCGCTCCTCGCGGGCGACGTGCGGAGCGTGCCGACTGCGTTCACGCAGGGCGACGCGACGTACGCCGTGACACCCCACCGTGCGACGTGGGCGCCGTCGACGCGGCTCGGCGGCGCGGCGACCAGCCTGCTCGGCGCCGGCGACGACCTCGCGTTCCGTCGCGCGCTGCGCCTGTACCGCATCACCCAGTCGACGCCCAACCGCCTCGACACCGCCGTCGAGCTGCAGACGCTGCGCTCACAAGCTGAGACAGCGCTCTCGGCGAGCGCTCACGGCCCACACGCGTCGCAGGCGGACACGCTGCTCGGAATCCTCGCATTCGGCGAGTCCGCCGCCGGCGCGGGCTCGAACGGCGCCGATGCGGCGATCTCCGACTTCTCGAATGCCGTGCGCGCGGACCCGACGAACGTCGCGGCGAAGTTCGATCTCGAGCTGATGCTGCGCCTGACCGCCGCGCAGGGCAGCCGCACCGGCACCGGCCCGGGCGGGTCGTTCGGTCGAGGCGGGCGTCGCGGCGCGGGCGGCGGCGTCCCGGGGACCGGCTACTGATGACGTTCCTGACGCCGCTCGCCGCGCTCGCCGCGCTCGCCGCCGTCCTGCCGCTGGCGGCCTGGGCCGCCGGACAGCGTCACGCCGTCGCAGTCGGCAGCGCGCTCGGGCTGGCTCCGCCCGGGCCACGGCAATCGGTGAGGGCTTGGACCGCCGCCGGGGCGATCGTCGTCCTCGGCCTCGCTGCCGCGCAGCCCGCGCTGACGCACAACCCGAGCGTTCGGGTCCGGACGGACGCTGCCGCGCTCTTCGCCATCGACACGTCGCGCTCGATGGCCGCATCCACAACGCCGACGGCGCCGACGCGGCTCGACCGGGCGGTCGCGGCAGCGCAGCGCCTCCGCGCGGCGATCGCCGATGTGCCGTCCGGCGTTGCGACGCTGACCGACCGCGTCCTGCCCGACCTCCTGCCCGTCGCCGACGTCGCGAGCTTCGACGCCGTCGCTGCCCGCGCCGTCGCCATCGAGAGCCCACCGCCGACCGGAACCGACATCCGCGCGACGACGTACTCCGCGCTCGGCGACATCGCATCCGGCGGCTACTTCCCCGCGAAGACGACCACACGGCTCGTCGTGCTGCTCACAGACGGCGAGAGCAATCCGGTCGACACGACGGAGCTCGCGCGCGAGCTCTCGCCGGCGCGCGGGTACCGGTTCATCGCGGTCCGTTTCTGGCGCAGCGACGAGAAGGTCTACAAAGCGACCGGCAAGCCCGAGAGTGCATACCGCCCCGATCCACTCGGGCGCGTCGTCCTCGGCGACCTCGCCTCCGCGCTCGGCGGTCGTGCGTTCGAAGAAGGCGACGTCGGCGCGGCCGCTTCGTACCTGCGTCACGCTGCCGGCACCGGACCGACGAGCTCCGCGGCTGCGGCGACGCCGAGCCGCACGCCGCTCGCGCCCTATCTCGCGCTCGTCGCGTTCCTTCTCCTTTTCTCTGCGCTCGTCCCTCTGCAGGAGGTCAGGAGAGGCTTACAATCGGCAGTCAGGTGATTTCGCGCAAGCTCCGCCGGGCGTTGTCGCTCGTTGCCGTCGCTCTCGTATTCGGAACGCTCCTCGGTTCCGCGACCGCCCGGTCAGGCGCATCGCTGGCCAATGTCGGCTGGGGCGGCTTCGGCAACACACCCGACGAGTTGCGCCATTCGCCGCTGACCGCGATCACGCCCGGAAACGTCGACCAACTCGGGCGCCTCTACACGGTCGACTTCCAGAAGATCGATCCGGGCGTCCGCCGCGGCGAGCAGTCCTATCCGGTCGAGAAGAACGGCACGCTGTACGTGACGACGAACGACGACAACGTCTGGGCGCTCGACGCGACGACCGGCCAGGTGAAGTGGCGATGGACGCCGAACGACGTCGGCGTCTTCCACAACTTCGGCATCGTCGCGAACCGCGGTGTCGCGCTCTGCGACGGTCACGTCTTCATTCTCACGCTCGACATGACGATCGCCCAGATCAACGCGTCGACGGGAAAGCTCGAACGGCAGGTGCCGATCGCGCGCACCGTGCCGGGCGCCTCGGCGAACGCCGGCTACTCCGAGACGAGCGCACCGATCTGCGCGAATCATCGCCTGATCCTCGGCGCCGCAGGCTCGGAATACGGCGTGCGCGGCTTCGTGATGGCGTTCCGCACGAGCGATCTCAGCCCCGCCTGGCCGAACCCGTTCTGGACGATCCCGCCCGCGGGCACGGAATGGCGCCGCGGCTCGACGCTCGCCGGCGGCGGCGTCGTGTGGACGCCGACCACGGTCGACACGAGCACGAACACGCTCTACTTCGGCACCGGCTCGGCGACCCCGCTCTACTTCCCATCCGTCCGTCCGGGGAACAACCCCCGCGCCGACTCGCTCGTCGCGGTCAACCTGATCACGGGCCGGATGAAGTGGTGGCAGCAGCAGATGGGCTTCAACGAGTGGTCGTACGACACCGCGCAGCCGCCGCTCGTCTACACCGCGAAGATCGGCGGCAAGAGCGAGAAGATCGTCTCCGTCGCGACGATGGAGGGCTACTGGTTCGCCTACGACGCGGCGAACGGCCGGCCGATCTACCAGCGGATCAAGGTGATCGATCGCGTCGAGCACCCGCGTCTGCAGCCTGGCAAGTCGGTCGCGGTCTACCCGAGCTCGCTCGGCGGAATCAACTACTCGCCGGCAGCGTACGACGCGAACACGAACTACATCTTCAACGCAGCGTCTGAGACGGCCGCCGTCGACGTGCAGTCGATCCTGACGCCGACGCAGAAGAAGCGGAAGTTCACGCTCGGCGACGTCTTCCTCGGCCTTCAGAACGGCAACTTCGGCACGCAGCTCCCGGGCTGGCACGACCACGGCTCGATCAGCGCGATCAACGTCGCAACCGGCAAACAGGTCTGGAAGTTCACGACGCCCGAGCCCGAACGTGGCGGCGTCACGACGACGGAGAGCGGGCTCGGCTTCGCGGGCGGCGGCGACGGCGTCCTGCGCGCGTTCAACCTGAAGACGGGCACCGTCCTCTGGACGTTCCAGACCGGCCACCAGATCGCGGCCGGCCCGTCGATCTACTCCGTGGACGGCAAGGAGTACGTGGCGATCACGGTGGGCGGCACGCCGACGTCGTCGAACGGCGGAACGGCCGCGCAGCTCGAGGTCTTCGCGCTCGGCGCCTCGCAAACGCAGTCGCCGCACCCGCTCGTCACGCGCACGCTCCAGAGCGTCAGGGCACCGGCACGCAGCAAGGCGCGCGCACACAAGACCGTCGCCGCCGGCGGCGCAGGGCGCATCGCCGCGCAGGGTGCGGTGATCGTGCGCCCGTGGGAGGCGAACTCGTCGAACGTCGCGACGGTCACTGGACGCGTGCTCTGGAGCGGCCGTCCCGTTGCGGGCGCACACGTCAGGGTCGACGGCTACCTCGTGCCGCGCGCGACTGCGAAGAACGGCAGCTTCCAGTTCGATACCGATTCGACGGTCCCCGCCCGTCGCATCGTTCGCATCGCGTCGCTGAGCGGGGCCACGATCGGCGGCAGGGCAGTCTCGGCGGGCCAGAAGAGCGCATTGCTCCGCGCCAAGGGCGGAATCACCGTCGCCTATGCGATCACCGGCCTGCACGCCCGGATCTCAGGCGGACATGTGGTGATCACGGGCCGAGTCGCAGGGACCCGGGGCGCCGTGCCGCCGAAGGTGAGGCTGCTCACGTACCAGCTGTCCGGCACGATCACCGACGCGTCGGGCAAGCCTGTCCAGGGCGCCGTCGTGATCACGCGCACGCAGGATCGCGACTTCTGGACGCACTCGTCCGCAAGCGACGCGAACGGCCATTACACGTCGTTCTTCGCAGCCTCGGACGAGACGTCGGCCGACCCGGTGTCGCTCGCAGTCGGCGTCGCGCTCGGCAGCACGGCCTACGGCGGCAACATCGGTCAGAACGTCAATTTCGCGCGGCTGAAGAGCTCGACGATGAACATCCAGCTCGGTAACGGCACGAATTACACGGTCCAGCAGCCGAGCTCCTACACGGGCGCCGTCTACAGCGGCCTCGTGGTCGGCGTCGCCGCCGGCGGCAAGGTGATCACGCCGATCTCGGAGACCTGGCCGAGCGGGAACGGCGCCTTCTCGATGACGCTGCCCGCCTCGGCGCGCGGGAAGACGCTCACGTTCTGGGAGAACCAGCGGCAGTCGTTCTCGCGCTTCGCCGCCGTACCCGGCGGACGCATCGATCTGAAGTCGTGGCCGGCGCAGCTCGGCGACTCGGTCCCCACCGGGCTCGCGACGCTCAAGGTTCACCGCTAGCCGACTCGCACGCGGTGCTGGCACCGGCACGCGACGCAGCAGTCGCCGATTGGGTCGTCGCACGGTGGAGCGGGACGTTCGACGGCGGCTCGTGCCGTCGGGCTACGAGTCCTGCGCGCGGATCTTCCATCCCGCGCAGCGCGACGGCAAAGACGTCAGCTGGCGTGAGCTGGCGGACGCCTTCGGGACCGTCGCTGGGGCGGCACACGACGACCGCGGCCGATTGCGTCTACGCCTTCTGGCACGGCTACGGGGGCTTTCCGGAACGTTTGCGCTCGGCTCCCGAGCTCGTGCTGCCCGGGCGCACGTACCACCTCTGCTCGGGCGGCCTCGACGACGCGATCGGCGTCGAAGACCGGTTCGCACACGGCGGCTATTGGCGTGCGGCGCTGTGGTGGCCGGAGGACCGCGCCTGGTTTCTCGGCTCGGACACGGACCTCCGCACGACGTTCGTCGCCGGGTCGAAGGCGCTCGTCGCAGAGCTCCTCGCGGGTGCGCTCGAAGCCTTCGAGGTGTCACCCGAGACGGGCTTCGCCCATCGCGGCGACGACGTCAATCCAGGGCCGACGTAACGAGAGACGCGAGCGCCGGGGAAGGCCGTCGGGCCTTCCCCGGCACAGTCGCGCGAACTACGGCGTGACCTGGAAGGTGCCCGTCATGCCCTTGTCGACATGGAACGGGACGTCACAGGTGTAGAGGTACGTCCCTGCCGGAAGCGCGACCGTCCAGGTCTCGCTCTGGCCGGGGGACAGGATCGTGCCGGCCTTGACACCGTTGATGTCGAAGTTGTGCACGTCGCTGCCCGTGTTCTTGATCACGAACGTCACGTGACCGGACGGGATCGTCGCCTGCGAGAGCTGGAACCCGTAGTCGACCATCGTGACCTGCACCGTCGTGTTGGCGTTCCCGACGTTGGCCGTCGTGGTCGTGCCCTGCGCGGTCGTGGTGGTGGTCGTGGTGCCGCCGCCGCCTGGCGGGGGCGCCGTCACACCGACACCGAAGGTGCCCTGCATGCCGAGCCGCGCGTGCCCCGTGACGGAGCACAGGTACTTGAACTTGCCCTTCTTCGCGAACTTGACGGTGATCGTCTGGCTCTTCCCCGGGGCGAGGAGCTTCGTCTTCTTCCCGGCGATCACGAAGTTGTGGCCGATCTTGCCCTTGTTGGTGACTTTGAACGCAACTGTCGACCCGACCGGAACGGTCCGCCTCGACAGCGTGAAGGCCCACTCCTTCGCCGTGACGTTGATCTTCACGGTCGCGGTGTGAGTCGCCGACTTCGCGCTGGACGACTGCAGGAAGACGCCCGCGAAGATCGCGGCCCCCGCGAGCGCAAGCAGCGCAACGGTCGTATTGATGTGGCGACGCATTCAGCTTCCTTTCCGTTGAAACGCAAGGCTCCCGGGGAAACGCCCCCATCCTTGCCAGACCCCTGGTGGTGGTCGCCGTTGCCGGCGACCACCACCTCATTGTGCCAGTGAAATGACCGGCTAGGGCAGCGCGAACGTGTAGACGTAGTCGCCGCGGACGCGGAGCGGGCTCAGGAGCCCAGCCGGGCGGGTCACGTCGTTGTGGCCGGAGCCACCGACCTCGATCGTCACGAACTCCTTGCCGTTCACGGAGTAGACGATCGGGGCCGCCGAAGCCGGGTACGGGAAGGTCGGCGACGTCCAGAGGGACTTGCCCGTCTTGGAGTCGACCGCCTCGAGGTACCCGTCACCCTTCGACCCGTCACCGGTGCCGAAGTGCCCGACGAACGTCACGCCGCCGGCCGTGTTGGCCGAGCCGGAGTAGCAGATCGCGGGCCAGTGCTGGTGCCAGGTGTACTGGCCGGTCTGGACGTTCAGGGCGGTGAAGTTGCCCGTGTTGCTGATCGGCGTCGAACCGTCAGCGACACCCAGGCGGGCGGCACCGAGACCACCGAACAGCGTCGGAACCTGCGACGCCGCGGGGATCTGCTCGAAGCCGGTCGCGCGACCCGTGACACCGCACGTGACCATCGAGTGCGTGAGCGGATCGTACGAGCTCGCCGGCCAGTCCATCATCTCGAACGGCGTCACGACGTACTGGCTCGTGTCATACGGGGTGTATGCGCACGCGATCTTGTACGGCTTGCCGTCCGGCGCGGTCGACGTCGCAAACGGCGCACCCGTGGAGGTGACCGCGTCCGGCGTCGTGCACGGGATGTTGTCCTTGTTGACCGGGTTGAACAGCACGTTCTTCGCGGCCGGGATCGGCTGCGTCGGCCATGAGTTCACACCGGGCGCGCTGCTGGTGGGGACCTTCGTCTCCTTCACCGGGAGCAGCGGCTTGCCCGTGATCCGGTCGATCACGAACGTCATGCCGTACTTGTTCACGTACGAGACGGCCGGGCGGACGACCTTCTTGCCCTTGATCGTGAACGTGCCGGTGAACATCGTGCCGTTGTTCGGCAGGTCGGAGTCCCAGAGGTCGTGGTGCGCCGTCTGGAAGTACCACTTCATCGTGCCGGTCTGGAGGTTCAGGCCGACGATCGAGTCGGTGTAGAGATCCGAGCCCGGGCAGCGCGTGTTCCACGGCTCCGGGTTGCCCGTGCCGACGATGGCGAGGTTGTTCTTCGTGTCGATGACCGGCGCCTCCCAGAAGGAGCCACCGCCGTAGTTGACGCTGCCGTTGGCGTTGGCGCAGTTGCCAGGGCCCCACGTGTTGAAGCCGGGCTGGCCCGGCGACGGGATGGGGCTCCAGCTCCAGACGCGGCCGCCGTTGGCAGCACGGAACGCCTGCAGCGACGGGCTTGCGCCGCCGCCGTCGCCCGAACCGTCACCGACGATGACGAGGCCCCTGACGTAGATCGGGGCGGCGGAGATCTTCGCGTTGACCTTGTAGGAGCCGACCGAGTTCTCCCAGAGGAGGTTCCCGTTCGTCTGGTCGAGCGCGACGATCCGACCGTCGGGGAGGCCGACGAAGACCTTGCCCTCGCCGACGGCGACGCCTGGGCGGCGGCCGCCGGTCGCCGGGGTGAACGGCGTGCCGTTCGGCAGCGTCTCACCCGCATACGACGGGGTGTAGGTCCAGATGATGTTGCCGTTCGACGCGTCGATGGCGTAGGTCTGACCGAGCGGCGCGTTCGTGGTGTAGAGCACGCCGTCGATTGCGACCGGGTTCGACTCCATCGAACCGCAGTTCGTCGGGTTGTTCGTCGCGCCGTTGGGAGCGCCGGGCACCACGGGCTTGCCGGCGACGATGTCCGCCGTGCAGCTACCGAGACTCATGTGCCAGACCTCTTTCAAGGAACCGACGTTCGACGTGTTGATCTGATTGAGCGTCGAGTAGCGATCTCCCGACAGATCGCCGTAATACTCGAGCCAGTTGTCGCCCGACGGAGCGCTCAGCTGAGCGTCAGTCCAGGCGCCCGACGGCGTGATCGCCCTGGTGTTGGCACCAGAAGTCGATACCACGACCGCCAGAATCCCGCCGGCGATTAGAACGCCGAGCAGGCCTGCGCGAAAACGGTGCATCCAACCCTCCTAAACGTGACCTTGACCCCGACGTTCCAACCCCGACAGCCCCGGGGGCTTTCCTACTGCCGGCCGCCCAACTATCGCACGTAAAACGGACGTTCCGCAAGTGAACCGATAGTCCACCTAGGACGTAGTGGGTGGTACCCTGATGCACGTGAAGAAGCTCCTCGTCCCCGCCTGCGCCGCCCTCGCCGCCCTCGCGGTCTCGGGGCCTGCCGGAAGCACGACGAACGCGCCGGCGATCTTCACCGTCAAGGTCACGATCACCGACCACGGGATCGCCATGACCCCGAGCCACGCCGTGCGCGGCAGCACCTGCACGTTCATCCTCACGAACCGCGGCAGGAAGACGCACACCTTCGTGATCGGCGACGTCGCGCGCGGCACCGGCAAGGGTCAGGGCTTCCAGCAGGTGCTCCGCCCGAACGGGCAGTACACCAAGGTGATGTTCCTCGACTACCGCGGCACGATGAAGTTCTCGCTCCGCTCCGGCAAGATCGTCACCGCGCGCGGCGCCTTCAAGATCAACTAGCGCCAGGTAGGCGGCGCGCCGGTCGTCGGCGTCAGGTTCGGCGTCTCGATGGAGCGCATCGCGCCCGTCGCCATGCTCCGGACGACGAGCCCCCCGCCCGCGGAGAACACGATCTGGCCGCCGTTCGGCGAGAACCCGGCCGCACCCGCATCCTTGAGGATCATGTGCGGCGTCTTCTTCTTCGCGGTCAGGCTCTCGAGATAGAGGCCGAACCGCTGACACGGGCCGTCACCGCAGTCCATGTCCCCCGGAACGGGATCGCGCGCGCCGACGTACGTCAGCTGCGAGACGGACGGGGAGACGCTGACGCTGTTCAATCCCCAGATGGCGTCGATGTTGGCGCCGTAGTACTTCTCGACGCGGCCCTTGACGGTGTCGATCCGGATCAGGTCGCCGCCCGTCGGGACGAGCAGGCCCTTCGACGTCCACGACGGCCGCCCGGCAGGCGGAGACTGCGCGAGCACGCGCTGCTTCCCACCGGTCGCGGGGATGATCCAGACGCGCCACTTCGTCTTGAACGGACGGACGAAGGCGATGAACCTCCCGTCGGGCGACCAGGCGGGATACGAGTCGCGGCCGTTCGTCGTCAGGCGCTTGAGGCCCGTGCCGTCGGGATTCATCGTGTAGAGGCCGTAGCCGAAGCGGATGAAGGCGAGCCGCGAGCCCGACGGCGAGAACGCCGGGTCGAGCGCGTTCACGCCGCCGTTCGTAAGCTGCTTGAGGCCGTCGCCCGAGGGCTGGACGGCGTAGAGCTGCGACGTGAACTTCCCGGACTCGCTCGCCGAGAAGACGATCAGGCCCGGAGCGCTCGCGCCGGCGGCCGAGGACGCTGCAAACGCGACGGCGGCTGTTGCAACCGCGGCCACGAACGAGACCACGCGACCCATTGGACGCCCCATGTTAGCCACGAATGCTGTACGCGACGATCTCCGCGACCGGATTTGCAATCCCCTTGTACGGCGCGCCGGCCGCCACGACGAGCAACCCGTCGCCGATCGCGGGGCATGCGTTGATCCCGTCGCTCAGACGCGTGCGGAACATCGTGCGGCCGGCCGACGCGGAGTAAACGGTGACGTATCCGTCGAAGGTCGGAACGACGACGCCGTCGCGCGTCGCCGTCGCGCAGGCGAACGGCGGCGCGGCGAGTTGACGGCGCCACACCGTCTTGCCGGTGGCGGAGTCGAGCGCGTACAACGCTCCTCTCCCCTGCGCGGGATCACGCGCGAAGGCGCTCGGCGTCGTGATCGCGCTCTCTTGCGAACAGAGCTCGACGACCGGCACGTACAGCCGCCCGTTCGCGTAGGCCATCGGCGTGAGCACGCCGCCGAGATGACCCGGGCACACAGTCGTCGTCCGCCTCGGCAGCCGCCCGAGATCGTGGAGGTGCGTGCCCACAGCGCGTGACCAGACGCGCGCGTGGGTCGCGCGATCCCACGCGACGACGCGGCCGGCCTTGCCCGCACCGAAGACGAACTTCCCCGCGAGGATCGGCGAGTCCTCGAAGTCGTAGTCACGCACGTCGTGCCGGGTCACCTGGTCGTACCAGAGGAGCTTCCCGGTCTCTCCTGCGAGGACGAGCAGCGAATCCGTATAGAGAGCGCGGCCGCCGAACTCCGCGCCGTTCGGGTAGCGGGTCGAGCCACCCCACGGAGCAGGATTCGAGATGCCGACGTACACGTTGCCGTGCGCGTCGATGCTGGCCGGATACCAGGCGCCGCCTCCGCCCGCATCGGGATGCGGCCACGGCGCCGCGATCGTCGCGAAGCGCCAAACGATCTTCCCGGTGCGCGCAGAGAGCGCGTACAGGGCGCCGCGGCCGCCGAGGGGGAATCCCTGCGTGCTGAGGTACACGCGGCCGCGGTCGACGACCGGCGAGATGCCGACGAACTGCTCGAAGCGATTGACGAGACGGCGCGCCCACACGACCTTTCCCGTCGACGCGTCGAGCGCGAACGCAGTGGTGTCGGTCGCGCCGTACACACGCCCGCCGTCGACCGTGACGCCGTTCGGGCCGTCGTTCGGGGCCGCCTCACGATGCCGCCAGCGCAGTGCCCCGGTGCGTGCATCGAGCGCGTAGACGCTCGATGCCGAGTCCTGGACGTAGACGGTGTCGTCGGCGATCACCGGGTTTGCGGTGATCGCGCCGAACGTCGTCGCGGCTTTCGGCAACCGGAACCGCCACGCGACGCGGAGGGTCGAGCCGATCGTCGCGTCGGCTGCCCGCCGGCTCGAGCGGTCGCCGTTCGCGAGCGGCCACGAATGCCTCTTCGAGCCATGCGTCACGAACACCGCGGCGCCGCCGGCGACCACGAGGACGAGCACGGCGAAGGCGCGGGGCATCGTCCACAGTTTGGCGAGACCTCGGATACTCTTGATGCGAAAGCGTCGTTCGAGGGAAGGAATCACTGAAATGCGTTTCTCCATGCGGATCGCGGCACTCGCCGCATCGGTCGCCGCGCTCGTCATGGTCGCGACCCCGGCGCTCGCCGCCCGGTCGCACGCGACCGGCAAGGCGATCACCGTGACCGCTTCCGAATTCAAGTTCAAGCTGTCGACGACGACCGTCTCGGCGCCCGGCGCCGTCACGTTCACCGTCGTGAACAAGGGCAAGATCCCGCACGACTTCAAGATCGCGGGCCACAAGACCCCGCTCCTGAAGCCGGGCAAGAGCGCGAAGATGACCGTCACGCTCAAGAAGGGCAAGTTCCCGTATCTCTGCACGGTCGCGGGTCATGCCGCGCTCGGCATGAAGGGCACCGTCACCGTCAAGTAGTTCGCGCTGCGCTCCGCGTCGGGCCGCTCGCTACTTCGGCGGCTCGACGCTGAGCGGCGCGTCGAAAGGACCGTCGCGGTCGTGCATGAAGTGCGCGGTCGCGACCATCTCGAGCCGGAGCGTGCGGTACGTCGAGCGGTCGATCCAGGCCGTGAACCACGCGGGCGTCGCAGCATCGAGGAACGACACCACCCAGACCGGCCGGCCGTCGACGCGATCTGTCCGTAGCACGCGCGGGTTCGTGATCGCAGGCGGCCAGAACGGAGCCGGCTGCTGCAGCACCGGATCCTGGGACGACTGGACCCAGCGCTTGCCGTTGTCGGTGTCCCAGCGGGTGTTGCCGATGATCACGGAGCCCGAGCCGTCGCCGTTCCTGTACGAGAGACGGTCGGGCGCGGCCATCTTGTAGACCGTCGTCACGACGTGCTTGTCGTCCGATCCGAGCCGCGAGTGCACGACGAGCGTCTTCAGCCCGTTGATCGTCTGCTCGGCCCGGCGCACGATCCCGAGCGCCGGCGGCGCCGGCCACTGCGCCGGCGCGGCGAAGTGGAGCGTCGCCGGCGGACGCCCATGCCCTGCGACGCGCACGGACAGGTCGCGCGGCCTGCCGTCGAGGGCCAACGTCGCCTCGTAGCACCCGGCTCCGCATGCGCTCGCAGCGACCCGACGGCTCTGCGCGCCGAGACGGACGTCGAGCCCGGTCACCGGCCCTTCGAAGCCGAGAATGGTCGCGCGCAGGTCGAGCGCGTTCTGCTTCGGCGTGACCGCGAGCCCCACCGCGAGGTCGTTGTCCTCCCCGGCGTACTCGACGGTCGCAGGCCCCGATTGTGCGGGCGCCGCAGCAGACGCATAGTCCTTGCCGGGTCGCACATTCGTGAGCACCGCGACCGCGCCGATCACGACGGCGAACAGCGCCAGCTCGACCCCGACGGCGGCACGGGCACGGGCGCGGCTGAGCCAACCGAGCGCGAGCAGGCCGACGAGCAGGCCGGTCTTGACGAGCAGCGACTGGCCGTAGCTCGTCGTCCAGACTTGGCGGACGGAGGACAGCTCGTTGAAGGCGCGCACGATCCCGCTCGCCCCGAGCAGCGCAACGGCGCCGATCGCGTACGGCGTGAAGCGCCGCACGAGCTGGGGCCGCAGCTCGCGCGGCGCCACGACGGCGAGCTGGAGGACGCCGCCGATCCAGAGCGCGACCGCGGCGAGGTGCACGAGGTCCGCGGGGATGCTGAGCGCGCGGGTCACGTCGGGCGCTGTCGCGTGCCCGGTCGCCGTCGGCAGGCCGATCAGGACGACCGCAATCACGCCGGCGGGCACGAGCAACTGCGGCACGCGCAGCGAGGCGAGGGCGAGTGCACCGCCCGCCGCGGCGACTGCGGCGCCGATCAACGTCCGATGCCCGAAGCTCGTGTGCACGGCCCCGGAGACGAGCACGACGTTCAGCACAGCGCCGAGCGTCGCGAGTGCGAGCGCGCCGGCGACGGTGACCGCAAGCGGCCGCCGCGGCAGGGCCCGCCAGACGAGCAGCGCGAAGCCGACGCTGCCTGCGGCGGCCAGGAGGCCGACGAGCAGCAGCCAACGGCTGACGACCGCCGTGAGCGGCGGCCCGTTCCCTCCGCTCTGCCCCGTGCTCCCCGCCGGGATCGGCGGTCCCTTGCCGATCGTGAAGACGTACGCACCGGAGATGAGGTGACCGTCGTCGCGGTCGATCTCGGACCAGATGACCGCGTATGGACCGGAGCTGAGGTTCTTCTGCAGCGGGATGACGATCTCGTTCGCCTTGCCGGCCGGCTGGAAGGGCGCACCCGCAACGACCGACTGTCCGCCGCCGCGCAGGACCTTGATCCCCGACGCAGGCTTCACGCCTTCGTCGAAGATCAGCCTGACGTGGCGCAGCTCGGGGCCGACGGTGGAGCCCGATGCAGGCTGCGACTCCTTCAGGAAGGCGTGCGCCCCGGCAGCCGACGGGAGCACGAGTGCGGCCGCGACGGCCGCGGCGATCTCAATAGAGATAGATATCGACCAAGAGCGCCGCGATCCCACAGAGCAAGGATGCCCACGCAGCACGAGCGCCGGTCGCGGCACGGAGCGGCCCGAGCCCGAGGAGCAGCGCCGCGATCGCCGTTGCGAAGACCCCCGACCCGAGATCCTCGAAGCTGATCGGGAAGACGGTTCCCGGCGCGTCCACGAAGAAGTCTCCGCCCGTGTGCCGAAGGATCAGATCCCAGAGCAGCGGCCCGAGCATGGCAGCGGCAGCGCCGGCAGCGAGCGTGCCCCGCCCACGCACGCGGAGGACGAAGAAGAGAAGGACGACCGCGAGCACGCCGGACGCGACGACGCCCCAGACGACCGCGCCCCAGGTCGGCACTGTTACCGGCCGGGGCGCATGATCAGGAGTTGCGGGCCGCCCGAGCTCCCACTCTGGAGCGGGAAGTACACGAGGTGCGTCCGCGGGTCGGCGGCGACCGTGTGCGCCTCCGTCGCGAGCATCGCCTGGCCGAGCTTGCGTGCGCCGTGCGCGGTCTCGGCGAAGACCGCGACGACGCCGCTCTCGGCCGAGACGTAGAGCCGGTGCAGCGAGGTGTCGAGCGAGAGCACGTCGGGGCTCGGCCCGACGCTTTGATTGCCGGTGAACTTCAGGGTGCGCAGGTCGAGCGTCAGCAGCCGCGCGTTGCCGTCACACGCGACGAACGCGACGCGACGCGCCGAGTCGACGAGCAGCCCGTGGTCGTTGTCGCAGCCCGGCACGGCGATGCGGCGAACGATCTTGTTCGTGCGCGGATCGATGACGGCGATGTCGTTCCGCGTCTGCACGTCGGCGAGAACATGATGCGACGTCGCGTCGTACTGGACGTTTCCGGCTTCGCCGCCGAGCGCGATCGTCGCGATCCGGTTGCCGGCCTTGTCGATGACCGTTTCGACACCGCCGCTCTCGTCCGAGATGAAGACGTGCTGCTGGGCGGAGTCGTACGCGAGGCCGTCCGGGTACTCGCCGGCCGGCGCACGGTTCAGGACGCGCCCACTGGCGGCGTCGATCGTGTACACCTCCCGCGCGTTCGTGGCCGAGGCGTAGACGCGGTGCAACTGCGGCACGGCGATCACGCCGTGCACGCCGGGCGCGGGGATCGACCGTATGACGCGCCGCTTTGCGAGGTCGAAGACCAGGAGCCGACTCGCGTCCATGTGCGCGATGTAGAGCCTGTTCGCCGCCGGATCGATGCTCGTGTAGTCGAAGCGGACAGGCGGCCCCGGCAGCGGAACGCGCGCGACCGTGTGCAACGGCAGCGCCGCGGCGATCACGCTCAGGGTCAGGCGCAGCACTGGGGTCCAAAGGCTACTTAATGAAATTCCTCGGCGAGTGCGTGCACGACGTCCGCGGCCCCGCTCGTGACCGCGTCCCCGTGTCCGACGCCCACGATCGCTGCGTCGAGCGACGCGAGACGTGCGAGCGAGGTCTTGTGCTGCAGGTGATTGAGGTTGAACGCCTTCCAGCCGGCGCACAGCTTCGGCCACGTCGCGATCCCGTCGCCCGCGATCAGGAAGCGGCGCTCCGGCCACCAGAAGGCGAGGTGGCCGGGCGAGTGCCCGGGCACGTGCAGCACCTGCAGCGGTCCGAACGCGTCGCCGTCCCGCAGGAGCTCGTCGACCGCGCACGCCGCATGGCGCGGCCGGTCGAGCCAGAGGCCGAGCTGGAACGGAATGAGCCTGAGCGACTGCTGGGGCAGGATCGAGACCGCCTGTGCGCGCCGGTCGCCCGCGACGATGTCGGCTTCCCACGCATGCGCGTGCACGGGCGCGCCTGTCAGCCGCTTCAGCGCGGCAAGCCCGCCGAGATGAGAGCGGTGACCGTGCGTGATCGCGATTCGCTTGACGTCCCCGGGTTGTCGCCCGAGCCGACGCAGCGCGTCGAGGACGAGACGCCCGTCGTCCTCGAACAGCGTGTCGACGAGCGACAACTCGCCGGCGGTCTCGATCAGGAAGGCATGAACGTGGCCGCCCTTCCCGTGCCCGAGGCCGTAAACGCCGTCGGCGAGCTCGATCACGCGGGCGCCTGCGCGCGGTCGACCGCGTGTGGCACGCGAGCCCCTGCACCCACGCGCTTCCACGGTGCGAACGGGTTTGCGACCCCCTCCAGTGACGGCGCGAGCTCCGGGAAGTGGCGGAGAAGCACCGTACGCATCGTGTTCGCCTCGACCCAATCGATGCCGGCCTTCGTGTACACCTCCGGGCGGTAGTCGTCGGTGAAGAAGCGGTCCGCCTCGAGGCGGCGCGACGCCATCAGGACGAAGACGCGGAACGCCGTGTCGCTGAACCCGAAGCCTTCCGGTTTCGGCTCGGCGTAGAGGCCGATCATCAGATCGACGCGGTCGACGTCTCCGTACACGCGCTCGAGCTCGTCCGCCGCCGTACTGTCACCGCCGGTCATCTCCTCGAACGTCTTCACCGGCTCGAGATGGAACAGACGGCGGAACTCGTTGTAGCGCGGGACGCCGCGCTCGCGCACGCGGAGGATGTCGATCGAGGCGAGGTCGAGGAGCTCCCCGTCCGGTCGGTTGAAGTGCTGGAGCGCACGCGGATAGTTGTGCAGGGAGATGGCGCCCGGATGCATGACGCCGAACGAGTAGAGCGCGTCGGCGATCGGGACCTGCGTCAGGCAGTCGCGGACGTGCAGCGCGTTCAGCTCGTCGAACGACCGCTCCTGGAGAACGCTGTCGTCTGCAACCGACCAGAAGGTGTAGTCGTCCGGGATGAGCGGGTGCATGCGGTACACCGACACGAACTCCTCGGTCAGCGCATACGGGACGCCGAAGAGCGATTTCGGCGAGCCCGGGATCCCGTGGATCAGCTCGAGCTTCGTGCGACGCCCGAACAGCTTGTCGAACCGCTCACCGAGGATGCCGAACCAGTTGGCGCGCAGCGCACGGACGGTCGTCGGATGGGCGATGATCGCCGGCGTCCAGTCGACGGTGTGGATCTTCGCCATGAGCGCGGCGTTGACGAGCCTCGCCTTCTCGTAGAGCGTCTGGTCGTCGAGGTCGGGGTACTCGGCGTGCAGCCGCTCGCAGATCGCGTTGTGCTCGAGCATGAAGAGTGCGTGCAGCAACGCCAGCCCGACCCAGAAGTTGCCGGCGACGCCGCGGAGGTCGACGTGCGCCTCGACGTCCGCGGGGAGCAGGCCGTCCGGCGTGATGCGGAGGCGTCCTCCTGCGCCCGTCCGGATCGCCCGGGCGAATACCGGGTCGCTCCCGTAGATCTGCGACGCGTCCCACCAATGGGTGTCGCCGGTGACGAAGGTCGGCGGACCGGACGGATCCGAGCTCGGGTCTCTGCGCGTGCGCTGGATCTCCATCGGATGCTCCGGCCACGGATCCGTGCCGTCGAGGTCGATGCGCCACGGATTCTCGGTCTCGTTCTGGCCGTGGCTGAACCAGTCGTGCACCTCGAACTGGATCCATGCTCCTGCCAGCAGGTTGAGCGTCGTCGCGGGCTTGAACTCGTCGCGCGTCAGCAGCTCGAGGCTGACACGGCGCGGGCTCGGCTCGAGCAGCCGGTCGTCCGGCTCCGGATATCCCGCGTCGGGCGGGATGTTGCGGCCGAATCTGCTGCCGAGCGCGCCCATCAACGGGTCGTCGAGATCGTTGTACGTGCCGTCGAGCGTGCGTGCCGTCAGGTGGTTCGCATGCAGGTCGTCGTCCGCGGGCGGCCGGTCGAGCGGGCCGCGACCGGTGTCGTAGAGATTGCGCGCGCGCAGGCGGAAGCGGACGCCGACGAGTACGAGCATCCCGAGCGGCCACGGCAGCTTTTGCCAGCCGATGCGATGGTCGACGACCTCGGTGAACGAGCTGTACAGGCGGGTGAGGGGGTTCTCGCGCATCCCAACTCCTCGTGCGGCGGCTTCGACTGGCCCGTGTGCCGCACCGGCGGGGACGTCCTTGCGGTGATGCTTGCGCGAGTCGGGCCGAAGGTCAAGCGCTTGGCCGGCGCAAGGCGGCGCGATACCGTCGAATCCAGATGTCCGCTTCGGAGCCGCTGCTTTTCGGGACGAGCCATTTCCGCGTGCTGATCGCGCGCGAGGAGCTGGGCTTTTCCGACGTGAGCCGCCTGACCTCCGAGACCGGCGCGGCGGACGTCGTCGTGCTGCGGCGGGCGTTGACGCAATCGACCGAGCTCTACGAGTGGCGGCGGCGGGTCGCGGGCGGCGAAGACGACCGCCGCGACGTCACGATCGAGATGCTGGACGGCGCCGGCGGCGCTGTCGTCCACTCCTGGCGGCTGGTCGGCGCACGGCCTCAGCGCTGGTCGGGCCCGAGCTTCGACGCGAGCGGCGTCGCCGTCGCGATGGAGGAGCTCGAGCTCGCATACGACGACCTCGTCTGGCTCGCGGCGCCGGGCACCACCCCGAAGAAGGAGCGCCGATGAGCGTCCAGCGTGATCTTCCGTACGCACGGTTCAACTTCCTCGTCGATCTCGGCAACGGATCCGACGGTCCGCATGCCGGATTCGAGGAGTGCAGCGAGATCGGCATGTGGATCGACGTGATCACGTACCGGAATGGGAACGACAAGACCAACTCGGTGCGCAAGTTGACCGGGCTCACTCACTGTCCCGACGTCACGCTCAAGCGCGGGATCATCGGCACGCTCGACCTCTACCAGTGGCTCGACGCCGTCCGGAACGGCGACCAGCAGGCGCTGCGCACGGTGAGCGTGCAACTGCAGAGCGAGGATCGCAGCTCGATCGTGCAGGAGTGGAAGCTCGTTCGCGCGCGCCCCGTGCGGTACGTGGCCGGGCCCTTGGATGCGAAGTGCAGCGACGTCGCGATCGAGGAGATCACGGTCGCGTACGAACGACTGGAGGTCGAGTGAGTCGGGAGCGCGGCTAGCCGGCGTGGTCGACCCAGTAGCGAGGGCCACGACCCTGATCCGGCCCGAGCATCGAGAAGCCGCCGTCGACCGCGATGTCGGCGCCGGTGATGAACGAGGCTGCAGGAGAGCAGACGAACGCGACGACCGCCGCCACCTCCTCGGGATCACCTGCGCGGCCGAGCGGCTGGGTGGTCGCTGCCGCCCGATCCGCCACGTCGCGCCGTCCGCCTGTCATCCGCTCGAGCGGATCCGACCACGTCCACCCCGGTGAGACGGAATTGACCCGGATCCCGCGGGGCGCGAGGTCGGCGGCCTGGTTCTTCGTCAACTGCATGAGCGCAGCCTTCGATGCCGGGTAGATCGCACGGCCTGCCGCGCCGAACTTCCCGCCGATGCTGCCCATGTTGACGACGGAAGAGCCGGACGACATCCGTTTCGCGGCCTCGCGCACGAACACCGCGGCCCCGACGAGGTTGACGTTCAGCGCCGACAGCCATTGCTCGCGTGTCGACTCGATCCCGGAGTCGTCGTAGACGATGGCGTTGTTGACGAGGATGTCGATCCGTGGGAACCGCTCGACGCACTCGACGATCGACGCGTCGTCACCGATGTCGGTGGCGACGAACGTTCCGCCGACCTCGCGCGCCACGACCTCGCCGCGCGCCGCATCGCGCGCCGCGATGACGACCGCGGCCCCGTCCGCCGCGAGCGCGGCGGCGATCGCCGCGCCGATGCGCGAGTTCCCGCCGGTCACGATCGCGACGCGCGGCGTCACGCGAGGATCTCGTCGACGGTGGCGACGCGGTCGACGTGGAGCGCAAGCGAGCGCAGGCTCGCAGCGTGTAGCTCGGGATCGCCTGCAGCACAGGCATCCGAGGCGACGACGACGTCGTACCCGACGTCCGCCGCGTGGCGGGCGGTGTGCTCGACCGCGGAGTGCGTCGCAACCCCCGCGACGACGACACGTCGGGCTCCGAGCTCGTCGAGGACGCGCTCGAGCTCGGAGCCGTAGAACGCATTGATCCGCGAGTGGGTCACCACCGGCTCGCCCGGGAGGGGCCGGAGCCGTTCGTGAAACTCGGCGCCCCACGTCCCCTCCTGCACGGCGCCGAGCTCCGCCGCGCGGCGGAACATCGACGAGTTGCGCACACCGCCGTCTTCCGGCAGCACGACCCTCGCCGAGACGACGGGCCAGCCGCGCCCGCGCGCGCCGTCGAGCAGCCGGGCAGCATTCTCGACGACGCCCGTGCCTGCGCGGATCTTCCCTTCGGGGTGGACCACGTCGTTCTGGTAGTGGACGGCGACGACGGCGGTCGTCACGTCAGAGAATGATGCTGACGGCGCCGTACGGGGCAAGCGTCCACGCATCGAGCATGATCCACTTGCCGACCAGCTTCAGGCGGCCGTCGACCCGGCGGGCTCGCACGTCGTACCGGCCGACGTAGCAGTCGCGATCCTGCTGACGGAACCGCCACACCATGAACGCCGCGTCGCCGTGCACGACGCCGTCCGCGTCCTCACCGAAGACGCGCACGTTCGACACGAAGTGCCGCGTCTTCGACCATGGATACTCGCGGTGCGCGTGCACGCTCATCAGCCGTACGACGAGCCCCTTGAGCAGCCGATAGTCGTGGTTGACGTACATGAGGTCGTTGTCGGGGTCGGCGTGCGGGTTGTCGTTCGTCGGGATGACGTACTCGGCGTCGTCCTCCCACAGCTCGAGCCAGTCCTCCATCCGCCACTCGTCGAGGAGGTACGCCTCCTCGTAGAGCAGATCCTCGAGCTCTCCACGGGTGACGTCGGTCGGCCGGAGCTCGGGCCGCTCGACGACGGTCGCCTCGCGACGGCTCATTCGCGCTCCGTCGAGCAGGCCACGCTCACGCCCGAACCGCCTCCGCGGCGAGCAGCTGCTGCTGCCACCGCCGCCAGAAGACGCGCATCTGCAGCTCGCCCGACATCGGCGGCTCCTCGCTGAAATAGCCGCGCGACAGGTTGCTCCACTCGACGCCGGAGCGCGCGCCCTGCTGGCACGACTCGAGCGCCTCGACGTCGTCGGGAGTCGCGAGGCCGCCGGGGCCGGCGAACGTGACGTAGCTCTCGAGGCGCACCTTGCGAACGGTCGGATCTTCGACTCGCGGCGCGAGCTCGTGCTGGGCGACGTCCATGTAGCCGACCGAGGTCGGCTCGATCACGCGGAGCGCGGTCGCGTTGTTGTCCATCACGAAGAGGTTCGGATAGATGAACAGGTTGCGGTTGAGCTCCGCCATTCGATACCCCGTCTCCCCCAGCTCCGAGACGATCCGCTCGCGTAGCGCATCGAGCTGCGGGCGCGACGCGTCGCCGAACTGCGACGCCCAGCGTGCGATCGGGCGACCCCACGACCCCGTGTACTCGATCACCGCATGTCCGTTTCCGAGCAGCTTCATCGAGCCGGTGCTCGGCGAGACGTCGACCTTCTGGTCCTTGAGGAACTGGAAGTACGTCGCGTGCGTCGGCCCGAGGTGGTAGCCGTCGAAGCTGTTCTCGACGAGGAGCTTCCAGTTCGCCTTGATGCCGTACTGGTGCGTCCCGCGCAGCACCTGCAGCGCCGGGCCGCCGGCTCCGTCGCCGTTGCCGTTGCCGTTGCCGTTCGACCCTGCGGCGAAGTCGGCCGCGACCTCGGCGGCGTCCATCATCGCGTCGATGTAGTCCCGTGCGCCGGCGAGGTAGTCGGTCAGGTCCTCGATGTTCGGGTCGTAGCTCGCGAAGATCAGGCCGCGGTACGACTCCATCCGCGGCACCTCGACGAGGCCGAACTTCGACTTGTCGAACAACGGGCCGTAGCACTCCTCGTCGGGAACGCCGATGAGCGCGCCGTCCGTGTCGAACGTCCACGCGTGGTAGAAGCACTGGAAGGTCTTCTGGTTGCCGCGGTCGCGACGGCAGATCGTTGCGCCGCGGTGCGTGCAGCTGTTGTAGAAGACCTTGACGTCGCCCGTCGTCTGGCTCCGCGAGAAGAAGAGCGGCCGGGTTGCGACGGTGCGGCGGACGAAGTCGCCGCGCCGCGGCACCTCCGACTCGTGCCCGACGTACAGCCAGCTGTGGTTGAAGATCCGCTCGATCTCGGCGCGGTGGATCTCCTCCGACGTGAGGGCAGAGCGGTGGTAGGCGAAATAGCCCTCCGACTCCCGCTCGACGATGAGATCCGCGATGTCCATGCGACGTCCTTTCAATACGGGAACTGGCGACGGCCGTGGTTGACCGATACCCATTTCATCGTGGTGAACTCGTCGAGGCTCCACGGGCCGTTGAGACGACCGAGGCCGGACTGCTTCTCGCCGCCGAACGCGACGATCGGCTCGTCGTGGATCGTGCAGTCGTTGACGTGGATCATCCCCGTCTGCACGCGCTTCGCCAGCGCGACGCCGCGATCGAGGTCGCTCGTGTGGACGGCCCCGCTCAGGCCGAATTGCGTGTTGTTCGCGATCTCGACCGCCTCGTCGTCGTCCTTGAACGGGATGAGCGAGACGACCGGCCCGAACAGCTCGCGCTGCGCGACGTCCATGTCGGGCTTGACGTCGAGCAGGACGACGGGCTCGAACATGCTGCCGTCGACCTTGCCGCGCACGACGGGTGTCGCTCCGTCGGCGATCGCCTGGTCGACGACGGCGTTGAGGTTCTCCGCCTGCTTCGCGGTGATGAGCGGACCGAGGATCGTGTCTTCCGCGCGCGGGTCGCCGACCTTCAGCGCGCTCACCTTCGAGATGTAGCGCTCGGTGAAGTCCTTGAAGACGTCCTGGTGCACGAGCACGCGGTTCGCCGACATGCAGATCTGTCCCTGGTGGGTGAAGCGGCTGAAGACCGCGGCGTCGACCGCATACTCCAGGTCGGCGTCGTCGAGCACGATGAACGCGCTGTTGCCGCCGAGCTCGAGCAGCACCTTCTTGAAGTGGCGGGCGCCGACCTCTGCGACGTGGCGGCCGACGGCCGTCGAGCCGGTGAATGCGAGGACGCGCGGGATCGGGTGCTCGATGAACGCGTCGCCGATCTGCTTGATGTCGGTGACGACGACGTTGAGCAGGCCGGACGGCAGGCCGGCCTCCTCGAAGATCTTGCCGATCATCGTGCCGCCCATGATCGGCGTCTCCTCGTGCGGCTTCAGCACGACGCCGTTGCCCGCGCCGAGCGCCGGCGCCACGCACTTCATCGACAGGAAGAACGGGAAGTTGAACGGGCTGATCACGCCGACGACGCCGACCGGGATGCGGTAGAGGAAGTTCTCGCGCTCGTCGACGGCGGACGGCAGGATCTTCCCCTCCATCCGCAGCGGGAAGGTCGCGGCCTCCTTGAGCATGTCGAGCACGAGGCCGATCTCGAAGCCGGCCTTGAGCCGCGTGCCGCCGAGCTCGTCGATGATGATCTCCGAGATGTCGCCGAAGTGCGACTCGACGTACTTGACGGCGTTCTCGAAGACGGCGCGCTTCGCGTAGGGATTGACGCG
>JAICWC010000077.1 GCA_025934995.1 Thermoleophilia bacterium | reverse complement strand
GTTGTGGAACTTGGTCTTGCCGGCCAGCAGGTCGGCCAGCATGGCCTCGCGGGGCTTGCCCAGGTCCTCGGCCACCCGGTACAGCAGCTGGGCGTGGCCGACCTCGTCCTGGATCTTGGCGGTCAGGGCCAGCTTGCGGTGGAGGTTGGGCGCCCGTACGATCCAGTCGCGTTCGGGCAGGGCGCCCATCAGCTCGGAGTTGCCGTGCATCTCGATGAACTTCACGAGCTTCGCCCGGTAGTCGTCGGGCATCCAGTCGCGGGTCTCGACCTGGCCGCCCGCCTGGACGTATTCGAGAAACTCCTGCTCCGAGCGCATCTGGCCTCCTGGGCAAACGATCGTTAGGGTCTCCAGCATAGATGTCCACGAGACGCGACGACCTAACCCGGATCGCCGCCCGGCTGTTTGCAGAAAAGGGCTACCACGGCACCTCGACCGCCGACCTGGCCGAGGCGATGGGCGTCCAGAAGGGGTCGCTCTACGCGCACATCGAGTCGAAGGCCGACCTGCTCTGGGAGGTGGCGCGCGACGGGGCGGCCGCATTCCACGCGGCGCTCGACGCGGTGCCGGAGGACGGACCGGTGCTCGAGCGGATCCGCGACGCGCTGCGCGGGCACCTGCGCGTTGTCGCGGAGCAGCTCGACGTCGCGACGGTCTTCACGCGCGAATGGCGGTACCTGCAGGGCGAGCGGCGGGAGCAGTTCGTCGCCGAGCGCCGACGCTACGAGGAGCGCGTGCGCGCCCTCTTCCGCGAGGGTCGCGAGCGGGGCGACCTTCGCACCGACCTCGACGACGCGACCGCGGCACTGCTCGCGCTCTCGGCGGTGAACTGGGCGTACACGTGGCTGCGGCCCGGTGCGGAGACCGACTCGATCGCCGACCGCTTCGCTGCTCTGCTGCTCGAGGGCATGCGCGGCTACGCGACGCGCTGACGGGTCGGGTCGACGCCCGCGTGGCATGCTCGACGGGTGCGGATCGTCCTCATCGTCAACCCGTTCGCCACGAACGTGACGCCCGAGCGGCTCGAGCAGGTCGAGCGCGAGCTCGGGCGCGCCGGTGAGGTGAGCGTCGTGCAGACCGAGCACCCGCAGCACGCGACCGAGCTCGTCACCGACGCATGCGCGGGCGGCGCAGACGCCGTCGTCGTCTTCTCGGGAGACGGCGGTTACAACGAAGCGCTCAACGGGCTGGAGGGCGACGTGCCGATCGGCTTCCTTCCGGGCGGCGGCACCAGCGTCCTCTCGCGTGCGCTCGGCATCGGTGCGGACCCGGTTCCGGCTGCCGCCCGCATCACGGATGCGCTCGTCGCGCGCCGCACGCGGCGCATCACGCTCGGGCGCGTCAACGGACGCCGCTTCGCGTTCGGCGCCGGGATCGGGCTCGACGCCGAAGCCGTGCGCCGCGTCGACGACATCGGCCGTCACGAGGACGGCCGGCGACCCGGCGATCTCGCGTTCGCGCTCGCCGTCGTTCGCGCGCTCGCGTCCCATCGAGGCCACATGGAGCCGCAACTCGAGATCCGCGGGGTCGGTCGGGCCGCCATCGCATTCGTCGCCAACGCAACGCCGTACACGTACGCGAAAGGGCTCCCCCTGCCGATCGCTCCGGAGGCCGACTTCGAGCTGGGGCTCGATCTCGTCGCCCCGACGCGCATCCGCCGGCGCTCCCTCCTCCGGCTCGCCTACTCCATCCTCACCGGCCGCGGCAAGAGCGGGATGCTCTACGTGCACGACACGGATCGGCTGGAAATCGTCTGCGACGTGCCGATGCCGCTCCAGGCCGACGGCGAGGATCTCGGCGATGTCCGAGAGGCCGTGTTCGAGGCCGAACGGGGCGCGGTTTCGGTGCTGCACTAACTACGCTGCCCGCGTGGCCCAGGTCATCGACGAGGACCGCGAGGTCGAGGGGCTCGGCGAGCAGGAGCTCCTGCAGATGTACCGGTCCATGGTCCTCCTCCGGACCTACGACGAGCGCTCGGTGGTCTATCACCGGCAGGGGCGCATCGGCACGTACGCGATCTTCTGGAATCACGAGGCGATGCAGGCGGGGGCCGTGCACGCGCTCGACGACGAGGATTGGATCTTCCCGTCGTACCGCGAGTCGGCGATCGGGCTGCTGCGCGGGATTCCCGCCGCGACGATCCTGCATTGGTGGCGCGGTCATCCGGCCGGCTGGTGGACTCCGGCCGGCTACAACGTCGCCTCCATCTGCGTTCCCATCGCGACGCATGTCCCGCATGCCGTCGGGCTCGCGTGGGGGAAGAAGCTGAAGGGCGAACGCGCCGTCTCGATCGCGTTCTTCGGCGACGGCGCAACGAGCGAGGGCGCGTTCCACGAGGGCGCGAACTTCGCGGGGGTCATGCAGGCGCCGTGCGTGCTCTTCTGCAACAACAATCAATGGGCGATCTCGACGCCGCTCTCGGCGCAGACGCGCGCAGCGGCGCTCGTCGACAAGGCCGTCGGGTACGGCATGCCCGGCGTGCGCGTCGACGGCGGCGACGTTCTCGCCGTGTTCGAGGCGACGCGCGAGGCCGTCGACCGTGCACGCAACGGCGGCGGGCCGACATTCATCGAAGCCGTCACGTACCGCGCCGCGCCGCACGCGACCGCGGACGATCCGCGCGTGTACATCGATCTCGAACGCGTCGAGCAGGAGAAGCAGAACGAATGTCTCGGCCGCTACGAGCGCTACCTGCGCCGCCACGGAATCCTCCACGACGATCTCGATATGTCGATCAAGAACGAGGCGGCGGAACTGATGCGCGCAGGCATCGCCGCCGCCGAAGCCGAGCCCGATCCCGATCCCGAGCTCGTCTTCGAGCACGCGTACGTGCACCCGCCGCCGGGGCTCCGCGATGGCTGAGCTGCTGATGGTCGAAGCGATCAACGACGCGTTCCACGTCGAGCTCGCCCGCGACGACGACGTCATGGTGATGGGCGAGGACGTCGGCCGGGCGGGCGGTGTCTTCCGCGCGACGGCCGGGCTCCGAGAGCGCTTCGGCGAGAACCGCTGCGTCGACACCCCGCTCGCCGAGGCCGGGATTCTCGGCACGGCCGTCGGGCTCTGCATGGCCGGCTGGCGGCCCGTCACCGAGATGCAATACGACGCCTTCTCGTATCCCTGCCTCGATCAGTTGATCACGCACGTCGGGCGCTACCGCTGGCGCACCGGTGGGCGGATGGAGTTCCCGCTCGTCATCCGGATGCCGTACGGCGGCGGAGTGCGCGCACCCGAGCTGCACGACGATTCGCCGGAGACGTATTACGTGCACACGCCCGGCGTGAAGGTCGCGATCCCGTCGACGCCGGCCGACGCGAAGGGCCTGCTCGCGGCGGCGATCCGCGATCCCGATCCGGTCGTCATCTTCGAGCCGAAGTTGATCTACCGCTCTGAGCGGCAGGACGTGCCGGAGGGCGAGCACGTCGTGCCGCTCGGCAAGGCGAGGCTCGCGCGCGAAGGAACGGACATCACGCTCGTCGCCTACGGCGCGATGGTGCCGCTCTGCGAACGGGCCGCCGACGAGCTCGATGCGTCGGTCGAGGTGCTCGACATCCGCTCGCTGAAACCGTTGGACGAGGACGCGCTGCTCGCGTCGGCTGCGAAGACGGGACGCGTCGTCATCGTGCAAGAGGCGCCGCGCGTCAACGGCTTTGCGGGCGAGCTCGCGGCCATCCTCGCCGAGAAGGCGATTCTCGACCTGCGCGGGCCGGTCCTGCGCGTCACCGGCTTCGACGTCCCGTATCCGTACTGGAAGATCGAAGACGCGTACATGCCCTCGGTCGACCGGGTCGTCGATGCCGCCCGAAAGCTCCTCGAATACTGAAAGGCTCCGCATCTGGCTCGAGCGCGGCGAGTCCGGTTACTGGCTGCGCGACGCCGCCACCGGCGAGGCAATGCGCTGGAACGACCCGCGCGTGCGCGTCGTGAAGCTCGCCGGTGCCTCGTACCGGCTCGACGCGTTGCAGGACGACGCGTTCGCGCCCGGACGGCGGCTGGCCCTCGTGCGCGAGCCCGAGAACGAGCACGACCCGCACGCCGTCGCCGTCTACGACGCGGAACGCCGCGTGCACGCCGGCTACGTGCCGGCCGAGGTTGCCCCGTCGCTGCGCGGCGACGAGCAGGCGGTGTCGCTGTGGGAGTTCCGCGGCGAGGACGGCGCGCGCATCGGGCTGCGCGTCCTGCTCGCGCCGGCGGACGCGTGGGTGCAGGAGCCGCGGCCGTGAAGGGCTTCTTCTCGCACGAGTACGAGCCCGCTGCCACGGTCGATCCCGGCGAGCCCGTCGTCTTTCAGGCGCGCAACGCCGGCTGGAAATGGGATCCGGTCGACGTCACCGACCGACCCGACGGGGCCGGCCACGCGCTCGAAGGGCCGTTCCAGGTGCGCGGCGCCCGCGCGGGGCAGACGCTCCTCGTCCACGTCGACGAGGTGACGCCGCGTCCCTGGGGCGAGACGTGGGCAAACGGCGAAGGCTTCGTGTGGCGGCTCGAGGGCGAGTGGTGGCGGCTCGGAGAGCATCGTGTGAGGGCCGCGCCGTTCCTCGGTGTGATCGGCATGCCGCCGCCGGAGCCCGGCGAGCATTCCACCATCCCGCCGCGCAAGTGGGGCGGCAACATCGACTGCAAGCTGCTCGTCGCGGGAACGACGCTGTACCTGCCGATCCCTGTCGACGGCGCGTCCGTCATGGCCGGCGACGGGCACGGCGCACAGGGCGACGGCGAGGTCTCGGGCACCGCAATCGAATGTCCGCTCGAGCGCGCACAGCTGACGTTCGAGCTGAGCGACCTGGAGCTGCGCTCGCCGATCGCGCGGACCGGCGACGCATGGCTTGCGTTCGGCTTCGACGAGGATCTCGACCTCGCCGCCGAGCACGCGACGGCGACGATGCTCGACCTGATGGAGCGCGAGCTCGGCGTGCCGCGGAACGAGGCGCTTGCGCTGTCGAGCGTCGGCGTCGATCTCGCGGTCACGCAGATCGTCAACCAGGTCAAGGGCGTGCACGCGATCCTGCGCGACGACGCCTTCAGGTAGAAAGCAGCGCCGTGGTGTACGAGTTCAAGCTGCCGGACCTGGGGGAGGGCCTGACCGAGGGCGAGATCGCCCGCTGGCTCGTGCAGGAAGGACAGGAGATCCGGGAGGACGATCCGCTCGTCGAGATCGCGACCGACAAGACGACGGTCGAGATCCCGTCGCCCGCTGCCGGCGTCGTCTCGCAGATCCTCGTCGCGGAGGGCGACGTCGTTCCCGTGGGCACGGTGATCGTCGTCATCGGCGGCGACGGGAACGCGCCGCAGACGGACGCTCCGGCACCGGAAAAGGCGCGCGCGACCCCGCTCGTCCGCCGGCTCGCGCAGGAGCTCGGCGTCGACCTCGAGTCGCTCACCGGCACCGGCCCGCAGGGCCGGATCACCGAGGACGACGTACGCAACGCCGCCGGCGGCACCGGAGCCGGGCGGCGCGAGCCGATCCGCGGCGTCAAGCGGCAGATGTTCGAGCACCTGACGCGGGCACATCGCGAGATCCCGCCGGTCACCTGGGTCGAGGAGTGCGACTTCACGAACGTCGACGTCAAGCAGCTCCTGCCGCTCGTCCTGCAGGCCGTGGCGGCGACGCTCCCGGCGTTTCCGGAGCTGAACGCGCGCGTCGACGGCAACGACCTCGTCTATCTCGACCGCTACGACATCGGCATCGCTGTGCAAACGGAGCAGGGGCTCGTCGTTCCCGTCGTGCGCGACGTGGCAGAGAAGTCGGTGGGCGAATTGGAAGCGGAGATCGAACGGCTCGCAGCCGGCGCCCATGCCGGGACGCTGAAGCCGGAAGAGCTGCGCGACGGAACGTTCACCGTCACGAGCGCCGGCAAGTCGGCGGGCCTCTTCACGACGCCGCTGGTCAACCATCCACAGGTCGCGATCCTCGGCGTCTACCGGATCGCCGACCGCGCAGTCGTTCGCGACGGCGAGGTCGTCGTCCGGCGCATGGGCAACGTCTCGGTGACGTTCGACCATCGCGTGATCGACGGCAAGCGCGCCGCCGACTTCGGGCTCGCGGTGATCGCCCGCCTAAGCGGCGGCGCGGCCTAGCTGCTCGTCGAGCATCGACTCGATCTTCGGTGCGGTCGCGCGCCCCTCGAGCCGCGCGACGACCCGCTTGCCCTTGACGAGCGCGAGCGACGGCACCTCCGAGATCCGGAACTTCTCAGCGAGGTCGGGACGCGCGTCGACGTCGACGAGCTTCACCTGGAGCGAGTCCCGTTCCTTTCGCGCGATGTGCGCGAGGAGACTCTCCATCCGCCGGGCGGGGCCGGAGCGCTGGGAGGTGAAGAAGACCAGGAGGGGCCGTTCGGCAGACATCTGTCCAGGGTTGAACGCGCGAAGTGGCTCCGCCGATACGCTGCTCGGCGATGGGCGCCTGGTATTGGATCGGCGTCAGCGCGGGGCTCGGTGCCGCGGTCGGCGTCCTCGTCGCCGGATTCGCCGCGCGTGCGGCCGCAGTCGCAGGCGTGCTCGTCGGCGCGGGCGTCGGCTATGCCGTCGACGCGTGGCAGCCGGGCAGTTGGGGCGACGTCGTCGGCGCCGCCCTCGGCGGGTTGCTCGCAGGGCTCGGCGCCGCCGTGATCGTGCGCGGCGCGCTCCGTCGCGGCGGCACCCGCGGCGGCACGGCGGTCCTCGTGGCGGGGGCAGCGCTCGTTGCGGCAGGCCTCGCGTTCGTCCCGGTGGTCGGGTATCTCGAGGCGGTCGCGCTGCCGGCGTTCGCGGCGCGGCTCCGGCGCCGCCAGCCCGAGCGCTACGCCGGGCTGCGCACGCTCGCGAAGTAGTCGTGGCCGCGCCGAAGAAGCTCATCCTGATCGTCGTCGACGGGATGACGCCCGCCACCTTCGAGCGCGCGGTCGAGGGGCACCGCGCACCAGTCCTCGCGCAACTCGCCGCCCACGGGGCGTACAGCCGGGCGACCTCCGTGTTCCCGTCGCTGACGCCAGTCTGCCTCTCGTCGATCGCAACCGGAGCGACGCCGGACGCGCATCACATCCCGCATCTCGTGTGGTGGCACCGAACCGAGCGGCGCATCGTCGAATACGGCTCGTCGTTCGCCGCGCTACGCGCCGCGGGGATGGCGCAGTCGATCACCGACACGATCTACAACATGAACCAGCAGCATCTCGCGCGAGATGTCTCGACCGTGTACGAGACGCTCGAGGCGGAGGGGCTCACGACGGCCGCCGTGAACATCACCTGTTACCGCGGCGGCACCAAGTACCTCCCGACGCTGCCGTGGGTGACGAAGGCCGCGTACGGCCCGAAGCGGTTCTTCTTCTACAGCCTCTTCGAGTCCGACCAGACGGGCGCGCCGCTCGCAGTGCGAAACCGCGCGGCCGGATCGGTCGACGCCTACGCGTCCGTCGTCGGCCGCTGGCTCGTCACGCGCGACGGCTTCGACTTTCTCGCCTACTACCTCTCCGACTTCGACTACGCGTCGCACGCTCACGGGCCGACCGGCGCGGAGGATGTCGCGCTCGCGCGGGTCGACGCTCACATCGGCGCGCTCGTCGACGCCGCCGGCGGCCTCGACGAGTTTCTGGAGCGCTACGCAGTGATTCTCCTCTCCGACCATGGGCAGACGCAGGTCGCGCACGTCGCGCAGCTCGAGGAATCGCTGCAGCGGTACGCGGACAGCATCGTCCTCACCGCATCGAATCGCGCCGCGCAGGTCTATCTGTTGCCCGAAGCGCGCGTGAACGCGGCCGATGTTGCGCGCGCGCTCGACGGCGCCGAATCCGTCGAGATGACGTTCCGGCTCGAGGACGGCTTGCCCGTTGCCCGCCGAGACGGCTCGGACTGTGCGCTCGACGAGCTCGAGCACCCCGACGCGGTTCACCGTGTCGGTGCTGCGCTCGCGAACCCGAACGCGGGCGAGCTTCTCGTTTCGGCAGCCGAAGGATGGGAGTTCGCAGATCTCGGCGGCCGCCATCACGCCGGCGGCGGCTCGCATGGGTCGCTCATCGAGGGCGACTCGATCGTGCCCGTGCTGACGATCGGGCTCGACGCTCGGATCGAACGCATCACCGACGTGAAGGGAGCGGCGGTTGCGCACTTCGGCGCAGTCCGTGCGTGAGGCGATGCGCCGCGTCGACCGCGCCCGCTTCGTGCCGGGCGAGCTCGCCGCGCGCGCGTACGACGACGCGGCGCTGCCGATCGGACACGAGCAGACGATCTCCCAGCCGACGATGGTGGCACTGCTGGTCGATGCGCTCGAGCTCGACGGCGACGAACGCGTGCTCGACATCGGCACCGGCTCGGGCTATCAGGCTGCGATCCTCGCCGAGCTCGCGTCGGAGGTCTACACCGTGGAGCGCATCGTCGCGCTCGCCGAGCAGGCGCGCGCACGGCTGCCGCGAAGCGTGCACGTCAAGGTCGGCGACGGCACGCAAGGGTGGCCGGAACACGCACCGTACGATGGGATCGCCGTCGCGGCTGCAGCGACGGAGCCGCCGCCCGCGCTCCTCGAGCAGCTGGCGCCCGGCGGCAGGCTCGTCATCCCGATCGGTCCGCCGCGCCAGCAGATCCTGCACGTCTTTCGCGACGGAACGGTGACGAAGACCGTGCCGTGCCGGTTCGTCCCGCTCGTGTCGGATCACTGACGTTTGCGCAGCATCCGCCGGGACAGACACCATGGCGACATGGGGTCACGCTCAGCGGCGGGATCGCTCCACCTCCCCGTGCAACTCCGCGGGATCCAGCTGGGACGACCGATCGACATCCTTCTCGATCTGGACGGCTGGAACGTTCTCGGTTTCGCCGTTCTCTGCGGCGACGAGTCGCGCCGCTTCCTGCCCTACGCCGCCGCCGTCGTCTCCGACGACGAGATCGCCGTCGGCTCTGCGTTGATGCTGCTCGAGGACGCGGGCTTCTACGAGCGACGCGGCACCTCGTTCAGGTCGCTGCTCGGCACCGAGCTCGAAGGCGGATCGCTCCGCGACCTGACGCTCGATGCGACGGGCCACGTGACCGGGCTCGAGATCGAACGCGACAGTGTCGTCGTGAGCGTCCCGGTCCCGGCCCGCGCCGCCGCCTAGCGCCGCCTCCTCGCTACCCTCGCGCCATGTCTCGCCGCCGCCGGGCGCACGCCGCGCTGCGCCACCGCGGCAACTGGATCCAGCTCGCGAAGTTCTGCGCCGTCGGCGGCGTCGGCTACGTCGTCAACCTCGCCGTCTTCTCGCTGCTCCTGCGCGAGCGCGTGCACTATCTGCTCGCTGCGACCTGTTCATTCGTTGTCGCCGCGACCGGCAACTACATCTTGAACCGGAGCTGGACCTTCCGGGACCGTCGACATCATCTGGGAGTGCAGGGCTTCCAGTTCCTCGTCGTCTCCGCCGTCGCGCTCGGCGCGAACCTCCTCGTCCTGCACCTCCTGATCAATTCCGGGATGACGAAGAAGCCGGCGCAGGCTCTGGCGATCCTCGTCGCGACACCGCTGAACTTCATCGGCAACCGCCTGTGGTCGTTCCGGACGCGTTGAGATGAAACGGTTGCTGCTGCTCCTCGCGGTCTGCGCGTCATTCCTCGCACCGGCTCATGCGCGCGCGGCGACGACCGTCACTGCACCCGTGTACGACGCCAAGGGCCGTCTCGTGCAGACCCCGCTCGCGCCGCCGGCCGGGACCGCGCAGCACACCAAGGAACAGATTCTGGCGATCGTCGAGCGCTATCCGAAGGTGCGCGACTGGCTTGCGCGCTACCCGCGCACGCAGCGCGTCGACGAGGAGGACTACGACCAGGCGACGACGCAATGGACCGTGAAGATCTGGTACACGCCGGCCGGCGAGATCGTGCAGGCGACGGTCGACGACCCCAGCGGTGTCGTCATTACGGCGTACACGGGGCCGCAGGTGGCGTGGGGGATGGCCCGCGGCTCACCGGGCGCGTTCGGCGGCAAGTGGATCAACGACCCGTGGGTCTGGGGCGGTTTCTGTCTCGTCTTCCTCATCGGGCTCGCCGATCTCCGCCGGCCGTTCTCGATGCGCAACCTCGATCTGCTCATGCTGCTGTCGCCGACGGCGTCGCTCTACTTCTTCAACCACGGCGACGTCTTCACATCGGTTCCGCTCTTCTACCCGGCACTGTTCTGGGTCGTCGTGCGCGGCGTGTGGATCGGCGCGACCGGCCGCGGCTCGAGTGCGCGCGTCCTGTGGCCCGCGTGGGTGCTGCTCGCCGCGACGTGCTTCCTCGGCGGCTTCAAGGTCATGCTCAACGTCGAGGCGTCCAACGTGATCGACGTCGGCTACTCCGGGGTCATCGGCGCAGAGCGCATCGTTCACGCCCAGGCGCCGTGGGGGCACTTTCCGATCGAAGGGACGCTCAAGGCCTGCGGCCCGGCCGACGCATCGGGCGAGACGCGCGAGCGGATCCAGACGAACGGCCGCTGCGAGTCTGCGAACCCGCAGGGCGACACCTACGGTCCCGTCGCGTACGAGTCGTACATCCCCGGCTACGCCTTCTTCGGCTGGAGCGGCAAATGGGACTCGCTACCGGCGTCCCACTTCACGGCGATCGCGTTCGACGTGCTCTGCATCCTCGGGTTGTGGCTCGTGGGCGTCCGCTTCGGCGGCCTTCCATTCGGAGCGACCCTCGCCTTCGCGTGGGCGGCGTATCCGTTCACGCAGTACGCGTCGAACTCGAACACGAACGACGCGATCATGCCCGCGTTCCTGATCTGGGGATTCTGGCTGGTGACCGCACCGTTCTGGCGCGGAGCGTTCGCCGCGCTCTCCGGCTGGACGAAGTTCGCGTCGCTGATCGTCGCGCCCCTGTGGCTCACCTATCCGTCCCGGCGCATCTCGTGGCGTTTCGGCATCGGCTTCGTCGTCGCCACGCTCGCCGCGTTCTCGGTCGTCCTGCTGGAGCCGAGCCCGGCCCACGAGCTCGTCGTCTTCTTCAACCGGACCGTGCGTTGGCAGATCGGACGCCAGTCGCCGTGGTCGTTGTGGGACTGGCGGCAGTACCACGCGCACGGGATCCCCGACCTGCACGTGCTGCAGCACGTGCTGCAGGGCCTGCTCGTGGTCGGCGCGCTGCTCGCGGCCCTCTATCCGCGCGTCAAGTCGCCTCTGCAGCTCGCCGCCCTGACGGCAGCGCTGCTCGCCGGCTTCGAAGCCGTGCAGACGTACTGGCTGTACACGTACATCCCCTGGTTTTTCGGCTTCGCAGCGATTGCGCTGCTGTCACACCGGGACGCGCAGGAGCTCGATCCCGGTCGCCCGGCCTTCGTCGGTGCAGTCGACGACGACGCCTTCGAGCCGGACGCCGCCCTCAGCGGGCTCGAAGCGGACGGGTAATCGCGTCCGCATCCGGCGGATCGCGAGCTCCGCCTTGACGCCGATCACCGAGTCGTGCGGGCCCGTCATGCCGGCATCGGTGACCGCCGCCGTGCCCTTCGGCAGGATCCGCGCGTCGTTCGTCTGCACGTGTGTGTGCGTGCCGATGACCGCCGTCACGCGACCGTCCAACCACGTCGCCATCGCGACCTTCTCGCTCGTCGCTTCGGCGTGGAAGTCGAGGACGACGACGGGTGCCTGCGCGCGCGCTTCCTCGACGAGCGCATCGACGATCTCCCACGGCGACACGGGCACGTCGATGAACAGCTGTCCCATGAGGCTGACGACCGCGACGCGGCCGTCGACGACTGTGAGCCCGCGGCCCGGCGTCCACGCGCCCTGGTTCGCCGGCCTGATGACACGCTCGCTGCGTTCGAGGTACGGACCGATGCCGTCGCGCCGGTACGTGTGGTTGCCCAACGTGATCACGTCCGCTCCGGCGTCGAGCAGCCGATCGGCGAGCTTGCCGGTGATGCCCGCGCCGTCGGCTGCGTTCTCGCCGTTGACGATGCAGACGTCGGCGCCCAGCTCTTCTCTGAGGCCGGGCAGCCGTTCCTCGACGGCGCGGCGGCCCGCGACGCCGAAGACGTCTGCGAGAAAGAGGATTCTCAGTTCAGGACCAGCGACGCCGCGGGCCGGAGCTCGACCGAGACGTGGTTGCCCGAATCGTTCGTGTACCGCGCGAGCGCCTGGCGCTCGACGTTGGACAGATCGGCGACGACGCCGATGCGAGTCGCGCCGCTGACGACGTTCGAGCCGACGGCGAGCGACGGGTCTGCACGCAGCTGCGTGACCGACACGATCAACGACGGGGCGGTCTGCGGCTGGATGTCGATGCGCGATCCGTAGCGATGGCCAGCGACGACGTACGGCGTGACGCCGACGACGGTGCCGTCGACGGGCGCGTACACGTCGGTGCCGGCGGCCGCCCCGACGTCGAGCGCGGAGGTCGCGCCGCCGCTCAGGCGGTACCACGCGGGCTGTCCGCCGCCGCCGCCGAAGATCTTGTGGAACACGCGGTCGAGCACGCCCTGGTTGGCCTGGTGGCCGAGCGGGGCGAGCGACAACGCGCCGTCGGGCGAGTCGTGGTAGCCGATCGCCGTCCTGCGCGCTTGCGCGATCGGCATCTGGAGTCGCACCGCGCCGTGCATCGCGAGGATCTGCGGGAACGGCCTCGTCTGCGTGCTCGGGACGAGCTGGCCGACACCGAGGGTCGCCGCCGTCCGCGCGCTGCCGCCGAAGGCAGACAGAAGGAGCGCGACCAGAGCGACGATCGCGAGGAGTGTGAGGAGCGCGAACCGCCGGGCGCGGCGCGTGGCGCGCACCTCCCGACGTTCGACGCGCCGCCTCCGTGTGGGGCGTGAGGACGGCATGTCCAGGCGCAGACTATCGGGTTCGGGCTCGTACCACAGGTCGAGCGCCGCGTTACCATCGAACCAGTGACCGGAACCCCCGCTCCGGCCCGGATCGCGATCCCACGCTGGATTCAGCTGGTGGGGCTGCCGTTGCTGCTC
>JAICWC010000162.1 GCA_025934995.1 Thermoleophilia bacterium | reverse complement strand
GCCGAGGACGGCGATGTTCCAGCCGACTCCGATCCCCACGCTTATGCCTCCGACGCGCCACACGGCGTCGTACGCTACGTCGGGTGAAGGTCATCTGCGTCGGCCAGAACTACCGCGCGCACCGCGACGAGATGGGCGGCAAGGAGCTGAAGGTGCCGACGCTGTTCGCGAAGCTGCCGCAGACGATCGTGGGCGACGGCGACTCGATCGTGCTGCCGCGTGAGTCGTCGCACGTCGACGCAGAAGCGGAGCTCGCGGTGATGATCGGCAAGACGGTCCGGCGTGTCTCGCGCGAGAAGGCGCTCGACGCGGTGCGCGGCTACGTCTGCGCGAACGACGTCAGCGCGCGCGACATCCAGTACGAGACGACGCAGTACTTCCGCGGCAAGAACTTCGAGACGTTCTGCCCCGTCTCGAGCGAGCCGGTGAGCGTGAAGGAGCTCGGCGACGGCTCCGGCCTGCGCGTCATGCAGCTCCTGAACGGCGAGGTGCTGCAGGACGGCAACACCGACGATCTGATCTTCGACGTGCCGACGCTCGTCGCCTTCTGCTCGACTGCCCTGACGCTCGAGCCGGGCGACCTGATCCTGACGGGGACGCCGTCGGGCGTCGGCTACGCGCGCGATCCCAAGATCGCGCTGAAGCCCGGCGACGTCGTGGAAGTGCGCGTCGAGGGGATCTCGACGCTGACGAATCCCTGCGTCGCCGACTAGCTGCTCGTCCGCTCGAGCACGACCACCGGGATCTGACGATCCGTCTTCTCCTGGTACTCGTCGTAGTGCTTCCAGATCCCGTTCATCATCTTCCAGAGGCGGTCGCGCTCCTCGCCCTCGGCGTCGCGCGCGCGGACGGGGAACTTCTCGCCCAGGATCTGGACGTGCGCCGCGGGGTTCTTGACGAGGTTGCGATACCAGCCCGGGTGCTCGGGCGCGCCTCCCTTCGACGCGACGATCACCGGGTTGTCGCCGTCCAGGCCGTAGATCAGCGGCGTCGTCGACTCGCGGCCGCTCTTGCGGCCAACGGTCGTCAGCAGCAGGATCGTCGAGCCCTCGCGCCAGATGTGGCCTTCCTCACCGTCCGTCTCCTGGTACCGCTTGACGTGCTCCTCACCGAACAGCGTGCTCATGCGCTCAACCTCTCCAACGTCTTCGTGGCCAACAGATCAAGTGCCCGGACCGAGAGCTCGATGTGCTCCGGCTTCGTGTCCTCCAGCTTCGTGTGCGAGAGACCGCGCAGCGATTGCACGAACAGCATCACCGTCGGGATGCCGGCGCGCGCGACCTCGGCGGCGTCGTGCAGCGGGCCGCTCGGCAGCCGATGCGAGGTCCCGCACACCTCGCGGATCGACTCGTCTGCGAGCTCGACGAGCGCCTCGTCGAAGAGGATCGGCTCGATGTTCCAGATCCGCTCCCATTCGACCTCGACGTCCTCCTCGGCCGCGAACCGCTCGCTCGCCTCCTTCGCCGAGGCCAGCAGCCGCGCGAGCGAGTCGGCGTCGAGGTGCCGCTGATCCAAGAGCTGCTCCGCCGTCTCCACGACCGAGGTGACGATGCCCGGCTTGCAGACGACGTTCCCGGAGGTGCAGACCGCGCCGCCGCCGACCTCCGCCGCGATCGGACGGATCTCGAGCGCGAGCTTCGCCGCCCCCGCGAGCGCGTCGCGGCGCTTGTCCATCGGAGTCGAGCCGGCGTGTGCCGCCTGGCCCCGCCAGCGGATCTGGTGGCGCTCGACGCCGAACGTGCCGAGCACGACGCCGAGGGGAAGGTCCATCGACTCCAGGACGGGGCCCTGCTCGATGTGCAGCTCCAGGTACGCCGCCGCGTTCGCGAGCTGCGAGCGCGCGTCCAGGGCACGGTCGAGCTCCACCCCGTGCTCGCGGAGCGCGTCGGGAAGCGCGATGCCGTCGTTGTCGCGTCGCGCACGCAGCTCGTCCTGGTCGCGCATCGACCCGGCAGCAGCCGACGAGCCGAACAGCGACCGGCCGAAGCGCGCGCCCTCCTCGTCCGCCCACGAGACGAGCCGGACGGTGAGCGGCGGCGTCCCCTCGGCTGCGATTCGTCTCAGGACCTCGACGCCGGCCATGACGTTCAGGCAGCCGTCCAGCCAGCCGCCGTTCGGGACGGAATCCATGTGGCCGCCGAGCAGCAGCTCGCGCTCGGAGCCGCCGCGGAGCGTGAACCACTGGTTCCCCGCCTCGTCGATCTCCTCCACGGCGCCGGTATCCGCGACGGCCTTCCGGAGGAACTCGCGCGCCTGCTCCCAGGTCTCCGTCCAGGCGACCCGCTGCGCCCCGTTTTCGTCACCCGTGAGGGCCTGTAACTCCCAAAGCTCGGCGACGGTGCGGGCTGGATCGAGCGCCATCGCGGCGATCCTATCCACCTCGGTTGAACGTGATAAGAACTGGCGGAGTGGTGAACGCGGCGGTTGCATCTCCCCTCCCGCGCCGGCCCGCGCGGCGCGCGCCGATCGTGCGGGCGCTGGCGCGCGCAGGCCTCGTCGTCGGCGTCGTCGTGCTGCTCCTGGCTCTCTGGGAGCTCTACCGCTGGATCTGGACGAGCACTGGGTGGACGTGGCCGTTCCTCGTCAACGACACCTCGATGCCCCACATCTGGACGATCTTCAAGGCGTTCGGGCAGCCGGCCCAGGTCAACCAGCCGTCGCTGATCACGGTCCTCCTCCACAAGACCGCCTTCACGGCGAAGGAGGCGGCGGCCGGGTTCGGCATCGGCGCCGCGATCGGCTTCGTGCTCGCGGTCGTCCTCTTCCACTCTCGCCTGCTGCAGCGCGGCTTCCTGCCGTACATCGTCGCCAGCCAGACCGTGCCGATCCTCGCGATCGCGCCCATGGTCGTCGTCTGGGTGAACCCGAAGCTGCCGGGGCCGCTGCAGGGGTGGGGCGCGGTGGCCGTCATCGCGACCTACCTCACCTTCTTCCCCGTGACGATCAACACGCTCCGCGGTCTTCGGGCCGCCGACCCGCGTGCAGTCGACCTGATGCGGACGTACGCCGCGAGCCGCTGGGCCGTGCTGTGGAAGCTCCGCGTGCCGTCGTCTCTGCCGTATCTCTTCTCGGCGCTCCGCCTCTCGGCGACGGCGAGCGTCGTCGGCGCGATCATCGGCGAGCTCCCCACCGGCCTCCAGAACGGGCTCGGCGGCGCGATCTTCAACTTCAACCAGTACTACTCGATCGAGCCGCAGGAGCTGTGGGCGACGAACGTCATCGCTGCGCTGCTCGGCATCGCCTTCTTCGTCATCGTCGTCCTCGTCGAGCGGACGGTCGTTCGGCGGGCTCCGGAGAACGTGGCGTGACCGACGCCCCCGTCGTCCGCCTGGCCAACGTGACGAAGACGTTCCCGCAGGGGAACGTGACCGCGCTGCAGGACATCGACCTCGATCTCGTCCCCGGCGAGTTCGTCTCGCTGATCGGCCCCTCCGGCTGCGGGAAGTCGACGCTGCTCCGCGTCATCGGCGACCTGATCGAGCCGACGAGCGGGACCGTCACGGTGAACGGCAAGACGGCGCGCGGCGCGCGCAACGACGGGGACTACGGGATCGTGTTCCAGGACGCCGTGCTCTTCGACTGGCGCACCGTCGCGAAGAACATCGCGCTACCGCTCGAGATGCTCGGCTGGGACCGCGACCGTCGCAGCGCCCGTGTGCGCGAGATGCTCGAGCTCGTCGAGCTGGGCGCATTCGCGGAGCATCACCCGTGGCAGCTCTCCGGCGGGATGCAGCAGCGGGTCGCGATCGCGCGGGCGCTCGCGTTCGAACCGGCGCTCCTGCTGATGGACGAGCCGTTCGGCGCGCTCGACGAGATGACGCGGGAGCGTCTCAACCTCGAGCTGCTCTCGATCTGGGAGAAGGCGGGCTCGACCGTCGTCTTCGTCACGCACTCGATCTCCGAGGCCGTCTTCCTCTCGAATCGCGTCGTCGTGATGAGCCCGCGCCCCGGCCGGATCGCGGGCATCGTCGAGATCGACCTGCCGTACCCGCGCACGGTCGACACGCGGGAGGAGCCGCGCTACTTCGAGCTCGTCACGTCCGTGCGCGAGCTCCTGCGCAGCCGCGGCGAGCACCTGCTGCCCGAAGAGGAGGCGAACCTCGCATGAGCGTTCGCCGGGCCGGCGAGTGGCTGCCGGCACTCGTCGTCTTCGTCGTTGTCGTCGGACTGTGGGAGGGGCTCGTTCGCGCGCTGCACGTGCATCAGTTCCTGCTCCCGAAGCCGAGCACGATCGTCAGCGTCTTCTGGACCGACCGGCACACGCTCTGGCCGGCGGGCTGGTACACGTTCAAGGAGGCGTTGG
>JAICWC010000097.1 GCA_025934995.1 Thermoleophilia bacterium | reverse complement strand
GGAGCACGCCCTGCACGAGGACGGCCCGCGCGTCGTCGCGCTCGACCTCGAGGACGGCCGCTACCACGTGGTCGTGTCGCGCGTCACCTATTTCCGCCGTTCGAACCGCGCCTCGCGGCTCGGGTTCGGCTCGGGCTAGCTCGGGAAGAGCAGGACCGTGGAAGCGACGCAGAAGCCGAAGGAGTCGACCGAGCATGTGCGCAAGCTCGTCGAGCGCGGGCAGGCAGGCGAGCGCGACGCGCTCGAAGAGCTGTACCTGATCCACTTCGACCGGATCTACAGCTACCTGCACATGAGCGTCGGCAACCGCCACGACGCCGAGGACCTGACGACGCAGACGTTCCTGAAGATGCTCGAGTCGATCGGGCGCTTCCGGTGGCAGTCGGCGCCGTTCTCCGCGTGGCTCTTCCGGATCGCGCACAACCTCGCGATGGATCACTTCCGCGCGCGCAGGCGCTGGCAGCCGGAGGAGGAGGTGCCGGAGCCGGCCGGCTCGGAGGAGCCGTCCGCCGAGCTCGAGGCGATGCAGTCGATCGGCCGGCAGTCCATGCTCGAGCTGATCGAGAAGCTCTCGCCGGAGCAGCAGCAGGTGTTGACGCTGAAGTTCGTCTTCAACTTCCCGAACGCCGACGTCGCGAAGATCCTCGACAAGACCGAGGGCGCCATCAAGTCGCTGCAACACCGGGCGCTCGCGTCGCTGCAGAAGCAGATCCAGCAAAAGGACTGATCGGTGGCGCTCGAGGTTGGAATCGTCGGGCTGCAGAGCTCCGGCAAGTCGCTGCTGTTCGAAGCGTTGACGGGATCGCCGGCGCAGAACGAGGTCGGGATGGCGGCGATTCCCGATCCGCGCTTGCAGCAGCTCGCCGACGTCGTGCGCGCGAAGAAGGTCACGCCCGCCGGCATCCGCGTCTCGGAAGTGCGGGGAACCGGCCCGGCGCTGCTCGGCAACCTGCGCCAGGTCGATGCGCTGCTCGTCGTGCTCGACGGGTTCTCCGGCACGCGGGTTCCCGCCGACGATCTCGAGACGTTGAAGCTCGAGCTGCTCGTCGCCGATCGCGACCACGTGGAGCGGCGGCTCGAGCGCGTCGGCAAACAGGCGAAGAGCGGCGACGCGAAGCTGAAGAAGGAGGTCGAGGAGCTCGAAGCGCTCCTCGCGCGGCTCGACGCAGGCGAGACGACGGTCGACTGGCCGGGCGAGCTGGAGCCGCTGACGCCGAAACCGTTGATCGCGATCGAGAACGGTCCGAACGGCGTCGACCTGAAGCTCGAGGCCGAGCTCGCGGAGCTGCCCGAAGAGGAGGCGGCGGAGTTCCGCGGCGGCGGCGAGTCTGCGCTCGGCGAGGTGGTGCGGCGGCTCGCGGAGACACTCGACCTGATCACGTTCTTCACGGCGGGTGAGAAGGAGACACGTGCCTGGACGCTGCGGCGGGGCGAGACCGCGCTCGACGCAGCGGGCACGATCCACACCGACATCGCGCGCGGCTTCATCCGCTGCGAGGTGATCCGCTGGGACGACCTCGTTGCGCTCGGGTCGCACGCCGAGGTCTCGCGCGCCGGCAAGCAGCGCCTCGAAGGAAAGACATACGAGGTGCAGGACGGCGACGTCCTGAACATCCGCTTCAACGTGTGAACGGCGTTCACGTCGTAGGCGACGGCGGCCGGCCCGTGCTCGTGTTCCCCTCGGCGGAGCGCGATCGGTACGAATGGGAGCGGCACGGGATGGTCGACGCCGTGCGCGACTTGATCGATGCCGGCCGCGTGACGTTGTACTGCGTCGACTCGTGGGACTCGGGCACGTGGTGGGACGAGTGGCTGCCGCTCGAGGAGCGTGCGCGCCGGCACGAGGCATACGAGCGCTGGGTGCTCGAGGTCGCTCCGGATCACGACGTGCTCACGACCGGTGTGTCGATGGGCGCCTACCACGCAGCGAACATCACGCTCCGCCATCCGGCGCGCTTTCCGCTCGCGCTGTGCTTCTCCGGGATCTACGACGTCGCTCCCATCGGCTGGGGCGAGCGCGGCGACGCGGTGTACTTCAACAACCCGGTCGACTACGTCGCGGGGCTCGAGGGCTCACCGGCGTCGCTGCAGCTCGTCGTCGGACGCGGCATGTGGGAGGACACGACGCGCGCGCTCGAGAGCACGCTGCATTTCGCGGAAATCTTGCGCGCGCGGGGCGTCCGCCACGAGCTGGACGTGTGGGGTGAGGAGGCGCCGCACGATTGGCCGGCCTGGCGCGCGCAGCTCGCGAAGCACCTCCCCCGGTTCGTCTAGCTAGCAGCAGTCGTCGCCGCTGCAGCAGTCGCTGCCCGGCGTGCAGCAGTCACTCATTCCCGTCACCTCCTTGTATTGATAGATTTCGATATATGCATACCAGGTTGCCCCTGCTCTCCGGCGACGCGACCGCCGTGGCCGCCCGCTTCAAGGCGCTCGCCAACCCGACCCGGGTGGAGATCGTTCGGCGTCTCGCCTGTTGCGACGAGTGCTGTGTCTGCGACCTGAACGACTCGTTCGACCTCTCGCAGCCGACGATCTCGCACCACCTGAAGGTGCTCCGCGACGCCGGGCTCGTCGAGGCGACGCGACGCGGGACGTGGGCGTACTACCGGTTGGTGCCGGACGCGGTGAGCGCGCTCCGCCAGACTCTCGGGGCATGACCCGAGTCCTCTTCGTCTGCGTCCAGAACGCCGGCCGCTCGCAAATGGCGCAGGCGCTCTTCGAGCACCGCGGGGGCGAGGCCCGCTCCGCCGGCTCCCAACCGTCGGACGAGCTGCACGAAGCGGTCGTCGAAGCACTCGAGGAAGTGGGGATCGACATCTCGGGCCGCAAGCCGAGAGCGCTGACTCGCGAGGACGTCGAGTGGGCCGACCTCGTCGTGACGATGGGTTGCGGAGATGCGTGCCCCTACGTTCCCGGCAAGCACTACGTCGACTGGAACCTGCCGGACCCTGTGGGGCTCTGCCTCGAGGAGGTGCGTGAGTTGCGCAGCGTGATCGAGGTGCGGGTCTCCGAGTTGCTGTGACCCTGCTCGCGCAGCGCTCGCGCGTCCCGCCACCGGTCTACCTCGTGCTCGCGGGGCTCGCCGTGTCGTTCATCCCCGGCGTCGAGCGATTCCATCTCCCGCCACAGCTCGTCTTCTACGGCTTCCTGCCCCCGCTCGTCTACGCCGCCGCCTTCGTCACCGCGCCGCGGGAGGCGCGGGAAAACTGGCGCTTCATCCTCGTGCTCGCGTTCGGCCTGACTGCCGCGACGCTCTTCGCCGTCGGGCTCGTCGGCTGGGCGCTCCTGCCTGCGCTCGGAGCCGGCGGAGCGTTCGTGCTCGGCGCGGTGCTCGGGCCCACCGACCCGGTCAGCGCAACCGCCGTGCTCGGACACACCTCCGCCCCGGAGCGGCTGCGCACGATCCTCGAAGGCGAGTCGCTCGTCAACGACGGCGTCGGGCTCGTCGCGTTCTCGATCGCGCTCACGGCGGTCGAGCACGGCAGCTTCTCGGCCCTCGACGGCTTCGTGAAGTTCCTCTACGTCTCGGCGGGCGGCATCGCTTTCGGAATCGTCGTCGCGTGGCTCGTCGAGCGCGTGCGCGTGCGCGTGCACGACGCGCCGATCGAGATCTCGCTCTCGGTTCTGACGCCGTACGCCGCGTACATCCCGGCGGACAAGCTGCACCTGTCGGGAATCCTCGCGACTGTCTCCTGCGGCGTCTATCTCGGCTGGCGCTCGGGCGGCTTCTTCAAGCCCGAGGTCCGTCTGCAGTCGTACGCGTTCTGGCGGGTTCTGACGTTTGCGCTGACGGCGGTGTTGTTCGTCCTGCTCGGAACGCAGTTCCGCGGCGTCGTGCACAGCGGCAGCGGGCGACTGATCCTCGATCCGCTGCTCGTCTTCGCCGTGCTGACCGTGGTGCGTTTCCTCTGGATGCTGACGGCGGTGCGCGACACCGTGCGGGACCGGATCGTGCTGGGTTGGAGCGGGATGCGCGGCGCGCTCTCGCTCGCGGCTGCGTTGTCGATCCCGGTCGCGGTGGCGCAGCGCGACCAGATCCTCTACCTGACGTTCACGACGATCCTCGCCGGCCTCGTCGTGCTCGCGCTGCCGCTGCCGTGGCTGCTCGACCTGCTCGGCTTCGAGGAGGGAGGCGCGGACGAAGCGGCAGCACGCGAGCGGCTGAACGAGCTCGTCGCGCTCGACGCGCGCCGTGCCGAGCTGGCGCGGCTCGAGCGGAGCGGTGAGATCTCGCACGCAGCGGCGCGGCGAATCGAGCTCGACCTCGATCGTGAGGAGACGCTCCTCAGCCGGCGCTGATCAGGGCGACGCCGGCGAGTGCGACGGCGACACCGGCGAGCTGCGGGCGCGCGACGCGCTCGGCCAGCAGGAGGCGCGCGAGAACGACGATCACGACCGGGTAGAGCGACGCGAGGACGGCGACGATGCTGAGCAGGCCGCGCGTCGAGGCGGCGGCGTACAGGAGGGTCGCGCCGGTGTCGGCGATGCCGACTGCGATCAACATCCGGAGCATCCGCCGCGAGGGTGCGCGCGCACCGGCGGTGAACGCGAGCGCCGTCAGGCACGGCACCGCGACGATCCGCATCACGAGGACGGCCCACGCTATGCCGCCGGGCGCGGCCCGGCTCAGGCCGATGAGCGAGCACCCGAAGCCGAGCGCAGCGAGCAGCGCGAGCCCGACGCCCGTGCCGACCTTTCGTCCACGGCCCTCGGGGTGCGGCTCGAGCGAGGCGCCGAGCACGCCGAGCACGGCGAGCGCGACGCCTGCCAGCTGCAGGTGCGACGGCCGCTCGCCGCGCGACAACCCGTAGGCGAACGGGACGATCGCCGCCATCGTGGAGATCGGCCCGACGATCCCCATCGCGCCGACCGCGAGGCCGCGATAGAACGCAGCGATCCCGACGACGCTGACCGCTCCGGCGAACACGGCCCACGCGACCTGCCGCCACGACGGTGGGGCGTCACGCGTGACGAGGAGCACGAGGCCGACGGCGACGAGGCCGGCGAGCTGCATGGTCGCTGCGACGACGAACACGGGCAGACGTCGCGAGCCGACGCCGGCGCCGAAGTCGGCGAAGCCCCACGTGAGGCTCGCGCCGAGCGCGAGCGCGACTGCGATCACGCAGGAACGGGGCGCGTCGCGGCGACTGCGTCGAGCTGGTTCGCGTGGTACAGGACGGCGGCTTCCGCGGTGCGCGCGGCTCGCACGTCGTGATGGCACGCGACCGCATGCAGGAGCTCGGCCGGAGCGCCGAGCGCCTCGAGTGCGCGTAGCGCGAGATGCACGTGGCCGAGCAGCTTCCCTTCCTCGGTGGGGGAGAAGAGCGGCGGCGGCCCGAGCTCCTGCGTCCGGCCGATGTCGTGAACGAGCGCGGCAGCGATCAGGAGATCGGGGCGGAGGCGCGGATGCAGCTGCGCGGTCTCACGGCAGAGCGTCGCGACCCCCACCGTGTGCTCGAGCAGGCCCCCCGCGTACGAGTGGTGCCCATCCGGCGTCGCGGGATACGAGCGCAGCGGTGCGTTCTGCAGCGCGCGATCGACGAGGCCGCGAAGAGCGTCGTTGTTGATATCGGCGACGAGGAACTCGAGGAAGCCCTCGAGCTCGTCGCCGTCGCGGCGCATCGCCGGGGCCATGCTCGCGGGGTCGACGTCTGCAGCCGGCTCGATCGTCCGCACGTCCACCTGGAGCTTGTCGCGGAACCGCTCGACGCGGCCGAGCACGCGCACGGCGTCGCCCTCAGCGAACCGCTGGTCGAGGAGCTCGACGTCGTTCCAGATCCGCGCCTGGATCCGGCCGCTCGAGTCGACGAGCTCGAGCGCGAGATACGGCGCCCCGCCCTTCGTCCTCAGTCGCTCCTTGCGGGCGACCGCATAGACCCCCTCGACCGTCCGGTTCTCCTCCAGCTGCGCAATCGCAGTCATTCCGGCTGAGTCTAGGCTTCGTCCGCGACATGGCCGAGGTCCGTCCTTTCCGCGCGCTTCGCTACGCCGTCCCCGATCTGGAGGCGGTCGTCGCACCGCCCTACGACGTCATCTCGGACGAGCAGCGGCAGGAGTTTCTGGCCCGCGATCCGCACAACGTCGTCCACCTGACGCTGCCGGAGTCGGCGGAGCAGGCGGCGCGTGATCTCGCCGACTGGCAGGCGGACGGCACGCTCGTGCGCGACGCGGAGCCGTCGTACTGGTGGCTTTCCCAGGACTACGTCGGGCCGGACGGGGTCGCGCGCACGCGGCAGGGCTTCGTCGCCGCGCTGCGCGCGCAGCCGTACGAGGACCGCGTCATCCTTCCGCACGAGCGGACGCACGCCGGCCCGAAGGAAGGCCGCCTACGGCTGCTGCGTGCGACGCGCACGCAGCTCGAGCCGTTGTTCTTCCTCTGGGACGGGACGATCGAGATCGACGGCCTCGGCGAGCCGGACGTCGCAGCGGCCGAGGCGAAGCTCTGGCGCCTCGATCCGGCGTTCGGCGACGCCCTGACCGAGGAGCTGCGGGACGCGCAGCTGTTGATCGCCGACGGCCATCACCGCTACGAGACGACGCTCGCCTTCGGTGAGTCGCCGTGGCTGCTCGCGGTGATCGTCCCGACCGACCAGGAAGGCCTGACGATCTTCCCGACGCACCGGATCGCCCGGTCGGTCGACGGCATTTCGGGACAGTCGATCGACCAACCGGATGATGACCTGCCGGGGCCTGTCCTCTACCGCGGGGGCGGCCGGTACGAGCTGCTCGCCGGCGACGGCCTCGACCCGGAGGTGGTGGCGGCGCTCGCTCCCGAAGGCGTGACGTACACGGCCTCTCGTGACGAGGCGATCGCGGGGGTCGACCGTGGCGAGGCCGAAGGCGCGTTCCTGCTGCGGCCGACGCGGATCGACGACGTGTGGGAGGTCGCGCGCGCCGGCGGCGTCATGCCGCAGAAGAGCACGTTCTTCTATCCGAAGCTGACGAGCGGCCTGCTGCTCTTCCCGGTTGACTGACTGGCTCGAGATCTGCCGGGCGTGCGTCGCCGACGTCCGCGGCGTGCTCGAAGAGCTGCCGACGCGCGCCGAGCGCGAGCCCGTCGTCGGCCAAGGCCTCGGCGGCGACGAGACGACGGCGATCGACAAGGCGGCCGAGGACGCGATCCTCGCCCGCTTGCGTGTGCTGCCGGACATCACGATCGTCTCGGAAGAGGTGGGCAGGCTCGGCGACGGCCCGACCGTGGTCGTCGTCGACCCGATCGACGGCTCGCTGAATGCGAAACGGGGGATCCCGTTCTTCGCCGTCTCCATCGCCGTCGCGGACGGCGAGACGATGGGCGACGTCCACTTCGGGTACGTCTACGACTTCGGCACGGGTGAGGAGTGGGCGGCGCGCCGCGGCGGCGGTGCGACGTTGAACGGCGTTCCGCTCGGTGCCGTCCGTCCGAAGGACGAGATCGAGATTCTCGCGTTCGAGGCGACGCGGACCGATCTGATCGCGCGCGACGTCTCGAGGGTGGACGGGCTCGCGTACCGCCTGCGGATCATGGGCTCGCTCGCGCTGTCGCTCTGCCAGCTCGCATCCGGCCGGATCGACGCAGTGTGCTCGCTCAAGGGCGCCCGCTCGGTCGACATCGCCGCGGCGCAGCTGCTCGTGCGCGAGCTCGGCTATGCGATCGAGCTCTTCGACGACTCCCGCGCGTTCGAGGCGGCGGAGCTCGACCTGGAGGGACGTTCGCGCGTCGCCGCAGCGGGCACTCCGGAGCTGTGCTCCCGGTTGGCCCACGCTCTGTCCGCATAGGCTGCTCCGGCTGGAACTACGCCAGCTGGAAGGACGAGTTCTACGAAGGAAAGCCGGCGAGACTCTGGCTCGAGCACTACGCGCGGCGCTTCGACACGGTCGAGGTCAACAACACCTTCTATCGACTGCCGAACACCGCCGCCGTCGCGAACTGGGAGCGGACGGCCCCGCCCGGCTTCACCTTTGCGCTGAAGGTGTCGCGCTACATCACGCACATCAAGCGGTTGACCGACCTCGGCCGGGGTCTCGACCGGTTCTACGAGCGCATCGAGCCGCTACTCGCCTCGCCCAAGCTGGGGCCGCTGCTCTGGCAGCTGCCGCCGAACTTCCAGCGTGACGACGAACGGCTGCGTCACGCGCTCGCGACGATGGCGCGCGACGGCCGCAGGCATTGCATCGAGTTCCGGCATCCGACGTGGTTCGTCGACGCGACGTTCGAGGCGCTCCGCGAGCACGGAGTCGCGCTCGTGATCGGCGACCGGCCGGAAGTGAAGTCGTTCCAGTCGCAGGTGTTCACGACCGACTGGACGTTCGTGCGCTTCCACTACGGCTCGCGCGGACGTCGCGGCAACTACAGCGAGGCGGAGCTGCAGGACTGGGCGGCGACGTTCCGCGAATGGCGGGAACAGGTCGACGTCTTCATGTACTTCAACAACGACTGGGAAGTGTTCGCCGTCCGCAATGCGCTCCGCATGCAGGAGCTTCTCGCCTAGCCCCAGCTCCCTTCGGTGATCGGGCGGAAGGCCGTCTCGAGGATCCGCATGTGTCGCGGCCGCTCGAGCACGAAGACGACGACCTCGGCGACGTCCTCGGCAGTCATCATCCCGGGCAGCACGTCTTCCGTTCGCCCGCGTCCCTCCTCGAGGGCGAAGTCGGTCGCGACGCCGCCCGGGCAGACGTTGGCGCAGCGGATACCGTGCTCGCGCAGCTCATGGTCGAGCGCGCGCGTCAATCCGACCTGGCCGAACTTCGACGCGCAGTACACCGCCTCGTAGGGCAGCCCGCGCCGGCCGGCCTCGGACGCGAGCGTGACGACGTCGCCTTCGCGGCCGAGCATGTGCGGCAGGGCCGCGCGCACGGCGTAGACCGTTCCCTTCAGGTTGACGTCGAGCATCTCGTCGAGATGTTCGCGCGACAGTTCCAGGAACGGCCCGTACGCGCCGACACCCGCGTTCGGAACGACGATGTCGATGCCCCCGAAACGAGCAGCGGTTTCTTCGCAGAGCTGGATGAGCGCGTCGAGGTCGCGCACGTCGCACGCTTTCGCGACGACATCGGTCAGGCCGAGGTCGTCGCCGCTACGCGACGCGAGCCCGAGATTGACGCCACGGTCGTGCAGCATCCGTGCGACCGCGGCGCCGATGCCACGGCTGGCGCCCGTGACGACGGCGGTCTTGCCTTCGAGCATGCTCATCAAAGCTCCTTCAGCGTAGGATAGAGGTGACGGAATCGCGCGTATGCGTCCTCGTAGTCCCACTCGGGGTCGATGCGGTCGCGCACGCGCACGCACCGCTCGACCGCGTCTGCCGCGTCTGCGAAGACGCCGGCCCGAACGCCGGCGAGCAGCGCCGCGCCGTACGCGGAACCTTCCTCGGACTCGGTCCGCTCCAGCGGCAGCTGCAGCACCGAGGCGACGATCTTCAACCACAGCTCGCTGCGCGCGCCGCCGCCGGACACGCGTCCGACCTCGGCCCGCACGCCGAGCGCGCGGAGCAGCTCGAGCGAATCTCGCAGCCCGAACGCAACGCCCTCGAGCACCGCGCGCGCGAGCGCGCCGCGGTCGTGGCGGACGGAGAGCCCCGTGAACGCGCCGCGTGCCAGAGGATCTGCGTGCGGCGTCCGCTCGCCCGCGAGATACGGCGCAAAGAGCAACCCTTCGACGCCCGGCGGCCACCGCGACGCCTCCTCGTCGAGCGCGCCGTACTCGGCGCCGACGACATCGCGAAGCCAGGCGAGCGAGCCGGCGGCGCTCAACATCACGCCCATCGCGTGCCACGTCGCGGGCACCGCGTGGCAGAAGACGTGCACGCGGGCCTCCGCGTCGGGCGCGTACTCGGGGAGCACTGCGAACACGACGCCCGACGTCCCGAGCACGACCGAGACGCGGCCCGGCGCGACGATGCCGACACCGAGCGCGGCCGCGGCCTGGTCGCCGGCAGTCGCGACCTCGGTCGACTCGTGCGCCGTGGGCAGCCACTCGAGCGGAATCTCGAGCGCGTCGCAGACCTCGTCCGACCAACGGCGGCGTGCGACGTCGAACAGCAGCGTCCCGCTCGCGTCCGCGGCGTCGATCGTCAACTCGCCGGTCAACCGGTAGCGGACGTAGTCCTTCGGCAGCAGGATGTGCCGGATCCGCGCGTACGTCTCGGGCTCGTGCGTGCGCAGCCAGAGGAGCTTCGGCGCGGTGAAGCCGGTCAGGGCGCGGTTGCCCGTCAACTCGATCAGCCGCTCGAGGCCGACGCGCCGCTCGATCTCGAGGCACTCGGCGGCCGTTCGCTGGTCGTTCCAGAGGATCGCCGGCCGCAGCACCTCGCCGTGCTCGTCCAACACGACGAGCCCGTGCATCTGGCCCGAGAGCCCAAGCGGCCCGTCCGGCAGCACGTCGAGCAGGCGCTGCGCAGCCGTCCACCACAGCTCGGGATCCTGCTCCGACCAGCCGGGTTGCGGTGTCGAGAGCGGATACGACTCGGTCGCGGACGCCAGCACCCGCCCCTCCTCGGAGAGCGCGATCCCCTTCGCGCCGGTTGTCCCGATGTCGATGCCGATCAAGCGCCGAGCGCGCCGTACACGAGCTCGTACGCGCGCACCGCGTCCTTGTCCTGCTGCGCGGCGCGCAAGGCGGCATCGTCGATCCGCGCTGCGATCCCGTCGATGAACCGCCACTGCAGGACGCTGCGCTCGACCGCGCCGACGGCGTCCTCGGTGTACGGGTAGAGATCGAAGCCGAGACGCTCGCCGTTGTCGCCGTACCCGGCGCGGCGCAGCTCGATCGCAAGCTCGAGCGTCTCCATGAACGCGGTCGCGCCGACCATGTTGTCGTCGTCGAACGT
>JAICWC010000018.1 GCA_025934995.1 Thermoleophilia bacterium | reverse complement strand
GGCCAAAGGCATCCTCATGGCCCGCAACTCCACCACCGCCGACCGCGCCTTCGAGATGCTGCGCGAGCACTCCCAACACAACGGCCGCAAACTCAGCGACGTCGCCGCCGCCGTCGTCGAAAGCCACCTCCTCCTCCTACCGGCCCACCACGAGCGACCGAGCTGACCGACGCAAGAGCCCTGCCATCCAGCGGCGCTGACGGCCTCGAAGGTGACGGCTCAATGGACGTGAACGACACGTTCTCGCGGATCTGGGCCGCATTCGACGCGGGCGAGATCGTGCCCTCCTGTGCCTGGTGCGGACGGGTGCGGATCGACGAGTCCTGGCTCTTCGCGTCCCCGGCAGCCCTTGCTGCAATCGACCAGCGGCTCACGCTCTCGCACTCGATCTGCGACGTCTGTGCGCAATCGTACGCCCCATGCCCGCAAGCCGTACGCGACGTCGAACGTGTCGACGTACGGTCATAACTCGGCAGCAGCGCTCTTGACGGGGAGGCAGTTCTCACCTCTCGTCCGTCGCCGAGCAGCCCGTGGGGGCGGCTTCGGTTGTCGCCCACTCTCCTGCCGAGAGGCTCGTCGCCAACGCGAGCGCGGCGCCGGCGTCGAGCACTCCACAGCCGGTCGCCGGTGTCCACCCACCGTTGCGCTGCGCGGACTGCTTGATGATCTCGGCGACCTGGTAGTTCTCGAGCTGCGGCCGCACCGCCCAGATCAGTGCGGCGATGCCCGCCACCTCTGGCGCCGCGAACGACGTCCCCGCGACGTAGCCGTACATCGTCCCGCCCTGGTCCCACGTGGGGTAGCACGAGCCGTCGAACGCCGTCGAGCCGGGAACAACGGCGGTCAGCACCCCTGTGCAGGGCCCGTCGTAGCTGCCGGGCGCGAGCAACGAGAGGTTCATCCCGTAGTTGGAGAAGAACGCGAGGTTGCCGTGGACGTCGCTCGCTCCGACCGCCAGGCCGTAGCTCCGAGCACCGCCGGGAGGCTGCAGGTCCGCGGCGGGATGTGAGACCGCCTGCGCCGAGTTGCCCGCAGCGGCAACGAGGAGCATCCCGTCCGCCGCCGCCTTGTGGATCGCATCGAGCATGATCGGCGTCTCGGGCCGAGGCCCTCCGAAGCTCATGTTCACGATCCGCACGCCGAGAGCGTCGAGCTTCATCAGCGCCGCTGCCGTCGCCACGTCGGTCAGGCTCCACGCGTGCATGACGATCAGGCGGCTGGCGCCGCCGAACCCGGCCATGCCGACGCCGTCGTCGACGTTGGCCGCGATCAGCGACGCGACCGCGGTGCCGTGACCGACCACGTCGAACGGGCGGGGCTCGCGGGCGAGCTTGCCCTTGGCCGACACCGTCCAGCGCTGTGCGACCTTCCCGGCGAGATCGGGCACGCCGGCGGCGCCGCTGTCGATCGTCCCGACCAGGACCGCGGGGTTGCCTTGCGTGTAGTCGAGCGCCCGGTCGACATGTGCGGCTGCGAACTGCCACTCATAGGGAAGCGTCGTCAAGGGGTCGACCGTCGAGACCATCGGGTCATTCGGCATCGCCAGCAGACGGCGTCTCGCACCGAGTGAGGAGACGTAGCGGATTCGCCGATCGCGCCCCGCCCGCGCGAGGAGCGAACGAGTGACGGTCACCTCTGCAGCGTGGAGCTGCGGGAACGTGGCGATCACCCGGATCCCGTAGCGCGTACGAACGGCTTCCAGCACCTTCATCGACGCGAGCCCGACCACGACGTTCGAGCCGAAGCTCGCGCGTGCCGCGAGGGTCCGCCCCGTCGCCTGCCAGCGATACCAGTCGATCGAATGCACGACCCTCGGCGGCGGCGCTGCGATCGCCGCCTGCGTCCCAAGCGAAATCGCCCCCGTCGCGAGCGCGAGCGCCGACGCGAGCTTGAGAGATAGAGCGGCCATCCAGCCCTCCTCGAGTCCCACGGCCGCGCGATGCGACCGATTGCCCGAGGCTCGGCTGCCGCGTTGAACACGCGGCTGCAGGCCGCTGAACGGCTGCTTGCAGGTGGCTGAACGAAACGGCCCGCGCTCAGCCGCCCCACGCGGGGCGACTCAACCGCGCGCCACTGCCCGCGCCGCGCCGCGGAGGCCCGTCAGTCCGAAATCGGGCCCGCCGCGACGGCTTCCACCTGCGCGCTTGCGCGGGCGGCCGCCGTGACGTTGCCCTTCCGAGCGTAGAGCGCGAGCGCCGCGGCGAGAGCCGACTCCGCGCCCGCACCGCGGCCGCATGCGCGTTCGACCTCTGCGAACGCGAGCCAGGCGCGTGCGCGCACGTTCAGCATGTCGCTCTGGTCAGCGAGCTCGACGCCGTGTCGTGCCAGCCGCTTCGCGTCGGCCAACGCGCCCTGGTACGCCGCCAGGCGCGCGCGGCCCGCGAGGCCGAGGACGGTCTCACGCCGGTATCGGATCGGTTCCGGGAAGTCGAGGCCGTACGCAAGGCAGCGCTCCGCGTCGTCCCACCGGCCGTCGTCGCCGTAGAGATGTGCGAGCTCGTAGGCCGCCTGCATCGCCCGCGCCCTGTACGAGCCGCTCCCGAGGCGGTCGAGCCACAGCCACTTCGCCATCAGCTCTTGCTCGGCTCCGTCGCGGTCGCCGATCAGCTCTCTCGCCTCTGCCGCGGAGCTGCGATAGACCCACGAAACGGTGAGATGGTTGAGCTCGTCGAGAACGACACCGCTGCGACGCACGCTTTCGCGAGCTTCCTCCAGGCGACCTGCCATCGCGTACAGCGCCGACGCACAGCGAGCGATCGTCGCTTCGAGCGGCGGGTCGTTGCGGCACATCTGCAGCAGCTCTTCGCAGCGACGGATCGCGTCGGCCGCCGGTGCGGGCCCTTCCCACAGCGAGTGCGCGAGCGCCCCGATCGCGAGCAGACGCGCGTGCTTGTCTCCCGACGCGTCTGCGGCGGCGAGTGCACGTTCGAACGCAGCGCCGGCCGCGGCTCCGTGACCTTGGCGTCTGAGCCCATGGCCGACATGGCGCTCGGCGTCGGCCACGCCGCGGAGGTCGCCCAGCTGCCGGAACGTCTCGACAGCCTCCTCTGCCACAGCCCGCGTGTGCTCGGGGTCCGCATTCACGTCCCACATGCTGGCCATCGCGCGACTGAGCAGGATGCGCGCGACCACGCCGCGCTCCCCGAGCGCCGCGGCAGCCTCGAGGCTCTCGGCGAGGATCGGCTCGGCCTCGGCGAAGCGGCCGGTTTCGGCGAGGAGCAGTGCCAGTTCGACGCGGACCTGGACGTGCTTGCGCGGGTCGGGAATGCCGAGGTCGAGCGCGGTCTGCAAGCGCGCCGCAGCTTCGGTGAACGCCGCGGCCGCCACCGCCGCCTGACCAGCTTCGAGGTTGTAGTGCACGGCACGCTCGACGCCGGCGACGGCGGCTCCCAGGGTGAAGTGATGGGCGAGCTCCGGCAGAACGCGTTTCGGATCGGCGGCGTGCGCGCGTTCGAGCCCCTCCGCGATTCGGAGGTGCAGCTCGGGCCGCCGGATGCGCGATATCCGGTCATACACCACGCGGCGAACGAGCTCGTGGCTGAAACGGCAGAACGGCGCCGGGTCGGGCAGCTCTTCGATGAGGCCGGTCGCCGTTGCCTCCTCGATCGCTGCCACGAGGGCGGCTTGGTCCAGCCCGGCGGCGTCGGCGACGACGCGAAGCTCGAAGCGTGTACCGGCGACGGAGGCGACCTCGACGAGCGACGCCGTCTGGGGCGCCAGGCGTGCGAGCCTCGGATGCACCACCTCGCTCAGCCGCTCCGAGCCGCGAAGCTCCGCGATCGGCCTGGTCAGGCGCACCACGTCCGAGACCTCGATGTCGCCGCTCTCGCGGAGGTTGCGCCAGAGCTCGCAGAGGAGCAAGGGTGTTCCGTCCGTGAGCTCGCCGAGCGCTGCGACCAGCTCCGGGGTTCCTTCCACGTCCACGGAGGCCTGGATGAACGCGCCCATCTCGGCACTGGTCAGGCTGCCGATCGGCAGCCGCGCGACGCCCTCCAGCCGCGAGAGATCTGCAACCGCGTCGACGAACTCGCCGCCGGCCCGTTCGGTTCGGTAGGCGACCACGACCAGCCACCGGGCTTCCGGCGCACCCCTCGCGAGGCGGCGCAGGAGCTGCAACGTCTCGCCGTCGGCCCATTGAACATCGTCGAGCACGAGCAGGAGCGGCTGGATGCGACTCAACCGCGTCAGCAGCTCCAGGGCTGCGCCTTGGAGCGCGAAGCGGTCGAGCTCGGGACGATCCCCGACTGCGGACGACGAGCCGGTCAGGTGCGAGAGCTCGGGAACGAGCCGTGCCAGCTCCGCTCCGTGCGGTCCGAGGCATTCACGCAGCGTGTCGGGGTCGCTGACGCGCAGCAGGAACCCGAGCCACTCTCGGACGGGCTGATACGGAGTGACGACCGCGGCGTCGGAGGTTCCGTACAGCACGAGCACGCCGTCGCCGGCCATGTCGTGCGCGAGCTCGCGTATCAGCCGCGTCTTCCCACCACCGCCTTCGCCGGGAAGCAACACGACCCGGCCTTCCCCGCTTTCGGCGCGGACGAGTGCGTCGCGCAGCACCGCGAGCTCAGCGGCGCGGCCGACGAACGGGAACGGCGACGTCGGCACGAGCGGGCCGGGAAGCACGACTCGTTCGACCGCGAGCAACCGCTCGGGAAGAAGATCGAGCGCGGCGTCTTGTGTGAGGATCCGCTTCTCGAGCCGGCGGAGCGCGACACCAGGCTCGAGCCCGAGCTCGTCCAGCGCGCCGCGGGCACCTCGGTACGCGTCGAGCGCCTCGGCCTGTCTCCCGGAGCGGTAGAGCGAGAGCATCAGCGCCGCCCGCAGCCGCTCACGGTGCGGGTGCTGCACGACCAATGCCTCGAGCTCGCCGACGAGCTCGGCATGACGACCGAGCGCGAGGTCGGCCTCGAGTCGGTCCTCGAGCGCCGCCAGCCGCAGATCGTCGAGCCGCCGACGCTCGACGCGAGCAAACGGCTCGTCTTCGAACTCGGCGAGCGGCGGGCCGCGCCACAGCTCGAGCGCCTCGCGTAACGCAGCCGCCGCTCGTTCGGCCTCGGCGCCCCGCGCCTCCTCGACGAGCCGCTCGAACTCACGCAGATCGAGCGCGGACGCCCCGACCGTCAAGAGATATCCAGGCGGTTGCGTGGTGAGCGTTCCCTCGGGGAGCAGCTTGCGCAGCCGAGAGACATAGACCTGCACTGTCGCCACTGCAGCCTCGGGCGGGCTCTCGCCCCAGAGGTCGTCCACCAACCGGTCGCGCGGGACAACGCGGTTCGCGTCGAGGAGCAGCACGGCGAGCAACGCGCGCTGCTTCACACCGCCCAGCGGCAACGTTCGGCCGCCCACCCGAACCTCGAGAGGCCCAAGCAACCGAAAGTGTGTCTCGCCAGCCATCGTCGGCCCCACCCCTTTTAGCGCACGCAGGGGCCGCAAGCTAGCCTCGACTCGAGGCAACGACGGGTATAGGGTCGATCTCCGAGCACCGTGTTGCGTCCACGTTTCGCACTCACAACGCTCGCCGCGACCGTGCTGACGGCGCTCTCTCTCGCGGTGGGCATCGCCGGAGCCGGACCCGTCGCGCGGGACGACACGGTCACGATCAGCATGCTCGCCCTCAACCTCGAGCAGCCGGCGTTCGATGTCGTCATCCCGAACTTCGAGCGGGTCTATCCGCACATCAAGATCGACGTCACGTATGCCGGCAGCAGCACGGAGATCTATCAGCTCGAGACGACCGAGCTCGCCGCGGGCAATGCGCCCGACCTCCTCTACACGATCCCCGGCTGCGGCTCACCCGTCTCCGTCTGCGCTCTGGCGAAGTCGAACTACCTCGCGCCGCTGGTCAGGAAGCCGTGGGTGAAGTGGTCGGCGCCACTCGTCACATCCGAGGACAAGTACGGCCGCGGGCTCTATTCGTTCACCGCGATCATCTCGGTCTGGGGCATCTGGACGAACGACGACCTGTTCCGGAAGCTCGGCTTGAAGGTCCCGGCCACCTTTTCGCAGCTCCTCGACGTGTGCCGGGCAGCGAAAGCCTCCGGGACGATCGGAGTCATGGTTGCGGGCGGGAACGCGCAGAACGTCTCGAACCTGATCGCCGGCCTCGCAGTCGCGACCTCGTTCGGCGACGACAAGCAGTGGCTGAGTGAACGCCGCGCCGGCAGGGTCGCGTTCGACACGACGGCCGGCTGGCATCAGGCGCTCCAGCATTTCGCCGACATGAAAGCGGCGGGGTGCTTCGCCCCGGGGATGACAGGGACGACGCAGCAGGCGTCGCTGGCGGAATTTGCGCAAGGGGCGGCTCTCATGGATACCGCCGCCTCGCAGACGAAGGGGACGATCGACGCCTCGAGCCCCCAGTTCCGCTACAGCCACCATCCGTTGCCGGGCGGCGCGAATGCGAACCTCACGAAGACCGTCTTCATCCCCAACGACACTCTCGGCGTCAACTCGCACTCGAGCGCGGCGGCGCAGCAGGCCGCTCAAGACTTCGTCGACTTCATCGCGAGGCCGAAGCAGAACGCGCTGATCGCTCAGATCCAGGGAGGGGTCACACAGCAGCAGCTGGTCAAAGGGCCGATCCCGGCGTACATGTCAGCCTTCTCCTCCGTTCTCCGGCAGCATCGATACGTGATCACGCCGCTTCAAACGTGGTGGAACGCGAGCGTCCTGCTGGCCCTGCAGCAGAATCAGATCGGTGTGATCACGGGGCAGCGTTCGATCGACGATGTCCTCGAGGCGATGGACGCGGCCTGGAAGCTCGGCGGGGATTAGCAATGGGCCCGTACCTCGCGAGGGCGCCGTGAGGCGCTCGGCTGCGGGGCAACGGAACCCGTTCGCTCGCCGGCGGCGGGGAGTGCGGGAGGTTTCCTGGCTCCTTGCACTGCCGGGCCTCGCCGCCCTGTTCGCATTCCATTTCGTGCCGGTCGGCTTCGGCAGCTACTACGCCTTCACGAAGTGGAACGGGCTCACGCGCGCGGCGTGGGTAGGGCTCGCGAACTTTCGCGAAGTCGCGGCCGATCGGACTGCGACGGGCGCGCTCGCGCATACCCTCGAGCTGGGCGGCTGCTTCGTTCTGGGCTCGAACGCGATCGGGCTAGGGCTCGCCCTCGCGCTGAACCGGGCGGTGAAGACCCGCAACCTGCTTCGGTCGCTGTTCTTCGCCCCACTCGCGGTCAGCCCGCTCGCGATCGCCTATCTCTGGCAGTGGATATTCGACTACGACGGCGTCCTGAATCGGCTGCTGGTGGACGTCGGCCTTGCGTCGTTGCGACACAACTGGCTCGGAGAAACGTCGACCGCGCTCTGGACGATCCTCGTCGTCATGATCTGGCAGTACTCGGGGCTGGCGATGGTCCTCTTCCTCGCCGGACTGCAGAGCATCTCGGACGACGTGTACGAGGCGACGCTCGTCGACGGGGCGTCGGCATGGTTCCGGCTCCGACGCGTCGTCCTGCCGCTACTCGCTCCTGCATTGACTGTCAGCGCGACGCTGACGCTGATCATCGGAATGCGCGTCTTCGACCAAGTGCTCGCACTGACGGGAGGCGGGCCGGTCGACGCGACCGAAACGCTTGCGACGCAGGTCTACAAGCAAACGTTCATCGCCGGGCGGTACGGCTACGGCGCCGCTCTCGCATTGCTTCTGACGGCGCTGATCGTCGCGATCGCAGTGACGCAGCTCGCCCTGTTGCGCAGGAACGAAATGCGGCTCTGATGGGGCTCACCCGGTACACGCGAGCGACGCTGCTGCGCGAGCTCGCCCTGATTCTCGTTGCAGCGCTCTTCTGCGTACCGTTCTACGTGCTGGTCGCGACCGCGCTGGACACGAGTGCGCAGGCGTTCAGGGCGCCCCTCTCGTTTCCATGGCCGCCGCACTGGGACAATTTCTCGGCAGCGTGGAACACCGGGGGCCAAGGTGGGCTCGCACCGGCGCTCGGAAGCAGCATCGTCATCACGCTCGGCAGCGTCGTCGGGTTGATCGTGCTGGGCTCGCTCTGCGCATACGCCATCGCACGACGGGCGGGGCGCCTGAGCAACGTCGTCTACGTCCTCTTCGTGCTCGGGATCATCCTGCCGTTCCAGCTCGCGATCATCCCGCTCTTCGTCGCGATGCGGCCCCTCGGGCTGGTCGGCAACGAAGTGGGAATGATCGTGCTCAACATCGGCCTGCTGATGCCGCTCAGCGTCTTCCTCTACACGGGTTTCATCCGTGCGCTGCCGCGCGACTACGAGGAGGCCGCCCGCGTCGACGGCGCCGGCCTCATGCGGACCTACGCGCGAGTCGTCTTTCCGCTGCTTCGGCCCGTCACGACGACAGCGGCTGTCTTCATGGGCATCGCCGTATGGAACGAGTTCTTCACTGCGCTGATCTTTCTGAGTGGGAGCCGGCACGCCACGCTGCCCGTCGCGCTGCTCTCGTACGTGGGTGAATACCTCACCAGATGGAACCTGATCTACGCGGGCGTCGCAATTGCGATCGCGCCGGTTCTTGCCTTCTATCTGTTCGCGCAGCGGCACCTGATCCGCGGCTTCTCGGCGGGGCTCAAGGGCTGATGGCGTCAGTCACGCTCAGCGGCGTCGGCAAGGTGTTCTCCGGAGGCACGCGTGCGGTGACCGACCTGGATTTGCAGGTCGAGCCGGGCGAGTTGATGGTGCTCGTGGGGCCGTCCGGCTGTGGCAAGACGACCACGTTGCGGATGACCGCAGGGTTGGAAGAGATCACGGAGGGCGAGATCCGAATCGGCGACCGTGTCGTGAACTCGCTCGACCCGAGACAACGCGATGTCGCGATGGTCTTCCAGAACTACGCGTTGTATCCGCACATGAGCGTGTACGACAACCTGGCCTTTCCATTGCGCGCGCACGGTTTGCCCGGCGCGGACGTGCGTGCACGGGTCGAGAGCACGGTCAAGCTGCTCGGGCTCGAAGAGGTGCTGAGGCGCAAGCCCCGCGCGCTTTCCGGCGGGCAGCGGCAGCGCGTGGCGATGGGACGCGCGATCGTGCGAGAGCCGCAGGTGTTCCTGATGGACGAGCCGCTCTCCAATCTCGACGCGAAGCTGCGTTCCGAGCTCCGCGCCGAGATCGCCGGGCTCCAACGGAAGCTCGGCGTGACGACGCTCTACGTCACGCACGACCAACTCGAGGCGATGACGATGGGGGCACGAATCGCCGTCATGCGAGAAGGCGTTCTCCAGCAGGTGGCGGCACCGCAGGTCGTGTACGACGAGCCCGCCAACCTCTTCGTCGCCACTTTCATCGGCTCGCCGATGATGAACGTGCTCTCGGGTAGGATCGAGCGTGACGGCGCGCGATTCGTTTGCGTGCTCGGAGAGCAGCGACTGCCGCTGACGGAAAGGGATCCCCCTCCGGCGCTGGCCCGCTACGCCGGCGGCGGTGACGTCTTCGTCGGAATTCGGCCCGAGCACCTCGGCGACGCCGGCGACGACCACCGTGGTCGTCCACGCCTCCGCGGCCGCGTCCGGTTCGTCGAGCTCCTCGGAGCAGAGCAGCTCGTCCAAGTCGAGCTGGCGGCCGAGGCCGCGCCTGCGCTGAGCGGAGCGCCTCACCCCGAGGCGAATCACGCGGTCGTGACTGCACGATTCCCTGCGCACGCAGACGTCGATGCGGGTGACCCGGTCGAGATCGCCGTCACGACCGAGCGTTTGCACTACTTCGATCCCGCGACCGGCAACGCGATTCGCTAGAGGCGGCCGCCGTCGCCGGCTCACGCGCATCCACGGCGTCGACGCTCAGTCGTTCGTGATCACGATCGCGAGCAGCGTGCCGATGTCGACGTCGCGCTGGAGCGGCAGGCCCAGCGGCATGTCCGTTCGCACTTCGTAGATGTTCCGCCTGCCCTCGCGCGCTCGATCCAGGTAGCCGGCGGCCGCGAGGTCGGCGACGATCCGCTGCGTCGCGCGCTCGGTGATGCCGAGGCCTGATGCGAGGTCGCGCACCCGAATCCGTGGGTCGCCCGCGATCAGCAGCAGGGCCTTCCCGTGATTCGTCAGGAACGAGAACTCCGGTTGTGAGATCATCTGCGACACGTTTATCCTGTCATACAATACACGATATGATTTTCGTGTATAGTGGGATCATCGGATGCCGGCCGACCCGCGCTCGGCGATCTGCCCACAGAGAGGTCCTCATGACGCAACTCGCACACCGGTTCGTAGGAACCCGGCTTCGCGGCCGCCTTTTCGGGGCCGGGGCCCTGATCGCCCTTTGCGCGGCCGGGTTCATGGTGGCCCTCGTCGGCGGAGCTGCGGCTGCGGCAACTGAAGTTCCGCTCGGCACCGCCGGCACCTTCGCCGTCCTCGCAGGGTCCGGAATCACGAACACCGGACCGACGACGCTCACGGGCGACATCGGCACGTTCCCCACAACCTCCGAGACGGGAACGGCAAGCCTGACGATCACCGGCACGAACCATGCAGGCGATGCCGTGACGCAAGGCGCGAAGAACGATCTCGCCGGCGCCTACACCACGGCGGCCGGCGAAGGGCCGACGACGGCGATCGCAGCCGACCTTGCGGGCCAGACGCTCGCGCCGGGCGTCTACAACTCGGCGTCCTCGATCGGCCTCACCGGTGCGCTGACCCTCGACGGCCGCGGCGACCCGAACGCCGTCTTCGTCTTCCAGGCGGGCTCGACGCTCACCACGGGCTCCGCGAGCGCGATCAACCTGATCAACGGGGCGCAGTCGTGCAACGTCTACTGGCAGGTCGGCAGCTCTGCCACGCTCGGGACCGCGTCGACGTTCCGCGGAACGATCCTCGCCCTGACGAGCATCACCGTCACGACCGGAGTGACGGTGGACGGCCGCGTGCTCGCGCGTAACGGCGCCGTCACGCTCGACACCGACACGATCGCGCGGCCCACCTGCGCCGCCGCGACGACGACGGCGCCCACGACCACCGCAGCGACGACCACGACCACGGCGACACCCACGACCACGGCTGCAACCACCACCGCCACGACGACCGTTCCCACGACCACCACGGCACCGACCACCACGGCAACCACAACAACAACAACAACAACCACGACAACGACCCCGGCTGCGAAGCCGGCGGCCAAGAAGCACGTCGCGGCGACGACTGTCACGCAGCAGAAGCACGCACGCTCACGCACACATGCCAGGCCCGCACGCCGGCATCCCGGGTTCACCGGTTGACCGACCGCCTCGAGCGGGTAGGAGCGGGCCGCCACGGCGCCCGCTCCCCCGCGCTGCTGGCGCTGCTGCTGCTCGCGTCCGCGGTGTGGACGCAGGCGGCACCCGCAGCAGTCCAGCAGAGCCAGACGCTCGCGACGCTGCACGCCGCGCACGAGGCCTACGCCAGGCCGGCCCGCACGTCCACGCGAATCGAGCTGGTGCGGTCCCGGCGCCCGCTCACCGGTGAGCGGACCGTGCTGCCCGTCATCGGTGCAACAACCCGGTGGCTGCACGTGCGACTTCCGGGTCGACCGAACGGGAGCAGCGGCTGGATACGACGAGCCGCGACGGTCGAATCGACGACTCGGTGGCGCTTGGTCGTGGAGCTCGGCCGGCGACGGGTCGTCGTCTACCGAATGGGACGGGCGGTGCTGACCGCCCGTGCTGTCGTCGGCAAGCCCTCGACCCCGACGCCGCGGGGTGAGTACTTCGTCGAAGAAGACGTGCGGCTCCGTTCCACCGATGTCGGCGCACCGTTCGCGCTCGCGCTGAGTGCCCGCTCGAATGTCTTGCAGGAGTTCGACGGCGGTCCGGGCCAGGTCGCGCTGCACGGCCTCGCGAATGTCGGCGGCAGGCTCGGGACCGCTGCGTCGCACGGTTGCATCCGACTCGACAGCGCCACGATGCGCTGGCTCGTCGTCCACATCGGGCCCGGCGTCCCGGTGACCATCTCGAAGTGAAAGGGGCGCACCATGGAGACGCACACTGAAGGCCTCGCGCACGAGGAAGCAGTATCGGCAGAGCCGGAGTCGCGGAGGGCGACGGCGCTCCGCCACGGCCGCCGCGCACGCCTGTACGCCTGGGCGGTCATCGGCGTGGCAACGCTCGCGATGCTGATCGCGTTGGTGATCGCCAACGTCCGCTCGGTGAAGATCGACTGGGTGTTCAGCTCCGGTCATGCATCGCTCGTCTGGATCGTCATGGGCGCAGCGGTGCTCGGCTGGCTGCTGGGAATCGCGACCTGCATCCTCTTCCGCTACAGGACGCGCAAGCCGCGGGTCTGAGCGACCGAAGGCGAATCGAGGTGCTTCACGATCGCCGAGCGACATACACGAAGCCCGAGTCGCCGTCGACCGCGATCTCCTTTTCGCGCGCGACGCCGGCGAGTGAGCGCACGTTGACGTTCGTCGGGGCGGCGCAGCCGACGAGCGTGCCGACGCCGATCGCAAGTCGCTCGGTGAGCGGCGGAGTCGGCATCGGCCGGCGCGTGTAGACGCGGCCGGCATAGCGGAGACGTTGCGTGCACGGCTGCGCGACTCCGGACCCGCGGTCCAGCACAACAGGCGCCACCAAGACGCCCGCCAGCACAACGGCCACGCAGGCTCCGCCGACCAGCCGAACTCGTCGCGCCCGCGCGTGGTGGCGAACCGTATCCACCGATCAGTTCTAGCGAACACGGACGCGTTGACGCAGGCGCCGGCACGGGACTATGGTCGCGCGGTGGCCGACCGGCACATCGGGCTGCTCTTGACGGCGCTGCCGGCGTCGCTCGCGATCGACTTCGCCGGGCGCGCGGACGCCGCCGACTTTCGAACGGCATGGTTTCCCGAGATCACGTTCGCCGATTCATTCGGGCCGGCGACGGCCGCGGCGCTGAAGACGGAGAAGATCGGCATCGCGACCGGCGTCGTCGGCATCTGGTCGCGCTCCGCCGTGACGATGGCGCTTCAGGCGGCGACGCTGCAGCAGCTCTCCAACGGGCGACTGCTGCTCGGCCTCGGCGTGCAGGCGCGCGGCTACGTGGAGGCGTGGCACGGACAGCGCTACGAGCAGCCGATCGCGGCCATGCGCGACTTCGTGACGATCTTGCGGCGTGCGTTCGCGGGCGAGCTGGTGACGCACGAGGGCGAGGTGTTTTCGGTGCGGAACTTCCATCTCGACATGGAGCTGCCGTCTCCGCCCCGGATCACGATCGCGGCGAACGGCCCGAAGATGATCGAGCTCGCGGGCGAGATCGCCGACGGGATCATCGGCTGGTTCCAATCGCTCGAGTACGTCAGAGACGTGACGATGCCTGCGCTGCAGCGCGGAGCCGAGCGCGCCGGCCGGTCGCTCCACGATTTCGACGCGACCGTCGGATTCCCGGCGGTCGTCACCGAGGACGACAGCGGCGTCGAGCTCGCGAAAGGCCAGGCGATGATGTACGCGACGGCGCTCGGCTCCGCGCCGGCCTACCTCGAAAGCGCTCGGGCAGCGGGCTTCGGTGACGCCGCCGAGGCGATCGGCGAGCGCGTTCGCGCCGGGGACTTGCGAGGCGCCGTCAGCCTCGTGCCCGACGAGATGGTGAACGCGCTGCTGATGGCCGGAAGCGCCGACCGCGTGCGCGCGCGCATCGACGCGTATCGCGAGGCCGGCCTGACTGCCGTGCACGTCCTGCCGTCGCCGCCCGGCGGCTTCTATCCGCTCTACGAGGATCACTTCCCGGTCGAGTCGCTCTCGCAGCTGCCGGAGTTCGACTTCAACGGGCTGGTGAAGAGCTTCGACGATGCGATTCGGCTGCTCGCCTAGCCCAGGCCCGTCGTCGCTTCGACATCGGCCCGGTAGTTCCGACGAAGCTCGGACGTGTAGGAGCGGCCGAGTCCTGCTTCGTGCTCATGCAGCCAGTCGATGAACCGCTCCGTCCCCCTCGGTTCTGATTTCGTGACGAGAAGCGATCGAGAGAGTCCTTCGAGCTCATCCGCCGTCACGATGACGTCGCCGATCAGGCGTCCGAGTATCGAGTTGATGGTGAGGCCGACCGACCGGGGGCCGGCGACGATCCTGGCACGTCCGCGAACCGCGTCGCCGATAGCCGAAACGAGCGCTGCAAAGGACATTGTCTCCGGCCCGGCCGCATCGACGACGCCTGCGCGGGTCTCGACCGCGATGCGCGCAACGTCACGGACTGAAACCGGCTGGACGAGGTAGTCGCCGGTTCCGGGGAGCAGGAAGAGCGGCGTTCGCCTGAGCATCCAGGCGAGATTGTTGATCAGGATGTCGTGCGACCCGAAGACGAGGGTGGGTCTGATGATCGCGTGCTCGACCCCACTTGCGGCGAGCCATTGCTCGACCTGGTGTTTCCCGGCGAAGTAGGGCAGATCGTCCGCCCGGTCAGCGTTCGCCACCGAGATGTGGACGATGCGCCGAACGCCGACGTCCCGCGCCGCTTCGAAGAGCTCAATCGTGTTGGCCACAGCCCCGGCGAAGGTGACACCGCGGCGCTCGAAGCGAACCCAGTAGGTGTTGTAGAGCGTGTCGACACCGGAAAGGCTCGATCGAAGGGTTGTCGGTTCGAAGTCGAGAGGCGCGACATCGACGCGCCCACGAAGCGGGTCGTCCGGCGCGTCGGCGCGCGACAACGTGCGGACGCTCTCGCCACGCCGGAGCAACTCCTCTGCGATCGCCCGGCCGGTAAATGAGAATGCGCCCGTAACCGCGGCAAACAGCCCGTCGCCCCGCGAGCTGCCATTGACTATTTCGAACAGGTCGACTCCTCGTGCGACACGGTCAGGCCTCGGCCGGAGACATCGGTGCAACGTCAAGGGGATCGAATGCACGTCCGATCTCCGCTGTCGTCGACTCGGTTACGTCATCGGGGATCGCCTGGATCGAGCGAACCGGCGATCGATAGACGAAGAGGAACGCGGGCAGGACGCCGATCGCGCCGACCCAGAGGGCGAAGTGGAGCCCGACCGTCTGGCCGATCGCTCCACCGATCAGCGTCCCGAGCGGGATCGCACCCCAGACGATCCACCGCATCCCAGCGCTCATCCGCCCCTGCAGGCGCTCTGGGGTGATTGCCTGGCGAAAGCTGACCTGCGAGACGGTGTAGACGACCACGCCGAACGAGGCGAGCAGGTACCCCAGCATCAAGACGGGAATCGGAAACGATCGCGGCGCGAGCGGAAAAGCGATCGGGCCGATCGAGAAGAGGGCCGCGGACGAGACGATCGTGGGGCCGATGCCGATCGACCCTTGAATCCGGTTTGCGAACAACGCTCCGCAGACCGCGCCGGCCGACCCCACGGCGAAGATCGCGCCGATCTCGAACGCCGACAGGTGCAGGCTGCGCGCGGCGTAGAGGATGAACGTCGCGAGCGCGATGTTGAAGCAAAGGTTGAAGTTGGCCGAGCACGCGGCGATCGCGCGCAGCTGGCGGTTCCCGATCACCCAGGCGAGCCCCTCCCTCACCTGCCGCCACATCTTGGGCTGCGCGACTCCGGGGTCTCGCCGGGGAGGGACTTCGTCGTGACGGATGCGGAGCACGAAGACGGTCGAGACGACGAAGCTCAGCGCGTCGGCGAGGATCGCGTACGGCGCGGTGATGGCCGCGATCAGTCCCCCGGCCATGCTCGGGCCGGCAACCTGCGCAACCGAGCTCGTCAGATGGAGCTTCGAGTTGCCGTCGACCAGGTCCTCGCGCTCGACCAGCGCTGGGAGGTATGCCTGGAAGCCGACCTCGAAGAAGACGGTGAAGCCTCCGATGAGGAACTGCAGCGCGAGCAGGTGCCAGACGCGCAGCGCGCCCGCCGCCCACAGAATCGGGATCAGCACGAGGAGGACTGCGCGCGCGGTATCTGAAGCGATGAGAATCGGCCGACGCCGTAGGCGATCCACCCAGACGCCGGCCGGCAGCGCGAAGAAGACGAACGGAAGGAAGCCGAGGACCTCGAGGAGCGAGAACTCGATCGGACTCACGTGCAGGCCGACCGCAGCCAACCAGGGGATCGCGAGCAGCGAGACTTGCGAGCCGAGCTCGCTGATCGACTGGCCTGTCCAGAGCTTCAGGAAGTCGGCGTGCCCGTAGAGCCGGCTACGCATCCCCGATCCACGTTGTCGGTGCGAAGACGCCGTCGCCGCCGTCGGGGCGATCGGAGCCGATCGCGATCAGCTCGAGGCCGCCCTCCCCCGCTTCGAAGGCCCGCACCGTTGCGGGGTCGACGCGGACGACATCCCAGCAGCGGAGGTCGCGGACCTCGTCGTCGAGCCTGACTCGACCGGAGCCGCTGATGACGACGTAGGCCTCCTCCTGCTCGCGGTGGCTATGCGCTTTCGGCGAGCGGACGCCCGGGCTGAACCGCAGATACGACACGCCGAGGTGCTCGGAGTCGAGGTGCTTGCGCGCGAAGCGCGCCTCGGTTCCCGGCGCGCTCCCGCCCCAGGAGTCCTCGACCTCGCCCTTCAGGTTCACGATCGCATACGCGCTCATCGATTCTCCTCTCTCTAGGTCGGTGTTTCGCATCACGCGGCCTCGGGAGCCGGCGCAAGACGTGGCGGTGCTTCGTCGAGCGGATCGGGGATCCGATCGCCGAGTCGGAGCAGAACGGCTCCGGCTACCACCGCGGCAAGCGCGCCGCCCCACCAGATGGCGTCGGGATTGCTCTGCAGGAGCACACCGCCGATCGCCGGGCCGAGGGCCAGGGAGCCCGAGAACGTCAGGGTGTAGAGCGAGAGATAGCGGCCGAGCAGGTGGGCCGGCGCCATGTCCGCGACCAGCGGCCCGAGAACGAGAATGTGCGCGATCTCGGCGCTTGCCAAGACGATCGCAACGCCGACGAGGATCGTCGTCGCAGCGAGCTCCGAGTGCGTGAGAGTCGCCGGCAGTACCGCGAGCAGAGCGACCGCAAAGAGCGCAGCTGTGACGGCGAACGCGTGTCCGCGCCGCATCCGCGCCACGAGCGGCACGGCCGGGATCTGCGCGATGACGATGACGGCAGTGTTGACGAGGATGATGATCCCGATCTCGGCGGGGCCGACCGGTGTGTGCGCCTTTGCGAACGGCGGCAGGATGTTCGAGAAGAACGTGTGGCCGACGACGACGAGCACGACGTTGGCTGCGATCACGGTGAGGAAGAGCCGGTCTCGAGCGACAGCGCGAAAGCCGGTTCCGTTTGCGTCCGGCGTTGCGACGACCTCGGCTCGCGGGCTCGGTACGGCAGCGAGCACGATCAACGCGAGGCCGGCGGAGGTGACGGCGTCGAACACATAGAGGATCTGGAACGTGCCGAGCTGCTGCGCGGCCGCGACGATGAATCCGGCGAGGCCCGCGCCGGCACCGATGCCGAAGTTGCCGGCGACGCGGTTGAGCGCGAACGCGGCCGCTCGCTGCTCGGGTGTGATCAACCTCACGACCAACGTTCGGTTGGCCGTCCCTGCGGCGCCGAGCCCGGCTCCGCCGACGATCGAGCAGGCAAAGGCCTGCCAGGGACGATCGACGAATGCGAAGCCGGCGTAGCCAAAGGCGCTCGCCACGCTTCCGGCGATCACGATCGCTTTGGCGGAGTACCGGTCCACCAGCGCTCCCGTCGGGGGAGTGACGATTGCGGCCGTTCCCATCGTCGCCGCGAGAACCAGGCCGGCCGTCGCCGTCGAGAAGCCGCGGATCTGGTGCAGGTAGATGATCTCGAACGGAAGAACGAGCCCGTACCCGAAGTAGTTGAGGGCGTTTCCCGCTTGCAGGATGAGAACCGGGCGAGAGAGCCCGGTGCGCCAACCGGCGATGAGTTGTGAGAGGCGGCGGGTCAATCGGTTCTCCTTGCGGATTCGGTTGCCGTCTCTCGTACCGTCACGCGATACCGCAGTCGCGTTACACCGTCGCGAGCAAGTACGTTCTCGAATGGATGCACGGTCCCGAGACCTTGAGCAGCGAGACCGCGCTCCTCGCGGCACTTCGCAGCGGTGACGAGGATGCATTCAGCGCCCTCGTCGACGCCTACGGCGCCGCGATGCACAGAGTCGCGCTGATGTTCGTACGCTCGAGAGCGGTCGCAGACGAAGTCGTGCAGGAGGCATGGCTCGGCGCGCTCCGCGGCCTCGACCGGTTCGAAGGGCGGTCATCCCTGCGGACGTGGCTGCTCCGGATCGTGGCCAACATCGCTCGAACGCACGCGGTTCGTGAGGCACGCAGCGTGCCGTTCTCCTCCGTCGAGCTCGCACGCGAGGTGGCGGAGCGCGAGCCGGCGCTTCCCGCCGACCGCTTCCAGGGCCCCGACGAGCCGCATCCGGCTCGCTGGGCGTCGTTCCCGGTGCCCTGGCCGGCCGAGCCGGACAGCGCTCTCCTCTCCGCCGAGACACGGAAGGTGATCGCCGACACGATCGCGGGCCTCCCCGACGGACAGCGGATCGTGATCTCGCTGCGCGACGTCGAAGGTTGGGACTCCGCCGAGGTGTGTAGCGTTCTCGAGCTCAGCGAGACTAACCAGAGAGTGCTTCTGCATCGCGCGCGCTCGAAGGTCCGTGCTGCGCTGGAGCGGTACTTGATCACGGAGCCCGCGTGAACGACGAGTTCAGCTGCCAGGAGATGACCGAGGTCGTCACCAGCTACCTCGACGATGCGCTGTCGCCCGACGAGCAGCAGCGGTACGAGCGACACCTCTCGTACTGCGTCGGCTGCAGCACCTACCTCGAGCAGATGCGGGAGACGATCAGGCAGACCGGCATGGTCCCGCGCGAGGAGTCGCTTCCGCGCGCGCTGCGCGACGAGATCGTCGCTCAGTTCCGAAAGTTGAAGCGCGACTAAGGACGCATTAGCGCGTTCGAGCGGTCATCCTCGTCGAGCGACCACGGTGATCTCGACGCGCATGCCGGCCACGAGGTCCGCGCGCACCGTCGTCCGCACCGGCTTCACGCCGTTGAACTTCTGCTCGTAGACGGCGTTGAAGGCGGGGAAGTCAGCCAGGTCCACGAGGTGAACGAGGCACGAGACGACGTCGTCGAGCGATGCTCCGGCAGCTACGAGGATGGTCTCGATGTTGTCGAAGGTCTGCTCAGTCTGCTCGGCCAGATCGTCGCTGACCACCTTGCCGGTGTTCGGATCGAAGCCGCCTTGGCCGGACAGGAAGATCCACTCACCCACCGTGAGCCCGGGCGAATAGGGCCCGGGAGGAGCGGGAATCTTGTCGGAGCTGATCAGAGCTTTCAACGGCCGGCCTCCTCGAAGTGTCGTCGTCGTCGGGATCGAGCGCGCGCATTCGGCCACCCTATGCATCGCCGATCGCGACGACGATTCCCCTTCCTTATCGCGCAATATCGACCTCTGCTTTTCGATCGATGCGCCGGCGCCTAGCCTCCTCGCATCACGCTCGAGCCGCTTCCGACGCCGCTGATCCTCGACGCGTGCATCCGCGTCGGACTTCCGCTGCGCGCCGCGCCGCCGGGAATCACGGCGCTGGTTGCCGGCGCGAAGGTCGCCGGGCGCGTGCTGCCTGCGCGCCACTGCGGCAGCGTCGACGTCTTCCTCGAAGCGCTCGAGGCAGCCGAACACGGCGACGTGCTGATCGTCGACAACGGCGGCCGCGACGACGAAGCCTGCATCGGCGACCTCGCCGTGCTCGAGGCTGCAGGCGCAGGTCTGGCCGGGGTCGTCGTCTGGGGCCTCCACCGCGACACCGACGAGCTGCGTTCGATCGGGTTTCCACTCTGGAGCTACGGCGCGTATCCGGTGCCGCCGACGAGACTCGAACAACAGGTGCCCGATGCAACCTCCAGCGCGCGCTTCGGCTGCCACGTGGTGACGGCCGACGACGTCGCCTTCTGCGACGACGACGGCGTTGCGTTCGTCGCCGCCGATCGGGTCGAGGAGGTCCTGTCGACGGCGAAAGCGATCTCGCAGATCGAGCGACGTCAGGCGGAGAGGATCGGCAACGGCGAGACGCTGCGCGCCCAGACGCGTTTCGCCGAGTATCTGGCCCGCCGCTCAGCGGACTCGGCGTACACGTTCCGCGCCCATCTGCGTGCGGTCGACGGAGCAATCGAGCAGTAACGCCATGCGGACGGCGCAGACTGTCGTGTATATCGGCGCCCGCACCGTAAGATTCGACGGAAAACATGCTGCCCGCGGATTCATCATGCTGAGCGATCTTTGGCCCGGCCTCGACCTGAGGCACTTGGCTGCGTTCTCGGCGGTCTCGAAGACGGGCTCGTTCGCGCAGGCGGCCGAGCTCCTCGGCTACACCCAACCCGCGGTCAGCCAGCAGGTAGCGGCCCTGGAGAAGATCGTCGGCCAGCGCTTGTTCGATCGCTCCTCCGGCCGCGCGCAGGCAACGCTCACCGAGGCGGGCGCCATCCTCGAGGGCCACGTCGACGAGCTGGCGGCCCGGATCGCAATCGCGCGGCAAGATCTCCTCGACCTCGCGCGCGGCGAGGCCGGGTCGTTCCGCGTCGGCGCATTCCAGAGCGCGCTCGCACGCATCCTCCCCCACGTCCTCCGGCGCTACCAGAGCGACCATCCGGCGGTGCAGATCGAGGCGGTGGAGAGCAACAACGACGTTTCGCTCCTCCAGCAGGTCAAGCAGGGAACGCTCGATCTCGCGTTCGCGCTCCTTCCGCTCGACCCGCAGACGTTCGCGTATCGCGAGCTCGTCCTCGACGAGTTCGTCCTCGTCTCCAAGCGCGGGGGCGCGCTGCCGATGCGGATCGACTCTCCCGATCAGCTGCGCGGCCTGCCGTTGATCGTCTATCGCAACTGTCGCAGCGCAACCGCGCTCGTCGAGTTCCTGGACAGCCGCATCGGCGAGCCCAACATCGTCTTTCGATCGGACGACAATGCGGCGATCGAGGAAATGGTGCGAGCAGGTCTCGGCGTTGCGATTCTGCCCGAGCTCTGGACGAAGCTCGGCGCCAACGAGGGCGTGGATTTGACGCCCCTCACCGGCATCGTCCCACCGCGAGTCGTCGTGCTGGCATGGCGAGCGGATCGAACGCTCACGCCGGCGCAGCAGGCATTCGTCGACGTGGCCGTCGCGATGTATCCGCGAGCTCGCGCTGCTCACCTCGCGGCGTAGCGCGCGAGCGATAAGCGAACCTCGACGTCCTGGTAAGAAGCCCGAACCTTTAGGGGCGCGCTCGGCTGGCAGGATGAAAACGTGCCTCGCCGCCATGCGGTTCTCGCGCTCGTCGTCGCCGTCTGCTGGGCGGTGAACTTCGTCGTCATCGAGATCGGCCTCGAGTCGTTTCCGCCGCTCCTCTTCGCCGCTCTGCGGTTCGGGCTGATCGCCTTCCCGGCGATCTTCTTCGTGCCGCGACCGGATGTGCGCTGGACGGCGGTCGTCGCCGTCGGGCTGTTCATCTGCGTGGGGCAGTTCGGTCTGCTCTTCGTCGCGATGAACATCGGCCTCCCGGCGGGGCTCGCCTCGGTGATCGCGCCGCTCCAGCCCGTGTTCACGATCCCGTTCGCGGTCGTGGCGCTCGGCGAGCGCCCGAGCGTGCGCCAGGTCGCCGGAGTGTGCGTTGCCCTCGCGGGCCTCGGGATCATCGCCGCAGGCCGCGCCCACGGCGTCCCATTCCTGGCGGTGGCTCTCGGGGTCGCCTCGGCGGCGTCGTGGGGCGCCGGCAACGTCGTGACGAGGGCGGCGCGCGCAACGCGACCGTTCTCGCTGCTCGTCTGGTCGAGCCTCGTCGCGCCAGTGCCGCTCCTCGGGTTATCGCTGATCTTCGAAGGCGTCGGGCGGTGGCAGCGCGCGGCCTCGTCGATGGACGCGTCCGGAGTCGTGGCGCTCGCGTACGTCGTGATCGTCTCGACGTTCTTCGGTTACGGCGTCTGGTACCGGCTGATGTCGCGGTATCCGGCTTCGACGGTCGCGCCGTTTACGCTGCTCGTGCCGGTGATTGGGATCGTCACCGCGTGGTTGGTGCGTAACGAGCGCCCGACCTGGGGTGAGCTGGCCGGCTCGTTCGTCGCGCTGATCGGACTTGGCCTCGCCCTGGGGGTCGTCGAGGCGTTGGCGACTGCTCGCGCTCGACGCGCAACAGGTCGCTCCGAAGAACACTGGCGTGGGCCGGAAGCCCAAGGTTCATCCGGTTCGACCGCGAGTTCCTGAGCGAAGCGGTCGCTTGTGCCGCGACACGCCATCTCGAATTCGCAGCCGACCGCACTCGGCGGCGCCGTCACACGCACCGCGACGTTCAACACACTCACGGTCTCGTTCTAGCGCCGTCGAACAGGTAGCGTCGCCATGGGGTCGAGTGGCAGTGATCGAGCTGGACATCATGGGCAAAGTCGCGTCGATCGCGGACGTCGATGCACGCCGACTGCGCGACGCAGCGGCCGCAGAGGCCGGACGCTCGGCCGGACATCGAGATCTGTCGCTTCTTCTCGATCGCGCGCTGGAGACGCACCGGCGCATCGCGCTACAGCGAGGCGAGCAGCGGGCGCTCGAAGCAATTCTCGAGACTCGGGAATTCGCCGACCTACGTCTCGAGATCAAGGATCGCGAGGACACGAGACCGAGCTGAGCTCGCGAGAGCTCTGGCACGGTGTAAAAGGCCGAGGCCAGCGAGCAGGACCGAACCTCCGCCAGGCGGGAGCGGGCGGCCCTTTGCGTGCCGCCCGCCGCCTCCTCACGAGCGTCTGTTACTCGCAGCCGCTCTGGATGCCGTTCGTTGTCTGGCGATTTGCCGACGCGGTGCTGGTCGGATCGCACAGCGCGCTGGCGTCGAGAAGCGAAGCACCGACGTGGCTGCCGTACTGGCCGTTCGCGTCCGGGAAGCCAAGCGCGGAGTCAGGCGCGCCCGGAGGGTTGAAACCCCACATGGCCGGTGCGCCAGGCTCGACGCTAGGAAGCCAGATCCAGTTGCCGTCGACGATCGGACCGCCACTGCAGTCGGTCCCGCATGCTGCCGGTGCGCGGCTCACATTGCCGCAGGAATCGGCGAGCGCCGCCGGGACAGCAAGCAGCGCCGCGCACACGACAACCGCCGCAGGCAGGAAAAACCCCCTCATGAATAACCCCTCCTGGTCGAAGTACGGTACTTCCGAAATCCATCTCACGGCTCACTCGATCTGTCAATAGCAAGGCCTCCGTGCCGTCACTGCGAGTGCCGGGAACCAGGGCAATGTCGGGGCCGTCGCTGCCGGGCAAGGCGGTGGGGTGAGATGGTGGGCTGCGAGCACTCGCAACCCACCATCTTCTGGTTCAGCCGCCCTTGGCGACGACCGATTCGAGCTCCTGCGGCGTGACGAACCCACGCGTCACGTTGTTCAGGTTCGAGTCGAACCCGACCATCTGGAAGCCGCTGAAGACGTTGTGGTACCGGTTGAAGTCGTCGTTGCCCGACGCGCCTTCGTAGTTGATGTCCTTGTGCTTCTTGATCAAGCGCACGCAGGCCGCGTAGGTCGAGCACTTGACGCCCGGCGCGTCCGCGACCTTCATCACGTCCTTCACCCAGACCTTCGGGTTCGTCGACTTGGCGGCGGTCATCGCGAGGGACGCGATCACGACCGAGTCGTACTCGTTGAACGTGGTCGGGAGGATGCTCTTCGTGTGCCAGACCTTCTGGTAGTCGCTCAGGAAGTGGTTGAACGCCGCGCCGGACGGCGACGCCGGCAACGCCGCCGTCAGCTCCGTCGAGGCGGTCTTGCCGAACGCCTTCGCATAGTCGCCCTGGGGAGCCGACTGAAGGTCGTCGCCGATCCACGGGACGTTCATGTAGCCGAGTTGCTGACCGTCCGAGAACAGCGTCGCGGCCGACTGCGAGTCCATCGAGTCGAAGATCACCTGTGGGCTCTTCGCAAACGCCTGGGCGAGCTCCGCGTTGTAGGAGGACTGCCCCGGCGTCAGGGTGATGTTCGCGTCGATCTTTCCGCCGAGCGCCTTGAACGCCTTCTCGAGCGGCGGCACGAAGCCCTGCGAGTTCGCCGAGTTGTCGAAGATCAGCGAGGCGGACTTCCACCCGTGCTTGATCGCGTAGTACGCCATCGCAATCGCTTCGTTCGAGTCCGACGACGACGTCCGGAACACATACGAGTTCTTCAGCGTGTCGAGCTGCGTGAGGCCGCCGACCATGAAGTCCGCGACATTGTTCGGCTTGAACTGGTTGATCACTGCTTCGATCGTCGGCGAGAACGGGCCGATGACGAGCGTCGGGTGCTTCAGCAGCAGCTTGCGGAACGCAGGCAGCGCGTCGACGGAGTCGGCGGCGTCGTCGACGTACGAGGACTTCCACTGGTGACCGAGCACGCCGCCGTTGTGGTTGACCTCCCAGACGCCCACGGGAACGCCGTGCGTCCCCCACGTCGAGAGGAGCGCCTTCGTGCCGGTGAACGGGAAGATCCCGCCGACCACGATCGACGACGCACTCTTGTGCTTCGAGCCGACGGAGCCGAAGGCGCCGCCCGCGAGGGTCGCCGCGGCCGCAAACGCACAGCCGATCGCCGCGACCCGCAACCATCTTGCCTTGACCATTCCGTGTCCCTCCTTGTGTCCTTGACGACCTAGGCGGCCTGTGACCGTCCGAGGAAGATCGACGGCAGGTCGAGCGCCGCGATCTCCCGGGCAGGCCCGTGAACGTGGCTGCGTCCCGCCACGAAGATGTGCACGAAGTCGGAGTGCTTGAGCGCGCGCTCGACGTTCTGCTCGACGACGAGAACCGCTTTGTCGAGCCGCGCGATCGCCGCGATCTGGTTCCACACGGCATCGGTGTACGTCGGCGAGAGGCCGGCGGTCGGCTCGTCCAGGATGATCACGGACGGCTCGACCATCAGTGCCCGCGCGATCGCGAGCAGATTCTGCTGGCCGCCGGAGAGCAGCCCCGCCTTCTTGTCCTTCGCCTTCTCGAGGTCGGCGAAGATGCCGAGCACCTCGGCCATGCGCGCGGACGTGTCGCCCTTAGCGACGAACGCGCCGACCTCGAGGTTCTCGCGCACGGTCAGGCGCTTGAAGACGTTGTCGTTCTGCGGCACGTACACGAGCCCGTGCCGCGGAATCTGGTGGCCGGGCATCCTCGTGATGTCGAGGTCGTCGACGACGATCCGCCCCGACATCGGCTTGAGGACGCCGACGAGCGTCTTCGCAAAGGTCGACTTGCCGGCGCCGTTCGGGCCGATGATCGTCGTGACCGTGCCCCTCTCGGCGGAGAGGCTGATGTCGGTGATGATCGGAGCACGGCCGTAACCGGCCGTCACGCCCTCAGTGAGCAGCGCCGGCATCGATCACCTCGCCGAGGTAGGCCTTGACGACGTCGGTGTTCTCGCGCAGCTCGCTGAGCCGGCCCGTCGCGAGGGTGCGGCCCTCTGCCAGCACGATCACGTAGTCGCAGATCTGCTCGACGACGTTCAGGTTGTGCTCGACCATCAGCACCGTCACGCCGCTCTGCTTCAGGTCGACGATGTGGCCTCCGATGAGCTCGATCAGCGCCGGGTTGACACCGGCCATCGGCTCATCGAGGAGCAGGATCTTCGGCGACGCCATGACGGCGCGCGCGATCTCGAGCAGCTTCTTCTGGCCACCCGACAGCTCGCGCGCGCGCGTGTCGCGGTGCCGGTACAGGCCGTAGGTGTCGAGCACCTCCAGGGCGTGCTGCGCGTGCGCACGTTCCTGGCGCCGGATCAGCCCGGGCCGGAGGAGCACGTTGACGAGGGAGTCGCCCGCCTGTTCGGCGGGTGCAACGAGCAGGTTCTCGAGCACGGTCAGCCCGTACAGCTCGCGCGACAGCTGGAACGTTCGGAAGAGACCGAGCCGCGCGATTTTGTAGCTCGGCCAGTTGGTCACGTCCGTCTCGCCGATGAACTGGTGCCCGCTGTCACAGTTCATCGCGCCGGAGAGGATGTTCACGACGGTCGTCTTGCCTGCGCCGTTCGGGCCGATCAGCGCGGTGATCTGTCCCTCCGGCACGTCGAAGGTGGCGCCGTTGACGGCGTGCACTCCCTGGAACGCCTTCGTGACCGCCTCACAGCGGAGCGCGGCTTTCCGACCGGTCGCGGGCGTGCGTTCGAGCACTCCGCTCTCACTCATGCGCCGCCACCGCGATCGTCAGCTCGGGCTCCGCGTCGCCGCGGGCCGCCACGCCGAAGCTCGCCGTCCGCCGCAGGCGCGCGGGAACGACGCCCTCGGGACGGAACCAGAGCATCAGCATCAGGACGATGCCAACGACGGCGTTGTCGAAGTACTCGATCAGGCCCGGATGGCCCGGAATCTCCGGCAGGAACGCCGGCAGGTGGATGAGGAGCGTCTCGACGAGGAGAGCCCCGACGAACATGCCGATGTTGTTGCCGGCGCCGCCGACGATCAGAACGGCGAAGACGACGAACGTCTCGCCGGGCAGCCATGCGGTCGGGTTGAACGAGCCGCCGAACTGCATCAGGAGGCCGCCGCCGATGCCGGCGTAGAACGAGCCGATCAGCATCGACTTCAGCCGCATCCCGAAGACGTTCTTGCCGAGCGCCGCCGCGACCACTTCGTCGTCGCGAATCGCCCGCAATGTCCGTCCGAGCGGCGCGCGCGTGATGCGGCTCATCACGAACCACATCAGCAGCGAGATCGCCGCGGTGACGCAGGCGAAGAACGGGATGAAGGAGTTGACGGTGAGCCCGAGCGACTTCGCGAACGGCTCCGGCACGTTGTAGAGGCCGTCGGCGCCGTTGAAGAGCGAGACGAAGTTGTTGCAGAAGTCGTAGAGCACGAGCGACAGCGAGATCAGGACGATCGCGAGGTAGTCCGTCCGCAGGCGCCGGAGCGTGATCAACGCGACGATGAGCGCGAAGACCATCGCCGCCAGACCGCCCAGGAGCAGGTTGAGCGGGAACGGAAGCCCGAGCCCGAGGATGTAGTGCTGTCCCGAGTGCCCGGCGGGATGAAGGCTGAAGACGCCGGTGAAGTACGCGCCGATCGCGACGAAGCCGATGTAGGCGAAGTTGAGGATCCCCGTCTCGCCGTACTGGATGTTCAGCCCCATCGCGAGGATGAAGTAGTCGAAGCAGAAGAAGACGAGGGTGAAGACGTAGTAGAGCACTGCAGTCCTACGTCGTCCCCGGGCGCGCGATCAGCCCGCTCGGCCGCACGAGCAGCGTCAGGATGAGAATCACGAACGCGATGTCGAGCTTGTAGGCCGGGTTGATGAACGCAGCCGAGATCTCCGTCGCGAGACCGATGAGGATCGCACCCCCCATCGCGCCGTAGATGCTCCCGACGCCGCCGAGGATCACGGCGGCGAAGATCACGAACAGGAAGAGCTCGCCCGACGCAGGGGTCAGGTTGCCCTCGCTGATCCCGAGCACGGTCCCCGCGACGCCGGCGAGCGTGCCGGACAGGAACCAGGTGATGGTGGTGATTCGCTTCGTGTCGATGCCGCTCGTCATCGCGAGCGTCGTGTTGTCCGCCATCGCGCGCATTGACTTCCCGAGACGGGTCGCCTTGAGCATCGCGTGCACCGCGAGCATCAGGCCGACCGCGATCGCAATCACGATCAGCTGATTCCTCGTGAAGCGCACCGGCCCGATGGTGAGCGCCGACGAGATCGGCATGTTGTAGAAGCGGACCTGCGCACCCCAGATCGAGTACGCGGCGTTGAGCATGATCAGCGAGAGCCCGAAGGTGACGATGAGGACGTAGTGGCTCGTGCTGAAGCGGCGCGCGAAGGGCCCGAGGATCAGCCGGTTGACGATAACGGCGAACCCGCCCATCGCCAGCGAGCCGATGACCAGCGCGATCCAGATGTCGAGGTGGAACACCTGGTTGTTCAGCACGTACGCGAAGAAGCCGCCGAGCGCCATGAAGTCGCCGTACGCGAAGTTGACGTAGTTCGTGATTCCGAACTGGAGGCTCAGGCCGACTGCCGCGATGGCGAGCACCGACGCCGTGACGCAGCCGAACCCGACGGACAGCCAGAAGAGTGGCATGGAGCGCGATGCTGTCCGGCGGTCGCCGCGTTGTCCAGATTGCGCGCCATTAGCTGCACTAACCGGTGATTAGCGGACTTTTCGCTCATTTCCGATCACGGCCGTTCGGCAGGACCGGGGGTACGATCGGGTGCGTGCGCATCGGCACAACGTCCGCACGGCGGCCACGACTCTCAACGCAACTGCTGCTCCTGCAGCTCGCGATCATCGTCCTGACGGTGGGCGTGGCATCCGTCGTGCTCTACCGGCACTCACGAAACGACCTCGCGAAACGCGCCGGCGCGAAGTCACTCGCCATTGCGCAGACGGTTGCGACGGACCGACAGGTCGTCGCGTCGTTGACACGACCCGACGGCGCGCGCGTCATCGACCCGATCGCCGAGCGCATCCGCCGCGCAACGGGCGCGGCGTTCGTCGTCGTCGCGAACCGGCACGGCATCCGCATGTCCCACCCCAATCCGAAGCTGATCGGCAAGTCATTGCTGCACGATCCCGGCGAGAACCCCGCGGCGACGTTCGCAGGGCAAACGTTCGTCGGCGAGCAGCACGGGTCGCTCGGCTGGTCGATGCGCGCGAAGGTGCCGATTCGGAACGCACACGGGCGCGTGGTCGGGCTCGTCTCCGTCGGCGTGCTCGAGAGCGCGATCACCTCCGAGCTCTGGTCGTCACTCGGCACGATCCTCATTCCTGTGCTCGTCGCACTTGGACTTGCGATCGCAGGCGCATTCCTACTCGCGCGACACGTGAAGCGGCAGACGTTCGGCCTCGAGCCCGACGAGATCGGCGCACTGCTCGAGCAGCGGGAGGCGATGCTGCACGGCGTCCGCGAAGGCACGATCACACTCGATCCGGCCGGACGAATCACGTTGATCAACGACGAGGCGCAGCGCCTGCTCGGGGTGGGTGCGGACGCCGTCGGTTGGGGGATCGAGAACGTCGTGCCCGACGGCCGGGTGCGCGACGTGCTCGCGGGACGCATCGCAGGGCAGGACGAAGTCGTCGTCGTCGGCGACCGCGTGCTCGTCGCGAACCGGATGCCGGTCGAGGTGCGCGGGCGCTCGATCGGAGCCGTCGTAACGCTTCGGGACCGCACCGAGCTCGACGCACTCTCCAGGGAGCTGCACGACGTCCGTAACCTCGCCGACGCCCTGCGCGCGCAGGAGCACGATTTCCAGCACCGCTTGCACGTGATCAGCGGACTGATCGAGCTCGGCCGCTACGACGACGCCGTGGCGGAGATCAACCGGTCGTCGCTCCTGCATCAGGAGCTGGCCGCATCGCTCGTCGACCGGATCGGCGACCCGATTCTCGCCGCGCTGCTGCTCGGAAAGGCGGCGGTCGCGAGCCAGCACGGCGTGCAACTCGACGTCCACGCGACCGAGCTGCCGTCCCAGCTCGAGGACGTCCGCGGACTCGTCTCGATGCTCGGAAACCTGATCGACAACGCGCTCGAGTCGGTCTCGGCGGGAGGGACCGGCGGTCACGTCGACGTGACGCTGCAGGTCGAAGGAGGCGAGCTCGTGCTCTCGGTCCACGACTCCGGCCCGGGCGTCGACGCGGCGTTGACCGACGAGATCTTCCGCGACGGCTTCACCACGAAGGTCGCGCGGGGCGACAAGCGGAAGCGTGGCCTCGGGCTGGCGCTCGTGAGCCAGGAGGTGCGCCGCCGGAACGGATCGATCGCCGTCGAGAACGTCGACGGTGCGCGGTTCACCGTGCGCCTCCCGTTGCGGTCGCTCGAGGAGGTGCGCTCGTGATCCGGACGCTCGTCGTCGACGACGACTTCATGGCCGTCTCAGTGCATCGCGAGTTCGTCGAGCGCATCCCCGGCTTCGAGGTCGTCGGCGAGGCGACGACGGGCCGCGAAGCACGCGCGCTCGTGGAGAAGCTTCGCCCCGACCTCGTCCTGCTCGACATCTACCTGCCGGACGAGACCGGCATCGAGCTGATGCGCGCGTTGCGCGCAGGGAGTGCCCCACGCCTGGACGTGATCGCGATCACGTCGGCGAAGGACGTGGACGTGTTGCGCGACGCCATGCAGCTCGGCGTCGTCCACTACATCGTCAAACCCTTCACGTTCGTCACGTTCCGCGAGCGACTCGAGACGTATGCCGAGGCCCGTCGGCGGCTCGCCGACATGGATCACGCTGAGCAGCGCGACATCGACCGGCTGTACGGGCTCCTGCGGACGAGCAGCGACGCGTCGCTGCCGAAGGGGATCTCGCCGCCGACGCTGACGCTCGTCGCCTCGTGCCTGCGCGAATCGAACTGCGCGCTCTCGACCGCCGAGCTCGCTGCCCGCGCCGGGATCAGCCACGGCGTCGCGCGGCGTTACCTTCGCTTCCTCGCCGATTCCGGTGCGGTCGACTACACGCTCCGCTACGGGGCCGCGGGACGGCCGGAGCACCTGTACCGCTGGACGGCGGCCACGACCGTCTAGACCGGCGCGGCGTCGGGGACGTCGAGCACGCCCGCATCGACGAGGCGCGCGATCTCCTCGGAGCTGTAGCCGAGTGCCCCGGCGACCTCGACCGTGTGCTCGCCGAGGCGGGGCGGGTTGCGCCGGCCGGAGAGGCGCCTGCCGTCGAGCTCGAGCGGCAGGCCGGGAAGCCATGTCGTCCTGCCGTCCTCGAGCGTGACGTCGACTCTCGCCTCCGGCCGCTTGAGGTGCGGGTCGTCGAACAGCTCCTCGGGCCGCCGGATCGGCGCGAAGCCGACGCCGGCCGCCTCGCAGAGCACGCAGACGTCGTCGCGTGTCCGGGAGCCGATCGCGCCGGCGAGCACCGGGATCATCCACTCGCGCGCGTCGACGCGGAGCCGGTTCGTCGCAAGCGCCTCCGTCGCCGCCAGATCGTCGAGCCCGAACGCCTCGCAGAACGCACGCCACTGTCGATCCGTGACGACGGCGAGGAAGACCTTCTCGCCGTCGCTCGTCGCGAACACGTCGTAGACGCCCCAGCCCGACTCTCGTACCGGCAGCGGACGAGGCGCCTCCCCCGTGATCGCGAACCGCGCCATGTGCTGCGAGACGAGAAATGCATTGTTCTCGAACAGCCCGGCCCGCACGAGCTTCCCGCACCCTGTGCGCTCCCGCTCGTAGAGCGCGGCGACGATACCGGTGACGGCGAACACGGCGCCCATCAGGTCGTTGACGGATGCGCCCGCGCGAAGTGGCCGGCCCGGCGGCCCGGTCATGTAGGCGAGGCCGCCCATCATCTGGACGACTTCGTCGAGAGCAACGCGCTGCTCGTACGGTCCCGCGAGAAAGCCCTTGAGCGAGCAGTAGACGAGGCGCGGCGCGTGCGTGCTGAGCGATGCGTAGTCGAGCCCCACCGCGTCGAGCGCGCCCGGCCGGAAATTCTCGATCAGGACGTCGGCGTCCGCGACCAGGCGCCGCACGAAGGCGTGACCCTCCGGTGTGTGAACGTCGACGGCGACGCTCCGCTTGTTCCGACTGTACGTCGTGAAGAGGCCCGCGCTTGCTTCGCCGAGGTGGCGCGTCTTGTCCCCCGTGACCGGAGGCTCGACCTTGACGACGTCCGCGCCGAGATCGGCGAGGACGACGCCGCACGCCGGCCCCATGACGACGTGCGAGAGCTCGACGACCCGCACCCCGGCGAGCGGCAGCCCGGTCACGCGGCGGCCGTCGCCGGGACGAAGCCTTTGGGGAGACCGGCCTCGGCAACGTGGCCGTGGAGCGGTTCGCCGGGTAGCCCTTCGGCCAGGACGGCACGCGCGTCGATCAACCGCTCGAGGTCGATCCCGGTGCGCAGCCCCATCGACTCGAGCAGGAACACGAGATCCTCGGTGACGATGTTCCCGGTGGCGCCGGGTGCATAAGGGCACCCGCCGAGGCCGCCGTGCGACGAGTCGAACGTGCGGATGCCGACGTCGAGCGCAGCGACGACGTTGGCGAGGCCCTGTCCGCGCGTGTCGTGGAAGTGGATCGACGAGCACAGCCCGCCGACCGCATCGCGCAGGCGGGGGACGAGCCGCCGGACCTGCGCCGGGTTTGCGAAACCGACAGTGTCAGCGGGGTGGATCGAGTCGACGCCGCATGCCGCGACGCGATTGGCCATTCGGATCACGTCGTCTTCCGGCACAGCGCCCTGGATCGAGCACCCGAACGCGGTTGCGAGGCCGATCGCGACCTGCGCATCCGGATACCGGGCGTCTCGCAGTGCGACGATTGCGCGCACGTCGTCGACGATCTCGTCGTGCGTCTTGCGGATGTTGGCGATCGAGTGCGGCTCGCTGACCGAGACCGGGATCGTCAGCACGTGCACGCCGGTGTCGAAGGCGATCTCCGCGTAGCGCAGGTTCGGCACCAGCACCGACACCTGCAGGCCCTCGATCGTCAATGCATGGCGGACGACGTCTGCGCAATCCGCCATCTGCGGCAGCGCGCGGGCCGAGACGAAGGAGCCGACCTGGATCTCACGTAGGCCCGAGGCCGCGAGGGCATCGATCCAACGCAGCTTCGCGGGCGTCGGCATCGTCCGCTCGACGGACTGCAGCCCGTCGCGCGGTCCGACCTCGACGATCGTGACGTCGGTCTCCGCGGGCGTCACGACCATGGTCAGAGGCTAACCAGGCGGAACGGCGGCGCCCGGTGTCACTTAAGCGCGAAAACGTCGATATGACGCGCGCAAAAAAAGAAGCCCCGGGCTCGGGGCTTCCTGGGATGGGCCGAACCGAGTATTACGCGAACCGCTCAGGGCCTGCCGACTCGTTCGTTGCGTCGCCTCTCGATCTGACGTGACAACTTCCAGCCGAGCGGTTTGCGGCTACTCCGTGCGCTGCAGCTCGTTGCCCGTATCGAAGAAGGAGTCGAGGTACGGTCCCGCGGCGAGTTCGCTCCTCCGGATGAGCGAGAAGACCTCGTGACCGTCGGCCGGAGTCTCAGGAAGCCGGTAGCACTGGAACATGTCGAGCACCCTCCAGTGAGCGGATGCCGCGTACTCCTCGGCCTCCCGCTCTGCACGCGCGATGGCATCGTCCTCCGAAGAAGCTCGCCAGAGGGTGATGCGTTCTTCGAACGACCCATCGTTCTCGATCACGTGTCGAACCGCGAACCATTCCATGGCCGAAGGCTACTCGGCGGCATCAACTGTGAGCATCCAGCCTGCTGAGCATCGCCCACAGGTCGGGCCACGGTTGCGCCAGTGCGGCTACCCGGAGCCGGTCTCGTACATAAGTGACAACCGCCACACGGCGTCGTCCACGTCGTAGGGGCCGCTGAGCCAGCCTACGGCTCCCGCCGGGGTTGATGCAATGTCACGGTGCCAGGCATTCGGCTGGTAGCTCGCCCGTATTGCGAACGCTGACCCACTTCGAAGTCTGTGGATCGAAGGCGGTTGCCAAGGCTCGAGACTCCGGACTGAGGCAAGGTCGAAGTCCTCGGGTTCCTGCTCTAACTCGGCGATCGGGACTTGAATGAGGAAGGATCCGGGCAGCGGCACAGCCACATCTGCCGCCACTGCTCCGAGTCTGAGCCACTCGGAATCGGAGAACTCGGGCACGAGTCCGGCGAACATGCGGTCGTCGAAATGGATGTGTGCATCCGAGAAGTTCTCGGGCCATCCCGCAAGATCGAGAGCCGCGCGTTCGACGGCTGCGCGGAAGTCGGAACTGGCGTCCACCGCCTTCATTGTCGCAGGCGCACCGTTCAGAAGCGTTCGACAAGTCGCTGAGACAGTGCCAACAGCTGGCGACGACCGCGGCTTCGGGCGAGGTACCAACATACGACTGACCCGACACTGACACGCCGCCGACTCAGCAGTCACGGTCGTAAATGTCTCGTAAGTCTTCGCAGCCGCGTGTGATTTTTCGGGGTCAAAAATGGCCTTTCTATATGGAAGGACTCATCGTGCCCACCGGGCGTATCGGTCTGGGCGGGTGCGGCGTTGATGTCTGGCTCCTCTGCCGGCGCGTCGACAACCGATGGACGATCACGACGCGCTGCGCGGCGGCGGCAACGTTGTGCCGCTGCGCCTCAAAACAATCGATGACGGTGAGATCAGGCTCGGCCCGGTGAGGGTCGAGCCGCTTACCGCTGCCCAGGAGGCAGAGGCCGTCGAACTCTTGACTGCGCTCTTCGCGGCCGCGCTCCGGCGGCAACGCTCGACTTCGTTTAGGCGGGCGGCGTGACGATCGCGCTTCGGCTTCTCCTCGGGGCGGGTCGTTCTGGCGTCCGTTCTGGCATCCGATCTGTAGTCCGTTCTGTAGTCCGGTCCGGACCGGATCCCCTCGAGGTCGGGAAAGCGCGTGCACACTCCGCGATTCCGCGTCCGCGTACAGCTCGCGACAAGGTGGAAGAAAGAAGAAGTTGCGCCGTACGCGGCCGAGATCCTGGCTGCGCGGCGCACGCCGCGCTTGCCGACGGCATGCTCGAGCGCGCCCGGACGGGCGCACTCGATCCTCGGCGGGACATGGGCGACTTGACGTTCGCTGGGATCGATGGCCTCATGGACGACCACGCCAACGGAGGGGGTCGCCTGTGATGCGGGTCTGTCTCTACCAGCGGATCTCGACCGATGAGGACCACCAGCCCACGTCGCTGAAGACGCAGCGGGAGCGGCTGGAGCGCTACTGCGAAGCGATGGAGGACTGGCGCATCGTCGCCGCCCACGAGGACCAAGCATCCGGCACAAGCCTCGACCGTCCCGGCCTGCAGCAGGCGCTCGACCTTGCGCGCGAGAAGCGCATCGACCTGCTGCTCGTCTACCGCGTCGACCGCCTCTCTCGCAAGGTCCGTCAGCTCGCCGGGCTGTGCGAGGAGCTGGATCAGCTCGACGTCGTCTTGAAGTCAGCGACGGAGCCGTTCGACACCGGCTCCCCAGCGGGACGGATGATGCTGCAGATGCTCGGCGTGTTCGCGGAGTTCGAGCACGCGACCATCGTCGACCGCGTCACCGCCGGACTCGAACGCCGCGTCCGCGAAGGCAAATGGATGAGCGGCCGCAGCCCCTACGGCTACACACGCGACAAAAAGACCAAGCTGCTCGTGCCGGACGAAGTGAAGGCGCCGGTCGTGCGGCGCATCTTCGACCTCTACGCGGGAGGGAAACTGGGCACGACCGCGATCGCGCGCACCCTCGACACGGAGGCCGCGCCGCCGCCGCGCAAGCAAGGCTGGTCACCGAACGCGCTGCAACTGATCCTCGCCAACCCCGCCTACCGCGGGCTCGTCCGCTGGAACGGCGAAACGTACCCCGGCCTGCACGACCCGCTTGTCGACGACGACACGTTCGAGAAGGCGCAGCAGATCCTCCGACGCCGCGGCGAGGACGCCTCGCTGCGGCGCGGCAACCCGACCGACTACCTCCTATCCGGGCTCGTCCGCTGCAACCACTGCGGCCGCGCCTACGTCGGCACCTCCGCGCACGGACGCAACGGCCGCTACACCTACTACGCCTGCTCCACCCGCTACAAGTACGGACCGTCGAAGTGCAACGGCGACCGGCTCCCCAAAGACCGCCTCGAAGCGGCCGTCCTCGCCCAGCTCGCCGAGCTCTACCGCGACGGCCACCTGATCGAAAAGGCACTCTCCGACCTGGCGAACGTAACCGAGAGCGAACGTCCCGACTTGGAGGACCAACTCGCATCGACGCGGGCGGAGATCGCGCGCGTCGAGGGCAAGCTGGAGCGCTACTTCGAAGGCTTCGAAGACGGACGGCTCGCCGCCGACCTCTTCCAAGACCGCGTCCATGGCCACCGTGACCGCCTCGAAACGCTCCGCGAACGAGAAGCCGACCTCACCGCCCGGCTCGCCGCACAAGCGCACACGCCGCCCGACGCGGCCGCCCTCCGCGGCCTCGCCGACCAGCTCGAAGCGATCGTCGCCGACGAGAACCCCGAGCAAGCCAAAGAGCTACTGCGCCTGCTGATCAAAGACATCCAAGTACACGACCGCCGCCGGATCATCCCCACCTACAGGATTCCGGCGGCGGTTCGCGCAATACCTCGTAAGGTGGGCGGTACTGGGCTCGAACTAGGCGGGATGCGGCTGAACTGATATGGGGTGAGGTTTGTCAAGTCGGTACGGCTTTGAGGCCCGCGTGAGCGGGCCTGGGTGTTTCGGCGGGGAGAGCGCGGCGGCTGGTGTCGACGCGTCGTGTCGCGGCTGATATGCGCGGGTCGGGACCGCAT
>JAICWC010000093.1 GCA_025934995.1 Thermoleophilia bacterium | reverse complement strand
GGACTCCTTCTTGACGATCGTCCCGGCACCGTGGTGCGGGTACACAACCTTGTCGCCGACCTTGTACAAGCCGACCCTCCCCTTCTTTCTCGCCGTTTCCGCCAAAAGAGCCGGCACGCGGTGGCGCCGGCCCAGGACTGAGCATTCTAGCAAAAAACAGGCTGGAAAACCAAGGTATTTCGGGGATTCCGGGCCGTCATAGCTGCAAATAGCGGTCGACGAGGTTGTGCTCCTGGAGCCGCCGCAGGCCATCCCGGATCTCCCTCGCCCGCACCGCGCCGACCCCTTCGACCGCCTCCAGATCGCGCTGTGAGGCCCGGACGACGGCGTCGAAGGTCCCGAACGCCGCGACCACCTTCCGGACGACCGCCTCGGGCAGGCGCGGGATCTTCGAGAGGACCCGGTAGCCCCGGGGCTGCATCGCATGATCGAGGACGTTGAGCCCGCGGGCGAGGCCGAGGAGCTCGCTCAGCCGGTCGAAATCGACGAGCCCCTGGTAGGGGAGCGCGCGGAGCGCCTCGAGCGCGATCGTCGCCTCGGCGCCGGCGCCGGCGGCGTGGTAGTCGCGGACGATCGCGTCGCGGTCCATCGGCACGTTCCCGACGAGCTCCTCGAGCTGCAGGCGGATGAGCCGGCCTTCGCTGCCGAGCTCGATCGTGTCCCGCTCGATCCGCTCCGCCATGCGCGAGGTCATCTCTGCGCGCTGCAGGGTCACCAGGACGTCGTCGAGCACGACCGCGTTCTGGAACTCGAGGGCCGTCAGCCGCGTCAGCACCTGCTCGAGCCGCTGCCGGTACGTCTCGAGCGTCCCGAGCGCCTGGTTCGTCTTTGCGAGGACGTCGGCGACCGGATCGAGCTGGTACCGCGCGGCCCCGACGAAGACCGTGACCGTTTCGCGCTGCTGCGAGACGCTGACGACGAGCGCACCCGTCTGCTTCGCGACGCGCTCGGCGGTGCGATGGCGCGTGCCGGTCTCGTCCGACGGGATCGTGGGATCGGGCATCAGCTGCACGTTCGCCCACGCAAGCCGCTTGATCGCCGCATCGACGATGATCGCGCCGTCCATCTTCGCGAGCTCGTAGAGGAGCTGGGGACGGAACGGCGCGTCGAGCTTGAGCCCGCCCGAGTAGAGGAACGCGAGCTCCTGCGGGTCGCCGATGACGATCAGCGCGCCCTCGTGGGAGCGGATGACGTCGTCGACCGCCTGGCGCAGCGGCGTCCCGGGGGCGATCTTCTCGATCGCGTGCAGCAGCTGCGGATCGCGGCGCGGGTCGTCTTCCGAGGGCGTTCTCGTGAAGCCGAGCTCGTCGCTCAGCCGCTCAACTCTCGCCTGTTCGTTCGACGGCATCGAGGCCTGCCTTGATCGCTTCGCGCAGGGTCTCCGCCTGCGCAATGCGAATCTTGCCAGCCCGAGCGGGCTCGGTCCCGGCCGGGGCAACGACCGCGGCCAGACCGAGCTTCCCGCACTCCTCGAGCCGCCGCTCCGCCTGCGCGGCCGGACGCAGGCGGCCGGTCAGGCCGATCTCGCCGAACGCGGCGAGGCTCGCGCGGACCGGGGCCCGCTTCGCCGCGGACGCGATCGCGAGGGCGATCGCGAGATCCGCCCCCGGCTCGTCGATCCGGACGCCGCCGGCGACGTTCACGAACACGTCGGCCTGGCCGAGGCCGATTCCCGCGTGGCGTGCGAGCACGGCCACGATCATCGCGAGGCGCTTCGGGTCGACCCCGGTCGCGACGCGGCGCGGCATCGCGAGGTCGCTCTGCGCGACGAGCGCCTGGATCTCGAGCAGCAGCGGCCGGGAGCCCTCGAGCGCGCACGCGACGGCTGCGCCGGGCTCGCCGTCGTGCGTCTTGCCGAACACCTCCGAGGGGTCGGGCACCCCGACGAGGCCCGCCGCGGTCATCTCGAAGATGCCGAGCTCGTTCGTCGACCCGAACCGGTTCTTGACGGCGCGCAGCACCCTGTGCTCGCGGTAGCGGTCGCCCTCGAACTGCAGCACGCAGTCGACGAGGTGCTCGAGCACCCGCGGCCCGGCGACCGAGCCGTCCTTCGTCACGTGGCCGACGAGGATCGTCGCGACGCCGTTCTCCTTGGAGACGCGCAGCAATCGACCGGCCGACTCGCGCACCTGCGCGACCGAGCCGGGCGCGGAGCCGAGCTCCGGCGAGTAGAGCGTCTGGATCGAGTCGATGACGCAGACGTCGGGTCGCTCCGAGACGAGGGTCCCGCAGACGACGTCGAGATCCGTCTCGGCGACGATCTCGACCGCGTCGGCGCCGCCGAGCCGGTCGGCGCGGAGCTTGACCTGCGCCGCGGACTCCTCGCCCGTGACGAGCAGCACACGCCGCTCGGCCGACATCGCGCGGAGCGCCATCAGCAGCATCGTCGACTTGCCGACGCCCGGCTCGCCGCCCACGAGCACGAGCGAGGCGGGGACGAGCCCGCCGCCGAGGACGCGGTCGAGCTCCGGCACGCCCGTTTGGATCCGGGCAGCCTCCTCGACCTGGACGTCGACGAGCCGCAACAGCGGCTTCGCCGGAACCTTCGCCGCCACCACCTTGCCGAGCGTCTCCTCGAGGAGCGTTCCGAAGGCATTGCAGCCCGGGCACTTGCCGAACCAGCGGCCGGCCGTGTACCCGCACTCGCTGCACGCGAACTGAACAGCCGGTTTCGCCATGCCTCCAGCCTACGGACGCAAGTGGACGGCTTCCTCGCGCCTTCCCAACGAAAAAGCGACCCGCCGCAGGGGGGTCGCTCATTCGTTTCCGAGGGGAGTCAGTCCGGCTGACGGCCCCGCCGCACGGGGGCCGAGAGGGGATGAGCCGTACTGCGTCGCATCCTGGCGCACGCGCGTCGCTTCATTCGTCACCTTTCGGGTGGTTCTGCGGCCTACTTCACTCCACCGTGACGACGAGCTTCGCACGGGCGTGCCCCTCGCCCATGTACTCGAGCGCGTCCACCAGCTGAGCAAACGGATAGACGCGCTCGATGACGGGCTTCACCTTGCCGGAGGCGAGGAGCTCGCGCAGAACCTCCATGTCCGGCTTGTTGAACGAGGCGATGAAGAAGACGAACGTGCGCCGGGTGAAGCGCGAGGCGACGATCAGCCGGCCGATCTTGCCGAGCGGCCCGGTGATCGGATTCGTGATCGGCGAGCCGACGAGGACGTATGTCCCGTCCGGCTTCAGGGCGCGGACGATCCTGCGCCACGGCTTCGTCGCGGCGACGTCGACGATCAGGTCGTAGCGCTCGCCGGACTTCGTCCAGTCGTCCCGCGTGTAGTCGATGACGCGGTCGGCGCCGAGCCCGCGCGTCTGCTCGACGTTGCGGGTGCTGCAGACCGCCGTGACCTTGCCGGCGCCGAGCGCCTTCGCCATCTGCACGGCGAACGGGCCGATCGCGCCCGACGCGCCGTTGATCAGGACGCTCTGGCCGGGCTGGAGCTTCCCCTTGTCCCGCAGCGCCTGCAGGGCCGTGAGCGCGCTGCCGCCGAAGGTCGCCGCCTCTTCGAAGCTGACGTTCGCGGGCTTCTTCGCGATCATCCGCGCCGCGACGTATTCGGAGAACGCGCCCGTTCGCGCGCCGAAGACCTCGTCGCCGGGCTCGAAGTCGGCCACGTCCTTGCCGACCGCCTCGACGATGCCGGCGAAGTCGCCGCCGAGCGCGAACGTCTTCGGTCGGCGGAACGAGCCGCCGTTCAGCTTCCGGAAGAGCACGATCGGGGCGGTCGCCGTGTAGTAGTCGCTGCGGTTGAGCGACGTCGCGCGGACGCGGACGAGCACCTGGTCGTCCTCGAGCTCCGGCTTCGGCACCTGCTTGAACTCGATGATCTCGCGCGGGGCGCCGTAGCGCTCGCGCACTGCCGCCCGCATCGTCTCGGGCGTTGCGGCCATCGCAGTCATGTCGTCGTCTCCCTCCATACGTTGTAAGCTTACGATGTAAGCTAAACGTACGGCGTAAGCTTGTCAAGCCCTTGGCGACCAGGCCCCGCACCCGTAAGCCGCTCTCGAAGGATCGCGTCCTCGCGAAGGCGATCGCGCTCGCAGACGCCGACGGGATCGACGCACTGACGATGCGCAAGCTCGGCCAGGCGCTCGGGGTCGAGGCGATGTCGCTGTACAACCACGTCGCGAGCAAGGGCGAGCTCATCGGCGCGATGGTCGACAGCGTCGTCGGGCAGTTCGAGCTGCCCGAAGGCGGCGCCTGGGACGACGCGATCCGCCGCTGCGCGATCTCCGCGCACGACATCCTGCTCGAGCACCCGTGGGCCTGCCGCCTCGCGCTCCTGCCGAGCAATCCGGGCACGATCAGCGGGCCGCGGATCCGCTACATGGAATGGCTGCTCCGCCGGCTGCGCGAGGCGGGCTTCTCCGCCGAGGTGGCGTACTCCGCATACCACACGCTCGACAGCCACATCTTCGGCTTCACGCTCTGGCAGCTCGGCCACGCCGAGGCCGCCCGCTCGTTCACGCCTCCCGACGGCCAGGCCGTCGAGGAATGGGCGCATGGTCTCCTGGCGCAGATGCGCGGCACCTACCCATATCTGGCCGAGCACGGCGAGCAGCACATGTCGGACAGTGCGCCGACCGGCCGCTACGAGTTCGAGTTCGGGCTCGACCTGATCCTCGAGGGCCTGAAGAAGTTGCGCCGCAAGCGATGAGTTCCGCCGGCTCCGGCGGTCTCAACGGCATGCAGATCGACGTCGAGTTCAGCGCCGTCCTCCAGAAGAGCCCGACCCCCGGCGGGTGGACGTACGTCGTCTGGCCGAAGTCGGCGGAGTTCTTCGGCACCCGCGGCCTCGTCAAGGTGCGCGGCACGATCGACGGCGAGCCGTTCGCGAGCTCGTTCATGGCCCTCGGCGACGGCAACCACAAGCTGCCGATCAAGGCTGCGACCCGGAAGGCAATCGGCAAGGAGGCCGGGGCGCGTGCGAAGGTCCGGCTCGTGGAGCGTCTCGCGTGACCCGCACGCTGGCGGGCCGGTGCGAGTGCGGAGCGGTCGAATATCGCGTCGCCGACGACTTCCTGTACAGCCTCAACTGCCACTGCTCGAACTGCCGCGCCCACACCGGCTCCGCGTTCAAGCCGTTCGCCGGCATCGAGGGGTCGAAGCTCGAGATCGTCGAGGGCGGCGACAACCTGCTGGTGTGGGGCGACGCCGACGGCAAGGGCCACACCCGCTGCGCAACCTGCGGCTCGCCGCTCTACTCGACCGTCGAGGAGGGCCGGGTGCACGTCGCGCTCGGGTCGCTGCGGGACGAACCGTCGCTGCGGCCGACGCGGCACATCTTCGTCGGCTCGAAGGCGCCGTGGTTCGAGATCACCGATGACCTTCCCCAATGCGAGGAGCTGAGATGAACACGACGGTCGGCGCGATGACCTTGTTCGTTGCGGACAAGGAGCGTTCGAAGGCGTTCTATGCGAACGCGTTCCAGGCCGAGCAGGTCCACGAGGACGAGAACAGCGTCGTCTTCCAGTTCGACAACATGCTGATCGTGCTCCTCGACGAGAGCGAGGCGCCCGAGCTGATCGAGCCCGCACCGGTCGGTTCCGGCACGCGTGCGCAGTACACGATCTGGTTCGACAGCTGCGATGCAGCGACCGAGGAGCTGCGCGGGCGCGGCGTCGAGTTCCTGAACGGGCCGCAGGACCGCGCTTGGGGACAACGGACCTCGGTGTTCAGCGACCCCGACGGCCACACCTGGGAGATCGCGCAGTGGCTCAAACAGTCATGAGCCTGCGACCGAGCGCGTAGGCCTCGTCGAGGCCGACCGCGAGGGCGCTGCCGAGGGCGCCGCGGATCTCGGGCGGCGGCCGCTCGATCCACAGCTGGTCGACGCGCGCGAGCTGTGCGTCGACCCGTGCGAGCTCCGGTGGAGCGGCGTTCTTCAGCTCGTACGCGAGATAGGTGCGAAGCGCATCGAGCGCGTCGCGCATGCCGACGAGCTGTTCCCGCGTGCGAACCGGCGTGCGCCAGTGCGGCAGCGCGTCCGGAACCTCACCGACGCCGCGTGCAGCGTCGAGGCACGCAGCGGCGCGCGCATACGCCTCCGCGACGACGTCGGACCTGCCGTCGGCGGCAAGCAGCTTGTCGGCGTAGGTCGTCAGCGCATACGCGGCCCACGCCGCGGCACGTGCAGCACCGGACGGCAGCTCGTCGACGAGCTCGTAGGCGCTCAATCTTCTCGGCCGGAGTAGACCGCCCCGTCCGGCTGCACGAACTTGCCGGCGGCGAGCCCGTTCACGATCTCGTCGAGCACGCGCTCGACACCGTCGTCCGTCGTCGTCCAGAGGAAGACCTCGCGTTGCGGGAACCCGCTCACGGCTTCGATCCGCACCGCGCGTGAGCGCCGGCCGCGAACGAACGACGCCGGCAGCAGCACGAGGAAGCGCAGCAGCGGTGCGATCAGCATTCCCCAGAGCGCGCCGAGGAGCATGAAGGGCAGCTCGAGCAGGTCGCCGCGGGGATCGCCGACGCCGTATTCGAGCCCTCCCGGCTTGCCCTCACGCCATGCAGGGAGCGCCGTCTTCGACACGTACACCTCCCAGTAGTCGCCGTGGGGGCCGGTGACGGTTCGAGCGGGACGAAACAGACCCATCGCGCTCGAAACCTATCGCGGTCAGCCGCGCGGATTGAGCGCCGCGTCGAGGCCGTCGCCGACGAGGCTGATGCACGCGAGCACGAGGACGAGGGCCGTCATCGGCGAGGCCCAGACCCACCAGCCGAGGCCGAGCACGTTGTACGGGCCGATTCCCGACGTCGTCGCCTCGCCGATCAGGTTGCCGAGCGTCGGACGTGTGATCGAGGCGACGCCGTAGCCGAAGAACTCGGCCGTCGCCTCGATCAGCAGGATCTGGCCGATCAGCGCGGTCAGCGTGACGACGATCGTCCCGGCGGCGTTCGGCACCAGATGACGGAGGACGACCCGACGGTTGGAGGCGCCGAGCGCCTGCGCAGCGGCGACGTACTCCTCGGCGGCAACGGCCACCGTCTGCGCGCGGATGACGCGCGCGCCGAACGGCCACATCGCGAGCGCGAAGACGACGGTCGCATCCCAGACCGTGACCGGCCGCAGCCAGACGAAGACCGCGATCAACACGACGATCACCGGGAACCCCGTGACGAGGTCGGCGAGTCTCGTCACGGCGGCGTCGAGCCAGCCGCCGAAGTACCCGGTGGCGAGCCCAGCCAGCGTTGCGAGCGCCGTCGCCGCGATCCCGCCGACGATCGCGGTCTGCTCGCTGGAATGAATGCCCCAGAGCACCCGCGCGAGAACGTCGCGGCCGATGTTGTCCGTGCCGAGCAGGTGGCCGTGGATCGTCGGCCCGTGGTTGTGCCAGCGGTCGGCGAGGTCGATGAGGTTCCAGCCGCCTTTCTCGAGCACCGGCGCGAGGGCGCCCGCGCCGAGGACGACCGCGAGTAGGAGGAACGCAGCGATCGTGACCGGCTGGCGGACGAGCCGGCGGAAGGTCAGCCGCCACAATCCGCCCCGCCGTTCGACGCCGTCGAAATCGACGGAGAGCGCGACGTCGCTCATTCGAGCCTGCGCACGCGGGGATCGAGACGGTACGCGGCGATGTCCGCCAGGATCGACGCCGCGAGCACGAGCAGCGTCGTCAGGAAGAGGACCGGCACGACCGCGTACGGGTTGACGGTGCCGAAGTCGATCGGGAACAGGCTGATGAAGACGGTGCCGAGGCCGTTGAACTGGAACACCCAGTCGACGGCGAGCGCACCGCCGAGCATCGCCCCGAAGTCCGAGAGCAGCGCGCCGACGAACGTCGCGAGCGACGCGCGCATCGCGTGCCGCACCAGCACCCGCCGTTCGGGCAGGCCCTTCGCGCGAGCGGTCGTGACGAACGGGCGCGCGAGCGTCTCGAGGAGGGTCGAGCGCAGGTACCGCGCGTGCACGCCGACGAACGCGGCCGCGAGCGTCAGCGCAGGCAGCGTCGCGTACCGAAGGACGTTGAGGACATACCGGACGCCGCTGCCGGCGGCCGGACACGGAGTCAGATGCCCGGAGTTGACGCCGATGCCGGCCGGGCAGCTGCCGGGCCAGCCGGCGAGCGGGAACGGGCCGAAGCCGCGCGGGCCGCCGATCGCGTTGACGAGCAGCTGGACGAGCAGCGCGAGCAGGAACCCCGGAATCGCCCAACCGACGTACGCGAGCGCGCGGGCGCCGACGTCGAGGCCCGAGCCGCGCCGGCTCGCCGCGAGCAGCGCCAGGCCGATGCTCAACGCCACGACGAACACGAGCGCATAGGCGAGGAGCACGACGGTGTGCCCGAACGCCTGCAGCATCGTCACGCCCTGCTGCGTGAAGTTCCGGGTGAAAATCGGCTGCGAGAACACGTGCAGCGTCGAGCCGCCGAACAGCCCGCCCAGCCAGCGCCAGTACAGCGAGAGCAGCGAAGGGCCGGGCGAGCGGCCGAGGCCGCCCAGCCAGGCGAAGAAGCAGAAGCTGCCGCACGTGAGCGCGAGCAGCACAACGATGGCGAGCCCGATCCGTTTGACGACGAGCCCGGCCACCGCAGCCGAACCTTAACCGCGCCTATTCCTGCGCGTCGTCCTCGGCTTCGGCAGACGGCTCCGTCGGCGGGACGGTCACCTGCTCCGGCGTGACGGTGCCCGGGATGAAGGTGATGTCCACCTCGTCGCTCGGCTCGCCGTCCTCGTTCCGCTTGCGCGCGACGAGGATCGTCGACCCGGGCTCGATCTCGCGGCCGAGCACGTAATCGGCGAGCGGGTCCTCGATGTAGCGCTGGATGGCGCGGCGCAGCGGCCGCGCGCCCATCGCCGGGTCGTAGCCCTTGTCGACGAGCAACTCCTTCGCCTCGTCGGTCAACTCGATCGTCACCTCGTGCTGCGCCATCTGCTCGCGCAGCCGCTTCATGAGGATCTCCACGATCTGGAGGATCTCGTCCTTCGACAGCTTCGGGAAGACGATCACCTCGTCGATGCGGTTGAGGAGCTCCGGACGGAACACCTTCTTGAGCTCGCCCATGACGCGCGACTTCATCTCGTCGTACGACAGTCCGGCCTCCTCGCCGACCGAGAAGCCGAAGCCCTGGTTCTTCGAAATCGAGGACGAGCCGATGTTCGACGTCATGATCACGATCGTGTTGCGGAAGTCGACACGACGGCCCTGCGCGTCCGTCAGCTTCCCCTCCTCGAGGATCTGCAGGAGGATGTTGAACACGTCCGGATGCGCCTTCTCGATCTCGTCGAGCAAGAGCACGCTGTACGGCTTGCGGCGCACCGCTTCCGTGAGCTGTCCGCCTTCGTCGTAGCCGATGTAGCCCGGAGGCGAGCCGACGAGCCGGGACACGGAATGCTTCTCCATGTACTCCGACATGTCGATCTGGATCATCGCGTCCTCGTCGCCGAACAGGAACTCGGCGAGCGTGCGCGCGAGCTCCGTCTTGCCGACGCCGGACGGGCCGAGGAAGATGAACGAGCCGGTCGGCCGCTTCGGATCCTTGATGCCGGCCCGCGCGCGGCGGATCGACTTCGCGACCGCGACGATCGCGGCGTCCTGGCCGATGACGCGCTTGTGCAGCTCCTCCTCCATGCGGATCAGGCGCTGCGACTCCGCCTCGGTCAGCTTGAAGACCGGGATGCCCGTCCACATCGAGACGATGTCCGCGATCTCCTCCTCGCCGACCTCCGGCTGCTCCTCTCCGCCCTCAGAGTTGCGCCACTGCTCCTCGAGCTCGCGCTTCTTCTGCGTGAGCTTGCGCTCCTTGTCGCGGAGCGACGCCGCCTTCTCGAACTCCTGCGACTCGATCGCGTTCTCCTTCTCCTTGCGAACGCGCTCGATCTCCTCTTCCAACTCGCGGTAGCGCGGGGGCGCGCTCATCGAGCGGATGCGGAGACGCGACGCAGCCTCGTCGATCAGGTCGATCGCCTTGTCGGGCAGATGCCTGTCCTGGATGTAGCGGTCGGCGAGCTCGGCGGAAGCGTGGAGCGCCTCGTCCGTGATCTTCACGCGGTGATGTGCCTCGTACCGGTCGCGCAGCCCGCGCAGGATCTGCACCGTGTCGTCGACCGTCGGCTCTTCGACGCGCACCTGCTGGAAGCGCCGCTCGAGTGCGGCGTCGCGCTCGAGGTACTTCCGGTACTCGTCGAGGGTCGTCGCGCCGATCGTCTGCAGCTCGCCGCGCGCAAGCGCCGGCTTGAGGATCGACGCCGCGTCGATCGCGCCTTCGGCCGCGCCCGCGCCGACGAGGTTATGCAACTCGTCGATGAAGAGGATGATGTCGCCGCGCTGCATGATCTCCTTCATCACCTTCTTCAGGCGCTCCTCGAACTCACCGCGGTACTTCGAGCCTGCGACGAGCGCAGCGAGATCGAGGGTGTAGATCTGCTTGTTCTTCAGCAGCTCCGGCACCTGGTTCGTGGCGATGCGCGCGGCGAGGCCCTCGACGACGGCGGTCTTGCCGACGCCCGGCTCGCCGATCAGCACCGGGTTGTTCTTCGTGCGGCGTGAGAGGATCTGCATCAGCCGCTCGATCTCGGTCTGACGGCCCACCACCGGATCGAGCTTCCCTTCGGTGGATTGCTTCGTCAGGTTGCGGCCGAACTGGTCGAGGAGCTTCGAGCTCTTCGACTTCTCACCGCTGCCTGCGGCCGCCCCGCCGCCCTGCCGGCGTCCCGGACCGCTGAGCATGCGGATGATCTCGTTGCGAATCTTCTCTGCGTCGGCGTCGAAGTCGAGGAGGATGCGCGCCGCAACCCCTTCGTTCTCGCGCACGAGCCCGAGCAGGATGTGCTCGGTGCCGATGTAGTTGTGGCCGAGGGAGAGCGCCTCGCGCAACGCGAGCTCCAGCACCTTCTTCGCGCGCGGCGTGAACGGGATCTGGCCGGTCGTGACCTCGTCGCCCTGACCGACGATCCTGGCGACCTGCGCGCGCACTTCCTCAACGGTGATGTCGAGGGACGCGAGCACCCGCGCCGCGAGACCCTCGTCTTCGCGGAGCAGGCCGAGCAGGATGTGCTCGGTGCCGATGTAGTTGTGCTTGAGCGCGCGTGCCTCGTCCTGTGCGAGGACGACTACCTGGCGGGCCCGTTCGGTGAAGCGTTCGAACAAGTTCTTCTCCCTTGCTGTG
>JAICWC010000049.1 GCA_025934995.1 Thermoleophilia bacterium | reverse complement strand
CGGCAGCGTGAGCCGGTTCTTGTCGTCGATCGTGTGGTCGTATTCGCCGAGGAGCATCGTCTTGGGGCCATCGGTGTTGCTTCACCACGCTCTCCCACTTTGCCCCACGATAAACCACGATTCCCCACTTGTCCACCCCCTGTACGGGTTATGGGCCGGGTGGCAGCGGGGGCGCCGGCCCGCCCACCCGGCGAAGCCGTCTCGCCAGGCCGACGAGATCGGCCAGCGCCTCGTCGCCCTCCGCGCGGTCGCGGTCGCGGAGGGACGCGTGCAGGGCCCGGCCGGCGACGTCGACGTGCACCGTCGCGAGCCGAAGGCGACGCTGCAGGGGCCCCTCGACGCGTCGGAACGACTGCACTTTTTCGAGCGGCACCCAGACCGTGACGCGCCGGAGCCGTCCGCTGCGCGTCACGACCGCCTGGTCGCTGCACCCCCACGCGAGAAAGCGCCACCGCAGCGGCGACTTGACGGCCGCTCGCCGCGGAGCGCGCCGCGTCGGCTGCGGCGCATCCGGGACGACGCGTTCGAGCAGCTCGGCGGCCAGCGCCCGATCGCCGACCGGTAGAAGTGCCCGCAGCTGCCGGCCGGTGCTGCCGGACTCGCCGCGCCGTCGCTGGCGCCCGGCGAGGTCGACTTCGAGGCGGCACCAGCCGAGCCGCCGCCAGAGCAGCGGCTCGACCATCCGCACTGCCTGCACGCGGCCGGGCCGGATCGTCTCGGCGCTGAGCGCGACGAGCCCACTGCGGAGGCGGAGGCCGTCCTCGGCGCGCGCGACCGTCAAACGGTACTCCTGGTTGAAGCGGCGCCAGACGCCCGTCGCGACGGCGAAGAGCCACGCCGCCCCGCCGCTTGCGAGGCCGACGACGGCGCCGGGCGCCAGCACCGCGGCGACGATCAGGCCGGCGACCACGAGCTCGGCGAGGATTCCGACGTCACTGATCAGGATGGACGCGACGAGCTGAGGCGTCGGAACCGTCGTCAGCACCTCCTCCGCGAGCGCTTCCGTCGGCGCCTCGGCCCGCTCGCCCGCGTGCGCGAGCGCAAGGAGGTGCGCGCGCAGCGGCTCGGCCTCCTTCTCGTTCAGATACGCGAGCCGCGCCGTCGCCGCGGTCGAGCCTCCCATTCGGAGACGCAGCTCGGCAACGCGGAACATCCGGGCGAGGCCCGGCCGCACGATGTCGATCGCCTGCACCTGGGACAAGGGGAAGCGCAGCGACTGGCGCCGCAGCAGGCCGGTCTCGATCCGGAGGTCGTCTCCTTCGATCCGCCAGCGCGTCACGAGCCACTGGACGAAGCCGAGCCCGACGACGACCGCGATCACGCCGAGCTGGGGGAGGTCAGAGCCGAGACCCCGGCCCCCGAGCACCGCCGGAGCGAGGATGACGAAGATCGCGATCGTGCCGCGACCCGCGCGCACGACCGGCGACAGCGGGTGCAGCCGGTGCCAGCCCGGCTCGTCGCTCACAATCCGGCCGCCTGCGCCTCGCCGAGCTCTGCGAGCCGGTCGCGAACGCGCGCCGCCTCGTCCGCGGCGAGGCCCGGAATGCGTGCATCGCTTGCCGCCGCCGCGGTGTGCATGCGAACGGTGGCGAGACCGAACAGCCGCTCGATCGGGCCCGCGGTGACGTCGATGAACTGCATGCGTCCATACGGAATCACCGACAGACGGGAGAACATGATGCCGCGCCGCACGAACAGATCGTCCTCTCGCTCCGCGTAGCCCCACGCGTGCACGCGCCGCGTCACGAAGACGAGCAGCGCCGCTCCGACGAGCAGCACGACGACTGCGACGACGATCGCCACGACGACATGCGTGAACGCGAGCACGACGAAGGCGACGATCGCGGCGACGATCGTCACCGTGGCCACCTCGATGCGCCGCATCGTGAGCAGGCGCGGCGACGGTCTCTGCCAGTTCGGCTCGGCGCTCATCCCCACGCCCCCCGTCGTGTGAGCGCCTCCGCGCCGCATTGGGCTGCGAACGCGACTGCGTCGTCCGTGGAATCGCCGCGCGCGAGTGCGAACGTCAGCCCGGCGGCGAAGCAGTCGCCGCAGCCGTAGGCATCCTCGACGGATCCGGGAATCGGCGCCGCGCGGAAGGGGCCGCCGGGCTGCACCCAGCCGCCGAGACCGCCCGACGTCGTGACGACGATGTGCGGTGCCGGCTCGAGGTCGCCGGGCTCGTACTGCTCGCCGGGATCCTGGGCGCTGCCGACGAGCACGTCGAGCTCCTCCTCGGCCCGCCGCAACGTCGCGAGCTCGCGCGCGGTCGCGACGAGCAGGCGCGAACGGCGTGCTGCGTGGAGCGCGGTGACGTCGCCGCTGACGAAGTAGACGGCATCGCAGCGCGCAAGCTGCTCCCACGGCAGGTCGCCGTTCTCGCCGGACGGAAGCAGCTTCTCGCCGAGCACGGTGATCGTGCGCTCGCCGTTGCCGTCGACGTACGTGAATGCACGGCGCTGCGCCTCGCCGCGTGCTGCGGAGTGCACGGTGACGCCGCGCGACTCGAGCTCCTCTCGCGAGCGCCGACCGAGCTCGTCGTCGCCGAGACCGGTGAAGAAGTGGACGCTGCCGTTGAGCTTCGCAAGCTGCGTGGCGGCGACCGCGCCGCCGCCTGCGGGCTCGTCCCAGCGCTCGAGCGCGTGCACGATCTCGCCGGGCCGGGGCACTTCTTCGACCCGGATGAACTCCACCCACTCGACATGCCCGACGACCCCGAGGTTCACGTCTCACATCTTCTCGCCGGAGTACGTTTCACTGGAGGATGATCCCGCCGTTCGAGACCTTCTACGACGTGCACCGCGAGGAAGTCCTCCGCTATCTCAACAGCCGCCTCGGCGGCCAGCGCGCAGAGGACGCCTTCCAGGAGACGTTTCTCCGCGCGCTGCGCGCCTACGACCGGTTGGAGCATGCCGACCATCTGAGAGCCTGGATCCTGACGATCGCGAGCCGGATCGCGATCGACGACGTTCGCCGCCGGCGGCCGACGGACGAGCTGGCGGAGGATGCGATCTGGCACGAAGACGCCCGCCCCGCGTTCGAGGAGCTCGCGCCCCTGACAGACGGCCTGCCGCCGAAGGAACGCGCAGCCGTCGTGCTGCGCTACGGCTACGGGCTCGGCTACGACGAGATCGGCGGCGCGCTCGAAACGAGCGAGGCAGCCGCGCGCCAGGCCGCCTCCGCCGGCGTCCGCCGGCTGCGAAAGGAGCACGCATGACGACCGTTTCCCCCGAGCTCGACGAGCGCTTCCGCACGGCCGCCGCCGCGTCCGGGCTGCTCGATGCGGCGTTCGACGTCCTGTCCGACACGCCGATCGGCGACCTGCTCGTCGGCGTCACCGATCACGGCGTCTGCCGGATCCACTTCGACCCGGATCCGGAGCGTGAGCTCGAGTCGCTCGCGCGGCAGTTCGGCCCGCGCGTCCTCCGAGCCGCGAAGCCGGTCGACCGCGTGAAGTCGCAGCTCGACGAGTACTTCGCCGGCAGGCGGCGCGCGTTCGAGATCGACTGGGACGTTCGCGGTCTGCCGACGTACAACCAGCGCGTGCTCTCGCAGCTGGCACAGGTCGAGTACGGCAGCACGACGACGTACGGCACCCTCGCGGCGCTGACCGGCAATCCGCGCGCGGCGAGGGCGGTCGGCACCGTGATGAACCGCAACCCGATCCCGATCGTCCTCCCCTGCCACCGCGTCGTCGGCGCGAACGGGAAGCTCACCGGCTATGCGGGCGGCCTCGACCGGAAGGAGCTGCTCCTCCGGCTCGAGGGCGCGATCCTGTAGCGACTACTTGCCCCAGTGGAGGGCAAGCACCCAGAGCACGCCGGCGGCGGCGAGCAGCAGTCCGCCGAGCGCCTGCCCGCCGCGGCGGCCCATCGGCACGCCGCTGCTGAGGAAGAGAAGCGCTCCGGCGACCGCGGTCGCGGCGCCTGCAACCTCCTCCAGCCGGATCGTCGTGTGCCGGGTGAATGACAACGCGAGTGTGAACATGCGATGAGTTCTGGCGGCCGGGTCGGTCGTTACTGGCGACCCGACGAAAGGACGCCGGAATGCCCGCACTCGATACCCGCACCCGCTGGCTCGCGCTCTACACGCTCTGCCTCGCGACGCTGATGATCGTCCTCGACACGACGATCGTGAACGTTGCGCTCCCGTCGATCCGCGACGACCTCGGCTTTTCGCAGACCTCACTCGCTTGGGTCGTCAACGCGTACACGCTGACGTTTGCGGGGCTGCTCCTCCTCGGCGGTCGGATGGGCGACCTCTTCGGACAGCGCCGCCTGTTCATCGCAGGCATCGCGCTGTTCACGCTCTCGTCGCTCATCTGCGGGCTCGCGACGTCGCAGGCGATGCTCGTCGCCGCACGCGCCGTGCAGGGCGTCGGCGGCGCCGTCGCATCGGCCGTCTCGCTCTCGCTGATGATGAGCCTCTTCACCGAAGAGGGAGAGCGGGCGAAGGCGATGGGGGTCTTCGGCTTCGTCGCGGCCGGAGGGGGGTCACTCGGCGTCCTGCTCGGCGGCGTGCTGACGGATGCGCTCGACTGGCACTGGATCTTCCTCGTCAACCTGCCGATCGGCGTCCTCGTCTCCGTTCTCGGACTGCGGCTGCTGCCGAAGATCACACCCCGCCGCGCGCGACTCGACGTCGGCGGTGCAGTGACGGTGACGGCGGCGCTGATGCTCGCCGTGTACGCGATCGTCAACGGTCCGGCCGTCCTGCTCGCCCCCGCCGCGGTCCTCGCAGCAGTCTTTCTCGCAATCGAATCGCGGATCGGCGCGCCGCTCGTGCCGCTCAGTCTCTTCCGGCGACGAAACGTCGCCACCTCGAACATTGCAGGAGTGCTGTGGTCGGCCGCGATGTTCGCGAGCTTCTTCCTGTCGGCGCTCTACCTGCAGCTCGTGCTCGGCTACGACCCGCTGCACGTCGGCCTCGCGTTCCTTCCGGGCAACGTGATCATGGCGATCTTCTCGCTCGGGCTCTCGGCGAAGATCGTCATGCGCTTCGGGATCAAGGGCCCGCTCGGCACCGGCCTGCTATTCGTCGCGACCGCGCTGGTGCTGCTCGCCCGGGCGCCGGTGCACGCCGGTTTCGTCGTCGACATCCTCCCGAGCATGATCCTGCTCGGATTCGGCGCGGGGATCGCGTTCAACCCGATGCTCCTGGCGGCGATGAGCGACGTCGACCCGCTGGACTCGGGCCTGGCCTCCGGCATCGTCAATACCGCGTTCATGATGGGCGGCGCGATCGGCGTCGCCGTGCTGGCGCGCGTCGCCGCCTCGCGCAGCAACGCGCTACGAGCTACGGGCCACTCGGCGGCCGCCGCGCTGACCGGCGGGTACCACGCCGCCTTCGCGCTCGGAGCGGTGTTCGCGCTGGCAGCGGCCGTGGTCACGACGGTGCGGCTCCGCATCAAGGCTCCGGCGATCGCGCCGGAGCCTGCCGCCGACGCGATCTAGGAGGCCGGGCGGAGCTTGTACCCGACGCCCCACACGTTGACGATCCAGCCGTCCAGGCCGGCCGCCGCGAGCTTGCACCGCACGCGCGACGCGTGCGACTCGACCGTCCGCGTCGGCGCCCAGGCGCGATAGCCCCAGACGTCGCGCAGCAGCTGCTCGCGCGTGAACACGCGGTCCGGATCGGAGGCGAGCTTGACGAGGAACGCGAGCTCCTTCTGCGAGATCGGCACGTCGTGTCCCTCCACGACGACGCGGCGCGCGCCGCGGTCGATCGTCAGCGGCCCGATGCGCAGACGGTCTCTGCGCGGCGGGCAGCGACGGAGGAGGGCATGGATGCGCGCGACGAGCTCTTCGTAGGCGAACGGGCGCACGAGATAGTCGTCCGCCCGTTCGAGCGCGCGGACGGCGTCGTCCCGATCGCCGAGCACGATCACCGGCCAGTCGGGAGCAACATGGTCGAGCCCTTGGAGGTCGCCGAGGACGAGCACGTCCGGATCGGCCGCGCGCGGCAGCGCCGTCGACGACGGGAACGCGAGCACGTCGAAGCCGTCGCTCCGCAACTGCCGCTCGAGGAAGCCGCGCATCGCCGGCTCCGGCTCGGCGAGGAGAAGTGCGGTCATGGCGCGCCACGCTAGAGCGCATGACGCGCCGCCGCCAGATGTCCTTCGCCGCAAGAGCGTCACAAGTTGCCAACAGCCGTCCCCTACCGCGTCGGCCGCTTGGCCAGTCCGACGACGTGGCCTTCCGGATCGGCGAACAGGGCCACCGTCGGGCCTCCTGGAATGGCAGTGGCCGGCATCACCGTGGTGCCGCCGAGCGACTCGATCCGTGCGAGGTCGGCCGCAGGGTCGTCGGAGTCGACGTATACCGTGACGTGGCTCCTGGGCGGTCCGGGCAGCGTGCCGACGCCGCCGTCGATCCCGCCGTCCCCCGCAAGCGCCATCGCGTAGCCGGGTATCGACGGCTTCATCTCCCACCCGAAAGCGTCACGGTAGAACGATTGCAGCCCTTCTGCGTCCGCGCCGACGATCTCGAAGTGCGTGACGGCGTTGCCCATCGCGGTGCTCCTTTCCTTGGTTGTCGATCCGATCCGACGGGTCCTCGTAGACCCAGCGCTGCTTCTTCGGCAGGCAATCGATCGTTGCCGGGTATGCGTTCATCCGACCTCTCCGCTATCCTTCGGTTGCTTACTTAATTTGCTTACTTAAGCTACTTTACTATTCGGTGGCCCGCTTGTCAAACACCCGCGCCGACCGCTCGGCGGTCATGCTCTTCAGCGACGTCTTCGACGCGCTCGTCCAGTCGATGCACGAGTCGCTGCCGGCGGCCGGGTTCGACGACATCCGGCCCTCCCACTCGGTCGGCGTCCTCCGCACCCTCGACCCGGAGGGGACGCGACCCGGCGAGCTCGCGCGCCGCGCCGGCGTGACGCCGCAGGCGATGGCGGAGTTCGTTCGCTACCTCGAGGAACGCGGCTACGTGGAACGCGTTCCCGATCCGACCGACGGCCGTGCGCGAATCGTGCGGCTGACGACGCGCGGACACGAGGCGGCGAAGGCCGCGCACGTCGCCTTCGACGCGATCGAGACCGATTGGAAGCACCGCCTCGGCGAACAGCGGTACCGGCAGCTGAAGGAGATGCTGGCGGAGCTGCGGGCGCCTAGAGCCGTCCGGAGCGTACGACGCCCCAGAGCAGCCAAAGCCCAAGCACCGTCGAGAGCACGAAACCGATCACCGAGATCGCGTTGATGCCGAGCAGGTGCGGGCCGCCTTTGGCAAAAACGCCGATCAGCGACGACCCGATCAGTCCACCGGTGACGATCAGCGCGATCACGAGACGGTTGAAGACGCGCTGCGTCTGCTCGAGGAAGTCGTCCAGGCCCTTGTGGACGAAGCCGACCTCGATCTGCCCGTCGCGCACCTGCTCCATGAAGTCGTGCCACTGGAACGGCGCCTCCGCGAATACCTGCGCGTAGCGAACCGCGTCGCGCTGCGCGCGCTTCGCAAGGCGCTGCGGCGTGAACCGGTCGAGCATCAGGCCCCGCGCATACGGGCGCGCGACCTCGAAGACGTTGAAGTCCGGATAGAGCTCGACGCCGACCGCGCCGACCGTCGCGATCGAGCGATCGAGCAGCAGGAACCGGGTCGGCAGCTGGAGGTTCATCGAGTAGATGAGCTGGAAGGCTTCGCGGATGACCTGGATCGGATCGATCTCGCTGAGCGACGCGCCGTAGTAGCGGTAGTAGACCTCGCGCAGCTCGGCGAGGAACTCCTCCTCGCGCTCCCGCGGATACGTGACGCCGAGATCGCGGAGCCGCTTGGGCAGCGCGTCGACGTTCTCCTGCGCAGCGTCGATGAAGAGACGCGTCACCTTCGTCAGGTCGTCGTCGGTCAGCTTGCCGACCGCGCCGAAGTCGACGAGCCCGATCGATCCCGCCTCCTCGAGCACGAGGATGTTCGCGGGGTGCGGGTCGCCGTGGAAGAACCCGTGGCGGAAGATCATCTCCATCCACGTCTCGGTCACGCGGTACGCGATCTCACGCCGTTCGTCGAGCGTCAGCGGCAGCAGGTCGACGTCGGCGAGCTGTGTGCCGTCGAGCCACTCGAGCGTCAATACCCGTGCGCGCGTGTACGACCAATACACCTTCGGCACGTGCACCTTCGAGTTCCCCGCGAAGTTGCGATGGAACGTCTGCGCGTTGCGCCCTTCGAGCCGGTAGTCGAGCTCTTGCCGGATCGAGCGGGCGAACTCGTCGATCACCGAGCGCGCATCGATGAAGTCGAGCGCACGCACGCGCTCCTTGACGAGCTTCGCCGCCTGGTAGAGCAGGTTGAGGTCGGCTTCGATCTGCCGCGGCGCCCCGGGACGCTGCACCTTGACGGCGACGCGCTTCCCGTTCGGAAGCACCGCGCGATGCACCTGGCCGATCGACGCGGCTGCGACGGGCTCTCGCTCGAACTCGAGGAAGAGCCGTTCGATCGAGTTGCCGAGGTCCTCCTCGATCACGCGCTCCGCCTGCTCGAACGGGAATGGGCGAACGTCGTCCTGCAGCCCGCGCAGCTCGGCGATGATGTCGGGCGGCACGATGTCGGGGCGCGTCGACAGCAGTTGCCCGAACTTGACGAACGTCGGGCCGAGCTCGTCGAGCAGCTCACGGAGGTGGCGGCCGCGCTGCGATGCGTCCGCCGGCGCGCTCGGCGGCCGCCCGGGCAGCAGGTCGGTCAGCTTGTGCGCCTCGAGGAAGTAGCCGAAGCCGTGGCGCACCATCACCTGGGCGATCTCCGACAGTCGCCCGAGGCTGCGTGTGGCGGGCTGCGAGGCCATGCCTAGGAGTGTGACACGCGCTCACGCCGCGTCCACGGCCCGAACGGGACGAGCAGCTGTTCGAGATGGAGATACGCAAGCCCGACGAGGGGCAGGTCGGTCAGCTTCTCGAGGCAGACGTAGCGCGGCCGCCACACGGGGTGGAACTTCCGCGAGAACGTGTGCAGCCGCTCGAGCTGGAAGACGTTGTCGAGCAGCAACAACACGCGGCCGAGGAAGCGGTGCTCGCGCAGGTCGGTCAGCGCGCAGAAGTTGAGCGACAGCTCCGTCGCCCCCTGCGCTTTCGCCCAGAGCACCGTCTCGACGATCAGGAACTCCATCAATCCGTTCGGCGTCTCCGGTCGCCGCCGCATCGTCGACAACGACCATCCGCCGTGCGCGGGCGAGGGTGCGAGATGGAGGAAGCCGCCGATCGTTCCGCTCGGCGCCAGCGCGACCGCGAGCATCGTCCCTTCCGCGTACAGATCGTCCATCGCCATTGAGAAGCCGCGCTCCGCGTTCTCGCCGCGCCATTCGGCCGACACGGACTCGATCTCGTCGCGCAGGTCGCCGACGCCGTCGGCGGGAACGACGTGGTATGTGTAGCCCGCCTTCGTCAGCCGTGACACCGACTGGCGGATCTTGCGGATCGCGCGGCCTTCCAACGAGAACTCGCCGGGGAGCAGGACCGCCTCGTCGCCCATCGCGATCGCGCGCATGCCGAGCCGCTCGTAACGCGGCAGATGCTCCGCCGAGACGCCGACGACGGCGAAGCGCCACCCGCGCGAGCGCGCGACGCGGCGGAACTCCGCGAGGAGCGCGTCGAACTCCGCCTCGTCGCCGACCGGGTCGCCGCTGACGATCGCCGTGCCACCGACGACGCGGTAGGCGAGGAACGCTCGGCCGGTCGGCGTGAAGAAGAGAGACTTGTCGCGCCGCAGCGCGAAGAACGACAACGAGTCGCGCCCGAACTCCTCGACGATGTCGCGCGCGAGTCGGTGCTCCGCGACCGTCTGAGCGACGCTCTGCGACAACGGCCGCAGCCAGAGGTAGAGCGCGTAGAAGCCGAGCAGCAGGCCGACTGCGGTGATCAGGTCGGCGATGCGGTCGTTGATCTCGGCGCCGTGCAGCTCGATCCCGAGCGGGATGGCGAGCACCGCGGCTGCGACCACGAGCGTCGCGACGAGCGGCCGCACGGTTCCCGGGTCGCCCGGAACGTCGAAGCGGCGGCGGTAGTAGACGAGCGCGACGAGCAGGAGCGCGGACACCGTCGCCTCCTCGAAATCGAGGCCCTTCGCGAGATGGGCCACGGCCGAGGCGAAGACGACGACGGCGGCGAGCTGCCACGCGCGTCGGCGCCGTTTTGCGAGCGAGCGGGAGAGCCAGATCAGTGCGAAGCCGAACGAGAGCGCGAGCACGCGCGCTGCGGCGGGCACACCGGGCGGCAACACACCGCGCACGAGATCCACGCGGTTCGCCATCTCCGGCGTCAGCGCCGAGACGATTCCGATCACGCCCGTCACGGCCGCGCCCCACGCGAGGAGCGACTCCGCCTTCGGCCTCGTCATGCGCTCAGGGTACAACCCGTCCATGCTCCCGCTTCCGCGCTGGCTCGGCCCCTTCCTCCTGCTCACCGCGCTCGCGCTCGGCCCCTGGACGCTCTATCTCACGTACTCGCTGCCGTCGCGACATCTCGCACGGCACTACGACCTCGCCTGGGTCGGCTTCGACGTCGCGCTGCTCGCGTCGTTCGCGATCACCGGCTGGGTGGCGATGCATCCGTCGAAGTGGCTCGTCCCTGCCGCCGCGGTGACCGGGACGATGCTCCTCTGCGACGCGTGGTTCGACGTGATCACGTCGGGCGGCGGCAGCGAGCAGATCGAGTCGATCCTCGAAGCCTGCTTCGCAGAGCTCCCGCTCGCGGCGCTCTGCGGCTACGTCGTCTGGGACGTCGAGCGTTTCTTGACGCTACTGCCGCGCCGGCGCGGACGGCGGTAGCTCTTCCAGGAGGCGCAGCCGGTGCTCGAGCTGCGCGACGCGAAGCTCGAGCTCGTCGAAGTCGTCGCGGGTCACGAGGTCGAGCTCCTCGACGAGCGCGCGCAACGCGGCGGCCGCGGACTCGGAGAGGCGGGAGCGGCCACCGCGCAGACGGGACGGGAGCTCGACCACGAGCTCCTCGAGGATCTCGGCGAGGCGTTCGCTACCGCGCGCGGCCATGCGGCCTCGAGCGGCGACGCTGCCGCCGCTTCTCGCGGCTCGCCTGCGCGGCGGGCGTGGACGGCGCCGCCTGCACGACGTCGACGAGCTCGGGGGTCGGCTCCGCGGCGAGCGCCTGCTCGGACTGGCGCAACACGACCTCGTCTTCCGGAGCGGCGAACTGCCGGCGCCGCGCGTATTCCGGCTCCCGCTCCTTCCAGATCGTGAGCAGCGGCGCCGCGATGAAGATCGACGAGTACGCACCGGAGGTGACGCCGACGATCAACGCGAACGCGAAGTCCTTCAGCGTCGCGCCGCCGAGGATCTCGAGCGCGATGATCGGCAGCAGCGTGATGAACGTCGTTGCCAGCGACCGGCGGATCGTCTCCCACAACGAGACGTTGACGATCGTCGCGAACGGCTGGCGCCGCATCAGCGGGATGTTCTCGCGAACGCGGTCGAAGATGATGATCGTGTCGTAGATCGAGTACCCGAGCACGGTCAGCACCGCTGCAACGGTCGCGACGGAGACTTCCTTGAACGCGAGCGAGTAGACGCCGATCGTGATGATGATGTCGTGCAGCATCGCGAGGATCACCGGCATCGAGAACTTCCGGTCGAAACGAATCGTGATGTAGACGACGATCAGGAGGAGCGAGACGAGGATCCCCCAGATCGCGTCGAGTGCGATCTGGTGGCCGAAGCTCGACGAGACGTTCTTCGTGCCCGCATGATTGGCGCCGAGCTCCGTCTGCAGGTCCTGGCTGAGCGCAGACTGCGCTGAGCCGCTGAGCGACTTCGTCCGGATCTGCCACTGCTTGAAGTCGCTGCCGTTGACCGACGCGCCGCGGCCCTGGACGATCGCATCCGGCTCGCCCGCATTGGCGACGACCTTCGCGACATCGCCCTGGCTGTAGGGCTTGTTCGTGTTGAACGTGATCTGCGTGCCGCCCTTGAAGTCGATCCCGAGGTTCAGCCCGCGGACGCCGAGCGAGACCGCGCCGGCGAGGATGATCGCGCCGGAGATCGCGAACCAGAGATAGCGGCGGCGCATGAAGTCGATCTGCAGCCACTTCGCCGTCTGCGCGCCGTGCGCGCCCATGAACCGTGGATTGTCGAACCAGCGGAAGCCTGCGAGCAGGCCGAGAAGCGCGCGCGTCGCAGCCACTGCGGTCAGCAGCGAGATGAGCGTGCCGATCAGCAGCATCAGCGCGAACCCCTTGACCGATGCGACCGCGATCAGGAACAGGACGAGCGCCGTGATCGCCGTGACGACGTTCGCATCGAGAATCGTGTGGAAACCCTTGCCGTAGCCCGCGGCGATCGCAGCGCGCACGGACTTCCCGGCGCGCACTTCTTCCTTGATTCGTTCGAAGACCACGACGTTCGCGTCTGCCGCCACGCCGATCGTCAGGATCAGGCCGGCGAAGCCCGGCAGCGTCAGCGTCACGTTGAAGAGCAGGATCGCCGCGTAATAGAAGAGCGCATAGATCGCGAGACCGAACACCGCGACGAGGCCGAGGAACCGGTAGAGGACGAGCAGGAAGAGTGCGACGACGATCAGGCCGACGAGCGCTGCGTGCCACGCCTGCGTCAGCGAGCTCTTGCCGAGCGTCGCCGACACGTCGGTGCGCTCGATCTGCTTGAACGTGACCGGCAGCGCACCGGTCTGCAGCACGAGCGCGAGGTTCTTCGCGTCGCCGATCGTGCTGCCGTTGAGGTCGATCTCGGCGTTGTTGCCCTGGATCCCGTCCGGGAACTGCTGAAAGTCGATCAACGGAGACGACTCGAGCTGCTGGTCGAGGACGATCGCGAAGTGCTGCGCATACGGATTGTTCTGCGCGCTGATCGGCGGCTTGCCGGCGAGCTCCCACTTCGTCTGCCCGCGCTGCGCCTCGTCCTTCGTGATCTTCCCGAACTGGTTGCCGCCGTGGTTCGTGAACTGCAACGTGACGATCGGCTGTCCGGTCTGGCCGAAGTCGGCGTTGACGCCCGAGAGGACGAGATCGCTACCCGTCATCTCCGGGATCGCCGGGCCGCCGTTGGGCTGGCCGTTCGGGTAGTACTCGAGCAGGTAGTAGTACGCGCCGCTCGGTGAGGCCGCCGCCGCGCCGAGGCAGCCGGTCGCCGCCGCGCACGAGATGACGATGCGGTGCGCCGGGACCTTCAGCACCTGCATCCCGCTCGGGACCTTGCCCCCGTACGGCCTGAGGAGGGCCGTGAGCGTGTCCTGGTGATCGACGATCGAGTGGGTGACCGTCTTCGTCGTCTTCGGCTTCGCGCCCTTGGTGCCGCCGTTTTTCGAGGTCTTCGTCTTGAACAGGTAGTACGCCTCGGGCGAGCCCTTCGCGGCCTCGGGCTGAACCGACTTGAGCAGGTCGTAGAGCGAGGGCGAGGCGACGGGATTGCCCTGCGAGTCCTTCGACGGCTCGACGAGATCGTTCTCGAAGTCGAACAGCATCAGCTGCGCCGTCTTGCCGATGATCGCCGCCGCCTTCGCCGGGTCGTGCACGCCCGCGAGCTGGATGACGATCTGGTTCGAGCCCTGCTTGCGGATCTCCGGCTCCGACACGCCGAGCTTGTTGATGCGGCTCTGCATGATCGAGACGGAGCGATCGAGATCCGACGGCTGCAGCGTCTTGCCCTTCGGCGCCTGCGCCTGGAGGACGACCTCGAGGCCGCCCTGCAGGTCGAGCCCGAGCGTCGGCTTCTGGTAGATCGGCGAGCCCGGGACGGCGAGCATCACCGCGCCCACGAGAGCCGCGCAGATGACGCCGATCAGGATGAGGTACTTACGACGGTCGGTCACGAGCGGAAAACAGGGTAGCCGGGCTACTCGGCGGGTGGGGACTCCGATCCGGGTTCCGGCTCGGGCTCGTCCACCGGTTCGGGCTCCGGCTCCTCGGGCTGGATGACGCCGCCGATCGCCCGACGCGCGACCCGGACCTCGAGGTTCGGTGCGATCCGGACCATCACGTCCTCGCCGGAGTCCTCGGTGACCTCGCCGTAGATCCCGCCGGCGGTGACGACCTCGTCGCCGACCTTGATCTCGTCGAGCATCCGCTGCTGCGCGACCTGCCGCTTCTTCTGCGGCCGGACGAGCACGAGCCAGAGGAACGCGAACGCGAGGATGATCAGGAGGAAGAACCCGCTGCCGCCGCTTGCACCGATCATCGCAATCGCTCGAGCGCCTCCGCGCGCCAGGAAGGGAATGTGCCTCGTTCGATCGCCTCGCGTGCCTCAGCGACGAGATCGATCAGGAAGCGCAGATTATGCAGGCTGAGGAGCCGCAGCCCCAAGACTTCCTGCTGGTTGACGAGGTGTCGGATGTACGCGCGGCTGAAGCGCGCGCACGCCGGGCAGCCGCACGCCTCGTCGAGCGGACGCGGGTCGCGTGCGAACTTCGCGTTGCGGAGATTGAGCCGCCCCTCCCACGTCAACGCACTGCCGGTGCGCGCCGTCCGCGTCGGGAGGACACAGTCGAACATGTCGACGCCGCGGGCGATCACCTCGATCACGCCTTCCGGGTCGCCGATCCCCATGAAGTAGCGCGCCTTGTCCCGTGGAAGTTGTGCGGCCGCGTGCGCTGCGGCCTCGAACATCGGCGCGCGCTCCTCGCCGACGGAGAGACCGCCGATCGCGTAGCCGTCGAAGTCGAGCGCGACGAGCTCTTCGCTGCTGCGCGCGCGGAGCTCCGGTTCGAGCCCTCCTTGCGTGATCGCAAAACGGAGCTGTCCGTCCGCGCGCGGAAGGTCGCGCTGCCGTTCGGCCCAGAGCGTCGTCCGGCGCACCGCTTCGCCCAGCTCGCCTCGCGGAATGCCCGCGGGCGGGCAGATGTCGAGGCACATCGCGATGTCGCTGCCGAGCTTGCACTGGATCTCGGCCGCAAGCTCGGGAGTGAACCGCACCGGCGCGCCGTCGTAGACGGACTTGAAGGTGACGCCCTCGTCGTCGTACGCGAGCAGTGTGTCGCGCAGCGAGAAGACCTGGAAGCCGCCGCTGTCGGTCAGGATCGGCCCGTCCCACTGCATGAACGCGTGCAGGCCGCCGAGCTCCTCGATCACGTCGTCGCCGGGCCGGAAGTGCAGGTGGTAGCTGTTCCCGAGGATCAGCTGCGCGCCGATCCCCTTCAGCTCGTCCGGGTCGACGGTCTTCACCGTCGCCTTCGTCCCGACCGGCATGAACACGGGCGTGCGCACATCCCCGTGCGCGGTGTGCAGGATGCCGGCGCGGGCGTCGCCGTCCTCGTGGTGGAGCATGAACGCGCTCATCGTCCGTGGAACCAGTCGTAGATCGATTGGGCGAGTGCTCCGTCGGGCTCGTTCGTCCCGCGGATGCGGCCGAGCTCGGCCGCGAGGGCGCCGACCGGCGCGTTGCTGCCGAGCAGCGTCGCCACGCGCGTCGCGTGCGGCGCGAGGTCACCGAGTCGCGCCGCGAGCTCGCGCGTGCCGCCGTCGCGCCAGAAGTCGCGCCACTCGTTCGCCGCGCGCGGTCTCATCGCACCAGCATCGCATCGCCGAACGAGTAGAAGCGGTAGCGCTCGGCGACCGCCGTCTCGTAGATGCGCTTCGTCTCGTCGACGCCGGCGAACGCCATCACCAGCGCGAGCAGCGTCGACCGAGGGAGATGGAAGTTCGTCAGCAGCGCGTCGACGCGGCGGAACTCGAACGGCGGCGTGATGAAGAGCTCCGTTCTTCCTTCGAGCTCTCCCGTGCGGGCGACGGTCTCGAGCGTCCGCACCGTCGTCGTCCCGACCGCGAGCACGCGCTCTGCGTCGGCGATCCGCTCCCATGCGCCCGGCGCGACGCTGTAGCGCTCGCCGTGGATCCGGTGCTCCTCGAGCGTCTGCTCGGTGACGGGCCGGAACGTGTCGAGCCCGGCGTGCAGCGTCACGCGCTCGACGTCGAGTCGAGCGAGGAGCTCCGGTGTGAAATGCAGCCCGGCGGTCGGCGCGGCCGCAGAGCCCGGGTCGCGCGCGTAGACCGTCTGGTAGCGCTCCGGATCGCCGAGCGGCGCGGTGATGTACGGCGGCAGCGGCGCCTCGCCGTCCGGATCGCCCTGCAGCCGCACCCGCCACCGTCCCTCGCCGAGGTGTTCGAGCAGCTCGACTCCGGCGTAGGTCCGCCCCGCCTTCAGCCGGCGCGTCGGGCGCGCGAGCGCCTCCCATTCGTTTTCGGAGACGCGCTCGAGCAGCAGCACCTCGCCGCGCGGCTCGTCGATCCGGATCCGCGCCGGCACGACGCGCGTGTCGTTGACGACGACGAGCTCACCGTCCAGCTCCTCCGGCAGGTCGGAGAAGACGCGGTGCCGGATCTCGCCGGTCGCCCGCTCGTACACGAGCAGCCGCGAGGCGTCGCGCTGCTCGGCGGGGTGCTGGGCGATCAGCTCCCGTGGCAGCTCGTAAGCCAGCTCTTCGAGATCCATCCGACGCCCAAGCTAACGTCGCCGTCATGGACGACGCCCTCCAGCGCGCGCTCGACCGCGCAGTGCGCCCCGAGGTCACCTCCGCCGACCTCGACGCGACGCTCACGCGGGCGCGCGAACAAGTGGCTGCCCTCGCCGCGACGACCGCGGAGCTCGAGGCGTCGCTGCCGCCGCGCGTCGGCGAGGCCGTGCACGACGCCATCCGCGCCGAAGTCCTCCCCGTCGCGCGCCACATCGCCGAGGTGCGGGGGCTGATGAACCACCTGGTCCGCCGCGTCGAGGGCCTCGAGACCGAGCTGCTCGCCGAGCGGCACGCTCGGATCGACGACCTCGCCGTGCTCGTCGATCTGATCGCCGCCGGCTTCAAGTCGGCGGACGCACGCCTCGACCGCATCGAGAAGAAGCTCGGCGGCGACGTCGTGCAGTTCCCGATCGCCTCTTAGGCCGTCGGCAGGACGAGCTCGAAGCGCGAGCCGAGGCCGGGCTCGCTGCGCAGCTCGATCCGTCCGCCGAGCGCAACGGCGAGCTCGCGCGCGATCGCGAGCCCGAGACCGGTGCCGCCGCCGTCGCGCGACCAGAACGGCCGGAAGATCCGCTCTCGTTCCTCGGCGCTGATCCCGGGGCCCGTGTCGGACACGGCGACGGAGATCGTGCCGTTCTCGGCGCCGAGCTCGAGCCAGATCCGGCCACCCTCCGGCGTCCAGCGGAACGCATTCGAGAGCAGGTTGGAGATGATCTGCAGCAGGCGGTCGCCGTCGCTGACGATCACCGGCCGCGCGTTGACCTCGCGGCGGTAATCGATCGTGCGCCGTCGCGCCTCCTCGCCGAACGCGCTGAACGCTCGGTCGACGAGCTGCTCCATGTCCACCTCCTCCTGCAGGACCGTGAAGCGGTGCGCATCGAGCTTCGCGAGATCGAGCACGTCGCCCACGAGCCGCTCGAGCCGCATCGCCTCGACCTCGATCACCGCGAGCGACGCCGAACGCAGATCCGGGGCCTCGATCACGCCTTCGCGCAGCGCGGACACGTGCCCGCGGATCGCCGTCAAGGGCGTGCGCAGTTCGTGCGAGACCGACATCAGGAAGTTCCGCGACAGGGCTTCCGACTCGGCGAGCTTCGCAGCCATGTCGGCGAACCGCCGCGACAACGTCGAGATCTCGTCGGAGCCGCGCGCAGGCGGCAGCTCGACCGCGTAGTCACCTGACGCAACTTCGTCCGCCGCGTGCGAGAGCGTGCCGAGCGGGTGCGTGATGCGGCGCGTCAAGTAGACGCCGAGCAGCCCGGCGACGATCACGCCGCCGCCGAACGCGATCGCCAGCCGTTCGATCAGTCCCAGCAAGCGGCTCCGCAGCTGCGATTCCGGCTTGGCGACGACGAGCGCCCCGAAGAGCTGCGGCCCGAGCTTCACCGGGCTGGCAACGGCGATGTACTTCGTGCGGACATGGGTGAAGTGCACCGTGACCGGGCCGCTCCTGTCGAGCCTGTGGAGGTCGACGGGGCTCGGCGAGAGCGGCGGCAATTTTCCGACGAACAACTCCGCGCCGCGCACCACAGGCACGTAGAAGATGCGGTCGCCGCCGATCGCAGCCTGCAGCTCGCTGCGCGGCACCGTCTGCCGTCCGGCCTGTGTTGCGTAGAGCTGCACGATGCCGACCGACTCCGAGCGCAGCTCGTCGATGGCGCGCGCCTTCGTGTAGTCCTGGAAGAACCGGATGGACACGGCCGTTGCGACGATTCCCGCGAACACGATTCCGAGCAGGAAGAGCGCCGGGAGCCGGAAGCGCAACGACCCGAACATGTCCCGCGAGCGTACTCCGCTACGCGGCGGGCGTCGGCTCGCGCGCGGGACCGACCTTGTAGCCGACGCCCCACACGGTGACGATCGGCGACGCGTCGCCGAGCTTGCGGCGCAATTGGCGGACGTGCACGTCGACCGTCCGCGTATCGCCCGCGAAGGTGTAGCCCCAGACACGCTCGAGGAGCTGGTCGCGCGTGAGCACGAGACCCTTGTGGTCGAGCAGCTCCCACAGCAGGTCGAACTCCTTCGGGGCGAGTTGCACCTCGGTCTCGCCGACCTTCACCTCGCGCCGTCCGGCGTCGATGGAGAGATCACCGTGCTTGAGCACTGCGCTCTCGCGCTTGTCGCGCTCCGGGCCGGAGCGCCGCAGGATCGCCTTGACCCGTGCGACGAGCTCGCGCGGATTGAACGGCTTCGTCATGTAGTCGTCGGCGCCGACCTCGAGGCCGATGATCTTGTCGACGTCCTCGTCGCG